>JAZRVR010000016.1:0-36536 GCA_045599285.1 Paludibacteraceae bacterium | reverse complement strand
TGTAAAATCTCTTGTTTCGTTTCCATTTGGATCATTGTTTTACTCTTTGTAGGTTTGCACCTTAAAAGATACAAATCTCGTTCCAAATGGTATACTTTTCAATTATTACATGTGGTACCTTTTTCAATTATTATTTACAGGGTAGTGGCGGTTGATGGCGGATGATGGCGGTAAACCGCCACAAACCGCCATCATCCGCCACTATGTTTTTTTTCTATCATGGAGAATCTGTGCTTATGGCAGCTCCCGAGCAGCACCAGAGCAGATGCCGACCATGTCCCCGGCAAGTCCCTACCGACTGTCGTTCGCCCCTCATCCGACCCTCGGCGCAGGTTCGGCGCACATCTGCCTTCCCTTCGCTGGTAACAGTTCGCTCCTGTCTGCCGACTTCTCCATCACACGCATTGAAGCAACTCTTTGCGATTTCTTAAGAGTTCCTTTTAAATACATAGCCCAGTAAATTTTCTACCTCTCCCCTAAAAATCATTTCAATATTTGCATATTCCAATATTTTTTACTAACTTTGCACTCGAAATAATCAATATCAACTTATCCCCCAATCAAGAACTAATTGTAAATACAGATATACTATGGTAAATTTTGATTATCAGACTCCTACTCGTCTTATTTTCGGCAAAGGAGTAGTGGCAGAGAAGCTGCAACAAGTGATGGCACAGTTTGGCTCTCGCGTA
Organism: Paludibacteraceae bacterium; assembly: GCA_045599285.1. Lineage (GTDB taxonomy): Bacteria > Bacteroidota > Bacteroidia > Bacteroidales > Paludibacteraceae > Colicola. The sequence continues at coordinate 35,844 of JAZRVR010000016.1, read as the reverse complement.
CTCATCACCTATGGTGGTGGTAGCATCAAGCGCAGTGGATTATACGATCAGGTGAAGTCTCTTCTGAGCGACAAGGAGTTGTACGAATTGCCGGGCATCGAACCCAATCCGAAATTCAACCCCAGTGTGCTGGAGGGTGTGAAGATTTGTAAGGAGAAGCACATTGATGTGATTCTGTCTGTCGGTGGTGGCTCGGTGTTGGATTGCACCAAGGCGATTGCCGGAGCGGCATGCAGCGATGCAGATCCTTGGGATGTTGTGACGGGAAAAGTCCGTAATACCTCTGCTGTACCTATCGTGGACATTATCACGCTGGCGGCTACTGGTTCCGAGTACGATTGCGGAGGCGTGATTTCACGTACCGAGACCAATGATAAGTTGGCATATTTCTCGCCATATTGCTTCCCATCGGTATCATTTATTGATCCTACTTATACCTTCACTTTGCCTGTAAAACAGACACTTGCAGGCGTGGCGGATTGCATCAATCACATCATGGAGCAGTACTTCTGTGGCGAACATATCATGATGAATGATGCTTTCATGGAGGGTGCTATTCGCTCGCTCATTCACAATGTGAAGATTGTACTTCACGACCCCGAAAACTACGAGGCTCGCGCCGAAATTTTCTATGCTACCACGCTGGGATGCAATGGTATCTATGCGTTGGGAAACAAGCGTAGCGGATGGCCTATGCATGCCATCGAGCATGCCCTCAGTGGTCACTACGACATCACACACGGCGAGGGACTGGCAATCGTAACGCCACGTTGGATGAAGCATATCCTCAATTGCACCACCGGTGCCTTGCACGAGCAGGTTGTGGAGCGTTGCACCAGTTTCGGTAAAGGCGTATTCGGTGTTGATACAGCCGAGCAGGCTATCGAGGCTATTCACGATTTCTACCGTGGAGTAGGTGTCCCAATGACGCTACACGAGGTTGGTATTGATGATAGCCGAATCGATGAGATGGCACATCATGTGGCAGAAAATGAGGGACTTGATAAGGCTTGGGTTCCTCTGCATGAGGCCGACATTGCAGCTATTCTGCGTGATTGCTTATAACACCCCACACCGATGGGGTAGCCTTGTCCTATTGCATGTATTATTTATCTTCCCAAAGGTGGCGCATCCACTCGGCTATTTTTTGCTCTTGAGGACTGCCTTGTGCCTCCCAAAAACGTGTTCCAATCAGTTCGTCCGGCATAAATTGCTGACGTACAAAGTGGTTGGGATAATCGTGAGCATACTTATATCCTTCTTTGTATCCCAATTCCTCCATCAGTTTGGTTGGGGCATTGCGGAGGTGTAGTGGCACCGGTTGATTGCCGCTTCGCTCCACTTCTGCTAGTGCTTTATCAATAGCCAGATAGGCGGAATTGGACTTCTGGGAGGTGGCGAGATAGATGGTAGCCATGGCCAATGGAATACGTCCTTCCGGCCAGCCAATCTTGGTTAGTGTATCAAAGCATGCGTTGGCTACCAGCATCGCATTGGGATTGGCAAGTCCGATATCCTCGCTGGCTGATATTACTAATCGACGAGCGATAAATTTAGGGTCCTCGCCGGCAGCCACCATTCTGGCCAACCAGTAGATTGCCGCATCAGGATCACTACCACGAATGGATTTGATGAACGCAGATATGATGTCGTAGTGCAGTTCTCCGTCCTTGTCGTATGCCACAGGATTCTGTTGCAGCTGTCTCGTTACGGTCTCATTGTCTATTATACGCGCACCGGAGTTTGTGACTAACTCTATGATGTTCAGTAGTTTGCGTGCATCTCCTCCGCTGTATCGCAGGATGCTCTCAGTCTCTTGTATTTCGAGATTGAGTGAGCGGATGTATTCGTCTTGTGTGATTGCGCGTTGTAGAAGTTCCAGCAGATCCTCTTTCTCCAGCGACTTGAGCACATAGATTTGACATCTGGACAGCAATGGATTGATTACCTCAAAACTCGGATTTTCTGTCGTGGCACCAATGAGGGTGATGGTTCCCTCTTCTACTGCGCCGAGCAGACTGTCTTGTTGTGACTTGGAGAATCTGTGGATTTCATCAATGAATAGGATAGGGGATCGTTGATCCGTCTGACCGGCAAATATACCAGTATTCATTGCCATCGTGCGTTTCGCCTTATCGATGACCTCGCGCACCTCTTTCACTCCGCTAGTGACTGCCGACAACGTGTAGAACGGACGTTCCAGTTGATGTGCTATTATCTTTGCCAAGGTCGTTTTGCCCACACCCGGAGGCCCCCACAGTATGAAGCTGGATAGGTTGCCGGATTCGATCATTTGGCGCAATATGGCGCCTGGACCAACGAGGTGTCGTTGTCCTATATAGTCGTCCAGCGTGCGTGGGCGTAATCGTTCTGGTAGAGGTAGCATGGCTTGGATTTCTTTTTGCAGTTTAACCTTGGTGGATGGTGAGTTGAGGGAATGGGAATGAGATGTTATTCTTGTTGAATTGACGATAGATGGTCTCATTCATGCGGAAATATACCTCCCAATAGTGGACTGCCTCCACCCAAATTCGCAGTTTGACACCTACCGAACTATCCTTCAGTCCGCTGACGGCTATCATTGGCACAGGATCGTGTAGCACTTGCTCGTCTGCATCTACAATCTCTTGCAGCACCTCGCGCACATGATCCAAATCGCTATCGTATTCTACATCTATCTCAAAGTCTATGCGACGCGTTTTTTGTGCCGAGATATTGGTCAGCACATTGGATGAAATCATTCCATTGGGTATCGTAATCTCCTTGTTATCAGGCGTCAACATCTTGGTACAGAATATCTGTATGCTTGTGACGGTACCTTCTGCTCCGGTTGTGATGATGTAGTCTCCGATGCGGTACGGACGTTGTAGCAGGATGATGATGCCGCCTGCAAGGTTCTGCATTTGTCCCGATAGAGCCATACCTATCGCTACACCCGCAGAGGTGAGCAACGCCGCGATTGATGTTGTCTCTATGCCCAGTGCGCCAATGATGGCTACGACCAGCAGTACGTTGAGGCCGATGCTGACCGCACTTCCCAGGAACGAACGAATCTCCGGATCAAAAGTCTTGTTATTCATGCTGCGATTAAGCAGCCAATTCACCAGACGAATCAGATAGTGCCCCACTACAAAAATGAGTACGGCGGCTATCATTCGTTTTCCTAAATCGACTCCGGAAGCAATCACTTTCTCCCAGAAGATCTCCATATTTTCGATTTCTTGCATAAGAATTCTAAAAGTTTCGTAGTATGTGATTAGTATGTGATTAGCCTTACATGAGTTATATCCTGGTACACCCTTACACTCGGTTTAGTAGTTGTTTGGCATTCTCGCGAGCAGCATCCGTTGGATTTTTTCCGGATAGCATGGTCGCCAACTCCTCAATTCGTTGTCTATCGTCCAATTGACAGATATTGGTTTCTGTGCGTAGTTCGGTATCGTGTTTGAATACGCGATAATGCTGTGCACCTCGCGCGGCTATTTGCGGCAGGTGTGTGATGGAGATGACCTGTTGATATTGTGCCATCGTCTGCATGATATGTGCCATCTGTGTTGCAATCTCCCCGCTGACACCCGTATCTATCTCATCAAAGATAATCGTTGGTAGTCCTGTTCTGGATGTCGTGAGTGCCTTGATGCAGAGCATCAGTCGGCTAATCTCACCACCTGATGCCACCTCCGATACGCGACGAACGGTCTGATTCAGGTTTGCAGCAAATAGTATCTGCACATCGTCATTTCCGGTTGGTGTGTAGTCGGGTAGAGGAGTGATTTGTATTTCTATTTGTGGATGAGCCACGCCCAGTTTCGCCAGTCCTGTCACCAGATTATCTGCTATTTGTGCTGATACTGCTTGCCTGCTCTGTGTGAGAGTGGCTGCAGCCTCTACCACTCGCGCGTGACATTGGTTAACCTCTTGCTTCAGCTGCTTGATTTCCTCATCGAAGCTGTCAATACGTTGGCATTGTTGCTCCAGACGATTGCATAGGGCAATCAGTTCTTCTACTGTGCTGACGTCATGTTTGCGAAGTAATGTATTGATTAGGTCTATGCGCTCCTCTACTTCGGATAGGCGTTGTGGATCATACTCGATGTGATCCATCATTCGCTCTACCTCGTGTTGGATATCTTGCAATTCGATACGAGTGCTTTGCAGGCGATTGTCAAGTTCTGCTGCAGCATCCTCAATGTGTATGGAGCGCAGCATGGCAATGACTCCTCCCTCATCGTTATCCAGTACCTGATTGGCTGTCTGCAGAGCAGATTTGATTTCTTCTGCATGCGACAGTCGATATTGTTCTTCTTCCAGTTCTTGCAGTTCTCCTGCTTGTAGATGTGCGCTACTCAGTTGCTCATATTGATATTGCAGATAGTCGGCATCCGATTGGCTTTTGCGATAGAGTGCCTCTGCTTCGTGCAGTTGGGCTACTACATCCTGATACTGCTGAAATTCGGCCTCGTATGCTGCCAGTACATCGTGATTCTCAGCAATGGTATCTACTAAATTCAACTGATAATTCTCGTCCGAGATCAGCAGATTCTCGTGTTGAGAGTGTATGTCCAGCAGATGACTCGCTAATTTCTTCAACTCTGTTTGACTGATGACCTCGTCATTCACAAATGATCGCGACCGTCCGTTTTGGTTGAGCTCGCGGCGTATAATCATGTCATCAAACGTGGCTTCGATGATGCATCGCTCCTCTCCTTCTGTGATGACTTTGCAATCTGCTCGTCCGCCCAATACCAATCCTAATGCACCTAAGATGATACTTTTTCCGGCACCGGTTTCACCCGTTATGACCGAGAAACCGCTGCTGAAATCTATATCTAAACTGCTGATTAGAGCATAATTACGTATGTGTAAGTGCGTTAACATCTATTTCTGATTAATTTTATCGTATGTGTTTTGACGTGTTGGGTCGATATCGATTAGGATCTCATAGACTTGCCTTTTTTCTGCATCGGTTCCCTTGCAGAATATATTCACCAGTTCGTCTGCTTTGGCATCCAGGAATGTGTTGACAACATATGTGGCTGGGCGAGAGCGATTGGCATCGCGTAGTACACCTATGCCGTTGGCGATGCGAGCCCGTGCGTTAGCCACGTTTTGTGACATCTCATCCAGTCCAAGGCGATGATACTCATACACGTAATCACGGTATTTACGGAAAGCCTCGTCCAGCAGGTTGTTGATTACTGCATAGCGATTGCGATTGCTGTCAAATGCTCGCCAGCCACTCAATTCCGTGTTAACAAGTGAGGCGGATTGAGCCATCGTGACAATCTGCTCACATTGCTGGAAAAATGGTGTTCCGCCCTGTCTGGAATACGTATCAGAGTCTATTCCCAACATCAGATAGCAGTAGTATGCCAGCATAGCAGTCAGGTTGGTGGTAAATGTATTCTGCTGGTATTCGATACGGTCAAAATCCTGATAGGTAAATACAAATTGGTTGTCCTTGAAGTTAATGATGGGAGTCATGTAGCTGGTTCCATATACCGGACGGCGACATTGTAGTTGCATCTCGCAGGTGTATAGATTGTCTGCAACCGAGTTGACGATTATCATCATCGAGCAGTCAATTTTTTCTTGTTGTGCAAAGGTCAGATTAGTCCACTTGTTGTTGTTTATGAAGTCCGTAATGGATTGTTGCAGTTGGTCATATACGGATTTGTTACTACCTTGTATCTGATCAGAATTGATGGTTACCGTACAATTAAACTCTTGGGCTGTAGCCAGGATACTTATCTGCAATAGTGATACGATAAATAGTATTTTGGTTAGTCTGGTCATGTTGTGTTACTTGCTGATAGATAAGATATTACCTGTTTTTGTGTCGAAAGTGATTTGTGGCAGATCCTTGCCGTTGAATAATTCTTGTGCCAATGGAATTGCCACACCCATTTGTGCAACTGTGATTTGGCGCTCTGCCAGCATGCGACTGCCAAAGTGGATTTGGATATTGGCATATCCGGGCAGATTGTAGTAGATTTGTGATGGTTTGGGAGCCTTCTTGTCCTGTACTCCTGCGGATGCACTTACTATCTGGCGATGTGCCTCAATACTCATCACGATGGGTTTACCTGTTACATTATCATCTGCTACGATACCTTCCGTGGTGCTGAAGTGTAGGATAGGCAGGTCTTGACTCTTGGTCGGAACGTAGTGTGCGGTATGAGTGTGGTGCTTGATGGTTCGGGTACCGGTGAATAGTTCTACAAGTGCCAGCTCTTGGTTGTTAAGTTCTTGCAGCACCAGTTCCATTGCCTTACCATCTGCGGGTGGGTTATCCACTTCTCCACCTAAGATATACATTCTGTTCTCACGAATACGGTAGATTTGTTTCGCGATACTTTCTGCCATCTGGCGCATTGTCTGTGTCTTCATCTGCTCCTCTGTGTATGGAGGCGGCAGTTGTGGCTTCTCGCAGGTCTTTTGCTTAGCATTGGAGGAGTGCTTTTTGGCTGCAGGTTGGTACGGTGTGTTGTATCCATACAGCAAACCTTTCTCTGTCAGCGATACCAATTGAGCCTGTGGGTTGCTTGCCGAGATTTTATACACACGATCGTAGTCTGTAGCCGTGCGAGTATGTATCTGAACATCTGTAATTTGGTGGTGAGTGGCATCATTCTCGATGACGTCATCTATGCCCAGAAACTCCTCTGCAAAATGATAGTACGGACCGCGCTGCAGAACTTCCTCGTCGTATGATACCTCGATTTCAATCTGGGTCTGGGGCATATAGTACACAATAGAGAGTTCGTCTTCTTGTACCACTTGTGCTCTTATTGCTACTGATGCCAGGCACGTAGCCATGATGAATAAATACGTTAGTCGTCTCATAACTTATAGTTGTTTCAATTATTATTCCATATCTCCCATGCTGCCACTGCTTGTCCAATCAGCATGTTCATACCATTGATTATGCGTGCCCCATGTTTTTTCCCATGTGATAAGAATTCCGTCTCTTGTGGATTGTATATGCAATCGTATAGCAGATGATAGGGCTGCAGATAATCGTAGGGAATAGACGGACATTGCGCTACATTTGGCCACATTCCTACCGGTGTGCAATTTACAATCACGCTATGTGCCGTCATGATTTCTTCTGTTAGGGCATCGTACCCAATGCACGGACAATTCATGGTGGAATGATTCGGCTGACGGGATACGCATACTACATCCAATCCTAATTGGCGTAGTCCATATAGTACTGCTCTTGCTGCACCTCCGGTACCTAAGATAAGTGCTTTTTTGTCTGTTGGGAGCAGGGATGGACGAATCGAACTGATAAATCCAATGCAGTCTGTGTTGTATCCTACGGTCTTGTCTCCATGATCGCAATGAGACACCTTGACTACATTGACAGCACCTATTTCTTTAGCTGTTTGATCTAATTCATCCAGGTGAGGCATTACCGCTTGTTTGTGTGGTATCGTTACATTGAAGCCGTCAAGGCGGTGTATGAGCAGTAGCGCATCGTCCATGGAGACACAACGATAGCGAGCATATTCGGCATCAATGTGCTCTTTCTCAAATTTCTCGGTAAAATAGCGTGCTGAAAAAGATTGCTCTACCGGATTACCTATTATTCCGTAATGTCTCATATTGGATTACTTGTTTGGCTTGTTTGGTTAATTGTGTTGTATCTATATCTTGTGGTAGAGAATTGATCCAGTCGGTATATCCTTGCATCCGCTCTGCTGTTTCGGCGATATGCTCTATCTCTGCCTTGGTGTAGTGACTTATTTCCTCGCGAATGGCATTCCTGCGATAGTGCGTATCCTGATTACTGCTATCTTCCACCCAATCGATATGTCGAATATCTCTCAAATAGTGACAAATATAATCGTGTGTGGTGCAGAGTAGGGGACGAATGATAGGAATGTCCCCTCCTGCGGAATTTGCTACTTTGGGTCGCATACCGCATAATCCACGAATACCGGCTCCTCGGCGCAGATTCATCAGTACTGTTTCTGCCTGATCGTTTTGGTGATGTGCTACAGCGATGGCTGTACATTGATGCGATTTGGCAACCTCATTAAACCATTGGTAACGCAATTCTCGGGCACATAGCTCTATGCTTTTTCCTGTCTCGCGCGCGTACGAGAAAGTATCAAAAGTTTGTACTATGATAGGGACGTTGCGTTGGGAACACAATTCGCGTACAAAATTCTCATCTCGCTCGCTCTCGGCAGAGCGAAGCTGGAAATTGCAATGAACAACAAGGCAATCATAGCCACCTCGCAGCAAAACATCCAACAGAGCCACGCTGTCAGCCCCTCCGCTGACACAGACCAACACACGGCTGCCTGGTGTAAGCAACTCGTAGTCGCGGATATATTTTAGTACACGTCTGAGCAATTGGCAATTATTGATAAATAGAAGCTGATTGCAGTTCCTCCAGATTATCTTTCGTAAATTTGCTGCAAAGATACAACAATTTTTGCGAATATGCAAATAAAATGTGAATTATATGCGTTCTATGTTGTTGAGCTGTATCCAACCGATGTTATTTCCTACATGGATGTTGCACCAGTCACCAATAGTCTCATGGATGGTGACTTTGGTACCTTCATGCAAGGTGAAGAGGTCTGTGCCTGACTTGTCAGGACTGGACTTGGCATTCACAATTCCTTGCGTGATGATGGCCTCGCGACGTAGCGTGTCGCGAGTATGTAGCGAACGTGCATTCACTCCGCACCAGATTGAGCAGAGTAGGGCAATCCATGCCACGTGGAAACCAATCTTACGTAGCACGAGTGGGGATGCCAGAGCAAACAGGAGGGAGCAGATGCAGAATAAAATGAATAGTGCAATACTGATATACAGCCACGTGGCTTCGTGTAGCAGGTTGCGCAGGTTACGCAGCCATGTGCTGAGGAAGAACGCATGTGTATCCTCAATGTTATCCACTATGCGCGACTCGGCAAAACGCAGATTGTAGCGTGCGTCCTTATTCGTAGGATCAAGGCGTAATGAACGCTCGTATGCCAATATCGATTGAGATAGTTCGCCCTGCTTGAAATAGGCATTCCCGAGGTTGTAATAGACCTCTGCCGATGGCTGCTCGGTAAGAATCTGCTCATACATGGTGGCTGCCTCAGCGTAGTTGCCGGCAGCATATTGTTCATTAGCTTCAGTAAAGAGCGTCATCATCAGTATCAATAGTAGTCTCATAGCTTTTGATTTTCTAAGTTGTCGATTAGTTTGGTGGTGCGGTCGTAGAGCTCCTGCATAGGAGTAGCAGCTCCGCTGAAGTAACGAGCCATCTCTGCTGCGGCGAGTACATCTGTAGTCTCGGTGATGAGTGCCTCGGGCACGCTCTTGCTGCGCAGGATTGAGGAGATATTTTCCTTGTTGAGGTCTGCCGTCGGTATGCTGAGACGGTCGCTCAGATAGTTGAGGGCGGCACGCTCAATCTCCTCGTAGAATGCGTTGGTATTGCTCTCTTTGAGCAGTTTGGCAGCAGCCTTCAGACGCTTCTGTGCTACCTTGTTTGCTTTCTTGTAGCGGACGCGTGTGATGTCCGCATTTTCGCGAATACGCTTACGGAACACTACTAAGAGAATAAGCGAGAGGAGAGCCGGCAATGTGTATGCCAATATCAGCATGATGCCATCCAATGTCTTATGTGTTGTTTGTGGCTTCAATTCTGCGGTACTGATGTAGCGAATATCTGTTCCCAGTTGGCGTATGTCTTCCTTGTTGGCATATGTGGCTACAACGGTGTTTTGATCTCCCGTTTCACCCGCTCCGCGTGCTATGTGTAGCGTGTATTCCGGTGTGCTGAGTGTGCGATATTCGCCGGCTTCGGTATCGAAATAACTAAACGAAATGGCAGGAACGGTATATTCACCGGCAGCTCGTGGAATAGCCAGATATTCAATAGATTTGGTTCCGGAAACTCCAGATGTCGTAGTCTTGTAATTGTTGGTCACTTTGGGATCGTACTCTTCAAATCCTTCGGGCCAATCCACGGCCGGAGTCTTGAGAAGTTTCATGTTTCCTGTACCACTGATGTCCACCTTGACTGTGACGGCATCATTGGTGCTCAAATCGGTAGCAGAGATTGTAGATGACATATTGAATCGACCTACACCTCCGCTAAATCCGCGTGGTTTCCCTGATGGTAATGCTGCGGCATGAATGGTAACACCTGGGGCGGTTAGTGCCTTGGTGACATTGGTATATGAGCCGAAGAAATCGTCGAAGATACTGCGCACCTGAGCGCGAGTCTGCACGCGCAGAACCGCCTCAAAGGTGGCAGGTTCAATCTTGATGTCTCCGGCGTGCTGTGGGTAGAGTAGGGTCTGGTATAGTACAGCAGTCTGGTAGTTACGACCGTTGTAGTGCTCGAGTTCCGTTTGTATCTCGCCACGCTCAATCTCCTGCTTGAGGAAACCGGTGAACTCTGGCAGTTTGGTATTGTTGGTGAGTTGTGCTACATCTACGCCTGCAAAGTAGAGTTTGTAGGTGAGAAGGAGTGCCTCCTGCTCATGGACACGAGTCTTGGAAGCGATGGTTCGAACGAAGATATTCTCGCTGGAGACAGAAGTATCCCCCTGTCCCCCTCCTCGAGAGGGGGTAGATTGAACTTGCGACTGTTGTCCTCCCCCATTGGGGGAGTTAGAGGGGGCTTGGTCAGCCGGTAAGACTGTGATCTTTACACCATTAGAGCGATGTGTATCTCCGTCTGCGAACACCGTGGCAGGCGCAATCGTGTAGTTTCCCTCACGTTGTGCCATGAGTGTGTAAGTATAGGTCTGCGTGAATGACGAGGTACGTTTACCATTGACAAATGATGTAGATGACGAGGTAGATGTGTATGGACCTGCCAATACATCAAATCCATCCATCTCGGGCGTACGCAGGTCACGTGAACGCTGGTTGACGGTATAGGTTAGTTGAAACGGTTTGCCTACAATCACCTGCTTGGGCGCGGAAGCCTGGAAAACCACATCGTCGGCCACTAAAACACCACTCACCCTCCCCATGGGGGAGGTGAATAGGATAGCAAATAAAATAAATATCTTATATTTCTTCATAATCTATTGAATATATCTCCTCCCCTTGTCAGGAGGTAGGGTGGGGTTTACCAGTCTTTCTCTACGCGTTTCTTAGAACCCTGCTGGCGTTGCAATTTCTCTTGTGTCTCTTGCTCGTCTTGCTCCAGGGCTTGGAGGATTTGCTCTGCAGTCTCCTGATCCATTTGCTGGTCGTTCTGCTGTTGTTGCTGCTGTTGTTGATCCTGTTGATCCTGCTGATCCTGCTGGTTCTGTTGTTGCTCTTGTTGCTGCTGTTGTTGCTGATTCTGCTGGTTTGGGTCTTGCTGTTGCTGCTGCTGTTGTTGCTGGAGCATTTCCATTGCTTTGACCATATTGTAGCGCGTATCGTTGTCCTTGGGATTGAGGCGAAGCGAGTTCTGGTAGGCGGCTACGGCATTTTGGTAGTCCTCGGTAGCAAAGCATGCGTTACCCAAGTTGTGATACGTTTCGGCTAATTCTTTTTTATCCTTCTTGGCATCCAGGAGTTTGCTGGCCTCCAAGAACTCTTGTGCAGCATCCTGGTATTTCTCCTGTCTGAAGAGCGAGTTACCCAGGTTGTAGTGGGATTGAAAGGAGGATTTGTTCTTGTCCAGCGCACGACGATAATCCAGCTCTGCCTCGTCGTATTTCTCTGACTTGTAGTCGCGATTGCCATGACGAATGTCGCTATACTCCTGCTGGGCATAGGCAGGTGATAGGTAATAGGTAATAGGTAATAAAGCGATTAATATGAATAATGTACGTTTCATAGGACTATCGTCTGTTAAAGATGTCTATTTGGCTGAGTTTCTTGTTCTTACGATTGAGGATGAAGAAGTCGATGACGAGGAGCAGGAGAGCAATCAGCACGAATGATTGATACTGCTCGTTGTAGTCGGTGAAGACTTTGGTCTCAATCTCGGTGGTAGCAAGGGTATCGATCTCCTTTTGTAGCGCACGCATGGCAGTATTGGTATTGTCGCAACGCACATAAGTTCCGTTTCCTGCTTTTGCAACCTCCTGACACATCTGCTCGTTGAGACGTGTCACGACCACATTGCCACTACGATCCTTGCGATAGTTGTTGGTTCCGGGGACAGGAATAGGTGCTCCCTCAGGTTTACCGATACCGATGACGTACAGGTGAATCCCCATCTCCTTTGCCTTTTGAGCGGCAGCAATGGCGTCATCCTCGTGGTTCTCACCATCTGTGATGAGGATGATAGCTCGGCTGGCTTCGGATTGCTCGCTGCCAAAACCACGAATAGAGGTGGCAATGGCATCTCCAATAGCCGTTCCCTGCACCTTGATGAGGTCTGGTGTGATGGTATTGAGGAACATCTTTGCCGATACGTAGTCGCATGTGATTGGCAATTGGGTGTATGCCTCTCCGGCGAAGACAACCAGTCCGACTTTGTCGTCCACCATGTTGTCAATCATCTTGCTAAGCATCTGTTTAGCTCGATCCAGACGAGATGGTGCTACGTCCTCAGCCAGCATGGAATTGGATATATCCAGAGCAATCATAACCTCGATTCCCTGTCGCTTGACCGTCTGCTCTTTTTGTCCGAATTGTGGACGTGCTGCAGCTACAATGAGTAACGCAAGTGCCACCATCAGAATGGAGAACTTGACATGCGAACGAACTTGGGAAGCGTTTGGAGCTAATGTTGCAAGCAGTTCAGGATCACCAAATTCCGCCAATTGACGACGTTTGTGAGCCGTGTAGTAGATATGGGCTGCGATGAAAGCAGGAATGCTGAGTAGCAGCCAGAGGAGCTCTATGTTAGCAAAACGAAACATCTTGATTATTTGCGATTTAACTATTTATTTAGCCATGAGGCTATTTTTTTTTGTTTAATTCGTGATAGTTCTAAGGACGTAGTAGCGGAGGATGACTTCGAGCAGGAGGCAGATGAGGGCAGCGAGGATGAAGGGAGCGAAGTGTTCGCTACGCTTGCTATACTCGCGGACGCGGATCTTGGATTTCTCGAGTTGGTCAATCTTCTCGTAGATGGCCTTGAGGGATGAGTTGTCGGTGGCACGGAAATACTCTCCTCCGGTGGTGGATGCGATACGACGGAGAGTCTCCTCGTCAAACTCGCTATCCATAGTCATATATTGAACGCCCATGGGCGTCTGCACGGGCACGCGCGCTTGCCCGTGCGAGCCAACGCCGACGGCATACACGCGTATGCCAAAGGTCTTGGCAATCTCGGCCGCGGTAGCCGGATCGATGTCACCTCGGTTGTTTGAACCATCGGTTAACAGAATGATAACCTTAGACTTAGTAGGACTATCCTTCATGCGGTTGACAGCATTGGCGAGTCCAAGACCGATGGCAGTTCCGTCCTCAATCATGCCAAACTTGACCGACTTGAAGAGGTTGACGAGCACGGCATGATCCGTGGTAAGCGGGCATTGTGTGAATGACTCTCCGGCGAAGACCACAAGACCGATGTTATCGTTTGGACGTGCGATGACGAAGTCGGTAGCGACAGCCTTGGCAGCTTCGAGACGGTTGGGTTTGAGGTCTTCTGCCTGCATGGTACCAGAGATATCGAGCGCCATCATGATGTCGATACCCTCGGTAGATTCGGATTGCCAACGGTTGGATAACTGTGGTCGTGCGAGCGCCAATGAGAGTAGAGTGATGCCGAGCACACGTAGCACAAAGGGCACATGCAGCAGGTAAACACGCAGACTACGAGGCTGCCCACTAAGCGACGATGTGCCAGATACCTGTAGCGAAGCATCCGATTTGCGCAACTCATAGATATACCAGCCGATAACCGGTATCAAGAGCAGTAGCAGGAATAAATATGCTGGGGTTGCAAAAGTCATGGTTATTTACGATTGGACTATTTAGCTATTTAGTTATTTTTCTATTGGTTCATCCGTTGTTTCTACGGGAGTGGTTTGGTGGACGAAATCGTAAGCGGTGCGGAGACTCATTTCGTTCTCGTCCGGTGTGGTGGTCCACTTGGCAAACTTCACAAGATCAGCGGTTTGGAAAGCCCCTCTCAGTCCCCCCAATAGGGGGGAAGACAGGATGGGTTTGAGGTCACGGAGAATCTCCTCTGAGGTGCGCTCAAACGTGGCTATCTCATAACGGCGTGTGATGTACTCACGCAACACATCTGTTAGTTCGGTGTAGTATTGCTTAGTCTGACCCGCCTGCCATACCTTTTCGGCTTTGATGATGTCGAGTTTTTCAAGTGCAACTTCCTCTGCGGGACGGAGCGGTTCGGCAGGAACGACAACGGGTTTGTCTGTGCCCTTGAGCAGATATCCCCAACGACGCCATGCGAAATATGCACCTACACCCAGACCTATGATGGCAAGCGCCAGGAGTATCCAACGGATGATTCCCCACCACCAGACAGGTGCACTCTGAATATCCTTTATGTCCGTGATAGCCAAGGTGGTATCTACCTCAAACGGCTGAATGACGTTGAGCGAATTGGCATCTGAATAGATGGTGTCGCCGTCAGCATTTACGAAAGGAATAGGCTCGATATAGAAGAGCGAATCCTTGAACGATGTGATGGTCAGAAATTGATCGTATTGCTTGCGGCCATCCTTCAACGTGGTGGTGTCGATGATGGTTCGATCTACAATCTCAATCTCCGGTTGCAGCATCTCTCCAAATGTGGGGAAGATGACCTGCTCGGTAGCATCCGCGGTGGCCTGGAGGTGCAGGTCACATTGGTCTCCCAAGAAGAGAGTGGTGCTGTCGAGAGCAGCGGAAATTACTATTGAAAACAGGATGTTTAACATTGCTTGTAATTAGTTTTTACTATGGTCGCCAAATTTACATCTTAAATAAACGCATGAGGGCACGGACGTAGTCCTCGTCGGTACGGATGCTGATGTGGTTGGTTCCGGTCTTGGTGAAGATTTCCTCGTGCGCGTTCTGCTGTTTCTGCCAAGCCCGCGCGTATGCCTCACGTGTGGCGGCAACGGCAGTATCAACCCAGATTCGCTCGCCCGTTTCGGCATCTTTCAGCTTCAGGAGTCCGACATTCGGCAGCTCCGCATCTCGGCGATCATAGACCTGTATGGCGCTGATGTCGTGACGGTTAGCGGCAATCATCAAGGGGAAAGCCCCCACTCGGTCTCCCCCTGTAGTGGAGGTGAAGTTATCGTCCATCATGTCCGATATCAGGAAGGCGGTACAACGGCGCTTCTGCGCATTGGTGAGGTATTGCAGGGCGCCGGAAATGTCTGTGCCCATGGAGGTTGGCTCAAAACTGAGCAACTCACGTATGATGTGCAAAACGTGCGTTTTACCCTTCTTTGGTGGAATGAACTTCTCGACATGATCGGAGAAGAAGATGACGCCCACCTTGTCGTTGTTCTGGATGGTGGAGAATGCCAATGTGGCGGCAATCTCCGCCATCATGTCTCGCTTCATCTGCGTGATGGTTCCGAAATTGCGAGAACCGGATACATCCACGAGCAACATGACGGTCAGTTCGCGCTCCTCCTCAAAGACCTTGATGTAGGGTTTGTTGAGGCGAGCGGTCACGTTCCAGTCGATAGTGCGCACATCGTCACCAGGCTGGTACTCACGCACTTCGGAGAACGCCATACCGCGTCCTTTGAACTGCGAGTGGTACTCGCCGGCGAAGATGTTGCGAGACAAAGAGCGCGTCTTGATCTCGATCTTGCGGACTTTATTTAGTAATTCTTCTGATGTCATTTGTTATTGCATTCTTTCGTTAGCGAGGTTGAATCGACCCCTTATCGACCCCTTAGTGACCCCTTAGAGGATACTTACAATGTAGTGACGCAACACAGTTGCTAATGTAGTGAAACCAGACTTAGGGGACCTGCACAGCATTAAGTATCTCGGTGATGATATCCTCGGTGGTGAGGTTGTTAGCCTCAGCCTCGTAGGTCAAACCGATACGGTGGCGCAGAACATCATAACATACGGCACGTACATCCTCCGGAATAACATATCCACGACGATGGATGAAGGCATAAGCACGAGCAGCGAGTGCCAAACTGATACTTGCACGCGGACTACCACCAAAAGCAATCATCGGCTTGAGGGACTCCAGTCCGTACTGCTCCGGATTACGTGTTGCAAAGACGATGTCCACGATGTAACGCTCAATCTTCTCATCAATATATACTTCGCGTACGACCTCTCGCGCCTTGCGTATATCGTCGGTCGAAAGGATAGGAAGCACCTTCTTCTTCTCGCCCGTAATGTTCTGACGGATAATGAGTTGTTCCTCCTCTTTTTTTGGATACCCGATAACTACCTTGAGCATGAAACGGTCGGTTTGTGCCTCAGGCAGAGGGTAGGTACCTTCCTGCTCGATAGGGTTCTGTGTGGCCAATACGAGGAATGGATCGTCGAGGCGGAAAGTCTCGTCTCCGATGGTGATCTGACGCTCCTGCATGGCCTCGAGAAGAGCGGATTGCACCTTAGCGGGCGCACGGTTGATCTCATCCGCCAAGACGAAATTGGCGAAGATAGGTCCGCGCTTGATCTTAAACTCTTCGTTTTTCTGTGAATAGATTTGCGTACCGATAACATCGGCAGGCAAGAGATCCGGGGTGAACTGGATGCGGCTGAAGTTGGCCTTGATGAGGTCGGATAGTGTCTTGATAGCCAGTGTTTTAGCCAAACCCGGTACACCCTCAAGCAGGATGTGTCCGTCGCTAAGCAATCCGATAAGTAAAGACTCAACCAAGTGCTTTTGTCCAACAATCACTTGGTTCATTCCCATGGTTAAAGCATCTACAAAAGAACTCTCACGCTCGATGCGCTCCTGGAGTTCGCGAATGTCAATGGTCATTGTATTTGTTGTTTAATTGTTTAACAGGTTAATTGGTGAACTGGTAAAGAATATACAAAAGGTGTGCCAAAGTATGCGGAATGAATAAAAATATATAAATTCTTAATGAAAGTATATAAATAGGCATGCGAATATGTATGTTTTTTTTATTATGCTTAAAATATCGCACCTTTTTCGTAAGTCGAGCTATTGCGTATGTGCGCGAAAAGCAGTAATTTTGCACCCGAAATTGCATAGTATGCGCAAAATAGACGATAAAAAATCAAAATAAACATATATGAAAAAAAGATTTACACATGTTTTGATGTTGTTAGTCTGTGTGCTATCGGCAGTCGGACAGCAACTTCCCAATTCGGACTTTGAGGATTGGAGCGGTCCGGCATTCGACGGAAATGCACAGCCCGCGTATTGGAAGGGTAGTAATGTGGAGCAATTAGGCTTCAGGTTTACGTTCCTCGAGCGCAAAGAAGGTCATACGGGCAACTCGAGTGCCTATGTGTTTGACCAGGAAGTAGGTGCCTTCGGTATCACGGAGACGGGTCCCGGCTATATGGGATTGGGTACATCCTGGCAGTATCTGAGCGGAATCAATACTGGTACCGCAACCGCCGGAATGTATGGCGGAATAGATTTCAGCCATCGTCCAGACTCGATGTCGGTATGGATCAAGCGTACCGGTCCGCGCGTGATGGATGAGGACTTCTATCTGATTTACTACTCGTGGAGTGGCACCTCCAAGGCACGTAAGTACACCAATAAAAATAATGGTTGCCAAGATGTGGGCAAGGATATTGAAGACGAGGAAAGTGATATTCGTCAGGCTGTAGATGGAAACGTGTGCGGTACCACTCAGAAGGCCACTCAGGTGGCAGAGGGTATGTGGCGTGAGCGTCACGAATATGGTGAATGGACCAATATTCGCGTTCCAATCTACTACATGAATGGCGAAGTACCAGAGAAATGTAATGTGATTTTCTCTGCCGGTAACTATCCTAACTTCCGCGCTAACAGCGGTTTGTATGATGGCAACTGTCTGTATATCGATGATGTAGAACTGATCTACACCTCGAAAATCGACGTGCTGATGGTGGATGGTCGTGAGTGGCGTGGCTTTGATCCGAACTCGAGCGAAGAGCAAACCTATTCGCTGGGTGAGAAGGCTACTACGATGCCGACCTTGCAGGCGATTCGTGGACGTGGAACCATCACAAATGCACATGGAACGACGGTCACCTTTCCCGGTCGTGTGCTGAGCGGAAGCGAGATTGAAATCGTGGAGGGACAGATTGGTGGTGCTCCAACGGTCATTACCGTTAAGTCTGCCAATGCTGCTACGCGCGTGTACAAGATAAAGTTCGTGCGCGAGGCAAGTACCAACTCACGTCTGGCCAGTATTAAGGTTAACGGTCAGGAAATCAGTGGATTTAATGCCTACACGACCAATTATACAGTAGATCTGCCATATGGGACGACTGCTGTTCCGGTGGTGGAGGCTGTCGGTCAAGAGGATGAGCAAACGATACAGGTGACGCAAGCCAATAGCGTTACCGGCAAGGCGACCATCGTAGTGACTGCTGCTGATCAAAAAGCCAAAACGACCTATACGGTACAATTTGGTGTGGCAAAATTGGCAGATAATACGCTACAAGATATTCTGGTGAATGGAACTTCGATTCCAGGATTTACTCCGAACCAGACTATTTATCGTGTGTCTCTGCCGACCACCACGACCGAGATGCCAACCGTGAAGGGTATCTCCAAATATCCGGAAGGTGAGCAGACCATCACCTACACGAAGCCTGACAAGATCGATGGCGGAACGTATCAGGTGAGTGTGACAACCCCTGGTAATCAGACCCCTAAGACCTATAAGTTGACCTTCAAACTGGAGGCATCCACCTATTCGCGACTGAAAGATCTGCAAATGGGTGGCTACATCACGAACTTTGATCCAGAGGTGCTGACCTATCAGGTTCATCTGCCCATGGGAACGACCGAATTGCCTGAGGTGACGTATGTGCTGGGCGATCCGGGTCAAACCGTGACGGTAGAGAAGGGTGGTCTGGATGGAACCACGAAGGTGATTGTGCGTCCGGCAAGTGACAAGGACGAGGATCAGACCATCTACAAGATTGTAGTATCTACCGAGAAATCCGAGGTTAGCGTGCTGAATATGATCTATGTGGGTGGCGAGCCGCTCGCAGGATTTGAGGCCAACAAGACCAATTATACGTACGAATTGCCAATCGGCACGACCACATTACCAGAGATTACTGTGGATAAAGCAGATGAGTATCAGGACGTTAGAATCGTGACAGGTGGTGTAAACGGAACTACTCGTATCACAGTAACGGCGGGTAATGGCGCGACTACTATCTACCAGATTGCGTTCTCTGTGATGCAAGCAACGAATGCTACGCTGAACATGATTTATCTGGATGGCGAGCCGCTGACCGGCTTCTCTCCGGATGTGCTGGAGTATTGGGTAGTACTGCCAATGGGTACAACTGAGCTACCCGTTGTGACATATGATCAACATGATGAGTATCAAATAGTTACTACTCGTTCGAAGGGTGTGAATGGTGACTATACCTTGACGGTTCGTCCTCAGAGTGGCGCGAGTCAGACCTATACGATCCACTTCTCTGTGGAGGTGTCGGACAATGTGGATCTGGCTATGATCTATCTGGATGGCACGCCTCTGGCAGACTTCTCGGCAGCACAAACAAATTACGAGGTGACTTTGCCAGCTGGTACAAGTACCTTACCTACTGTGACTTATGACAAGGGAGAGGCTTCGCAGACCGTCACTATGGTATGGGAAGATACACAGGTGAGCCTGATGGTTCGCTCGGAAAGTGGTAGCAAACGTACATACACAATCCTATTTGTGATTCCTCGTTCGGAGAATGCCAAACTGAACATGATCTATCTGGATGGTACACCGTTGGCAGGTTTTGATCCAGATGTGCTGAGTTATGAGGTACAGTTGACCCAGGCCACTTGCCCGGTTATCACGGTAGATAAGGAGAATGGTCAGCAAGTGACGATTGCCGCTCCGTATGGCGCAGGTACCGCAACCATTCGTGTGCAACCGGAAATGGGTAGTGCCAATACTTATGTAATTGAGTTTGTCGCACTAAAGGAGGTCAACGAAGATGTACAACTGAATATGATCTATGTAGATGGTGAAGCTATCGCAGGATATAATCCGAGTCAGACTGAGTACGATGTCACATGTGGTGAAACGACACCGGTTGTGACCTATGATGCAAAGCCGGGACAAGTTGTGCAAGTACTTAATGGTGAGGGTGTTGTGTATGTCAACGTGGCAGCCAATGGCAAGACGGCTCTCTATACCATCCATCTGAATCGTGTGCAATCGGATAACGCCATGTTGGCAGCTATCCTCGCGGACGGTGTGATGATTGAAGGCTTCACGGCAGAGCAGACCGACTATACTCTGCACTTGCCGGCAGGTAGCATGTTGCCAACCATCACCTATGTTGCTGGCGACAGCAAGCAGGTTGTGAACATGGGTCAAACCAGCCTGAATGATCGACAAATCGTTGTAACTGCAGAGAATGGTAACCAGCGTGTATATACTGTACATATTGATGTGGCTCTGTATGATGATTCGAGTCTGGTAGATCTGATTGTAGATGGCTATGATATTGGTTATGAGCCAAATACACTGGAGTATCATCTGACCATGGACGAGGGCACTCAGATGCCAAATGTCACATACGTGGCACGTCCATTCCAGACTATTCTGCAAATGAACATGTGTGATACGATACAGAAAGTATGCGTGGCTGCACAGAGTGGTATCGCGCGCACGTACACGATAATATATGAACGCGTGAAGTCCGACAATAGCCAGTTGGCAGACATTCTGGTCAATGGCGTATCGATGAGTGGTTTCTCTCCTGATACGTACCACTATGTGGATAGTCTGAATCGTCATGCACAGGTAGTGCCTACTGTTTTCCCTGTAGCAGCCATTGCTTCTCAGACGATTACGACCTACTATAGCGCTCCGGATGGTGTGACTCGCATCCATGTGCAATCACAGAATCATCAATCCGAGACTACCTACGAGATAGCATTCCCTGTGCGTAAGTCGGGTAATAATAAGTTGGCAACTCTGCTCTTTGATGAGATTGATTTTGCCTTCAATCCTGACCAGACAGAGTATGATATCGTACTGGCACGTGGTGCGACCAAGGTGCCGGAATACATGTACGAAAAGGGTGATGATGACCAGTACATCAATGTGATTTCCCGTCCATTGGGCGAGACCACAGAGATTCATGTTCGTGCGGAGAATGGGGCAGAGCGAGTGTATAAACTCAATATTCATGCAGACTTCCCGACCGAGGCTAATCGCCTGCGTTCGCTCACTATTCGTGAGTCGGGTGTAGCGCTGGATGTGACGAACTACTCGCAGACCGTTCGCCTGCCATATGGCACACGCGATATGCAGATTGACTATGAGAAGATGTATGACGAGCAGACTGTGCTGGTACAACCGGGTAGCATCTATCGTCCGACCATCATCACGGTTCGCGCTAATCGTGCGGACGAGACTGACGTTGTCTATACTCTGACTCCTGAGGTGGAGACTCAAAATCCTGCCATCCTAACAGAACTGAAGGTGAATGGCGTTAGCGTGGAGAATTTTGATCCAAATCGATTCTCGTATATAGTGCCAGTAACGGAGCGTCCTGTAATCGGATACACATTGGCACAAGGCGCAAGCATCAATGTGCTGGTTCAAACCTCTAAGCATTGGCAGGCAGAGGTGACCTGTGCAGACCGTACCAATGTGTACGATGTGTGGTACTATTACACCAACGAGGTGGTACCTAATGCCGATTTTACAGATTGGTCGGCTTGTGCGACCCTTACAACGGCGCAGAAACCTACCGGTTGGAACACGATAGCAGATGTCCTTGGAACCCATTCGGGCTTTGGATCCTTTACACCAAATCAACTTTGTGTCAAGGATGGCGATGATGCCGTACACTTGTCTTCGCGCTATAGTAGCCCTGGTGGTGGTACCATTCCTGGCTTTATCACGCTGGGAACCGTAACCGGAAGATGGGGCGTAGCTGGTAGCTCGTCGTTTGCAATCAATGGTGGTGTCACATTCCACAACAGTCCGGATGTAATGCAGATCCGTTACTATCAAAGCAAGGTGAAAACCAATACGCTGATACAATACACTCTGACCGGTTCGGATGGCACAGAGACGTTGACTTGGGAAGATTCGGAGACGAGTTCTGAGTATGTGGTTAAGGATTTTGATCTGTCTGCAGCCAATACTTCAGCAGGTGATCCGAGCATGCTGAACATTGTCTTGGACTCGTATTACTCTATTTCCGGTACAACGGGTAACGTAGGTTCCAGCTCGGTATCAGATATGTATATTGATTGGATTCGCTTCGCATACAACAGTAAACTGGCGGGGCTGAAAGTGAATGGTATCGAGGCGACGAAAACAGGTAATGTATTTGAGGTCACATTGACCGATTCGGAGAATCTGAATGTGCCGGAATTGACCTTCGTAGGCGAGGTGGCAGATCAGGCACAGGTTATCACCTGGACAGATGAAGATGCCGACGGACAGAGAACCGCCTCTATCCGAAACTACGCAGAGGATGGTACTTATACCGACTACGTGCTGCATGTGCATCGTCCGGTTGATACCAGAAATGAATTGGCCGATATCCTGGTTGGTGGCGTTTCGCTGGCTGATTTTGAGAGCACCAAACTGCAGTATGAGATACATCGTGCATCTACTGTGCATCATTTGCCGGACGTGACATGCGTTGCGCAAAGCACACTTCAAGATGTGCAGATGTCGATGATTGACAATACGTTACATATCGTTGTTAAGCCAGAGCAGGGCGAGAGCCGTGAGTATGAGATCGCTTTTGTACAGGATCTGAGTGACGATGTGACTCTCGAGAATATCTCCGGAATCGATGGCTTCACTCCTGAGCAGAAGACCTATACTGTTACAGCTGCCAAGATGCCGGATCTGAACTTCGTCAAGAAGATGGATGGACAGACCGTAGTGATGAATGATGGTTTGTTCACCGTAACGGCCGAGAATGGAAACGTAGGCACATACACCATCACCCTGCAAGCTCCTACGCTGACAACCAGCGGTTTGCTGAGCGAGGTGGAGCTGAATGGAAATGTCATGAGCGACTTCTCGCCAACCACATTTGAATACACCAAGGAGCAGCCGACATGGGCATCTTTCACACGCCAATATGTGCAAGACTCGGTGGTATTCGTACAGTCTTCGACAGGTCTGGAGTGGCAGGTCTATGGTACTGAGAATCACGTATATCACATCAATTATCCAACCATCTTGTCATCCAATACGGCATTGGCAGGCATCTATGTGGGTGGTGAACTGGTGGATGGATTTAATCCGCAAATCTATGACTATACCGTGGTATCGGATACGGCTCCTCACATCAAGGTATTGCCGGCAGAGCTGGAGCAGACATTGGTTGTATCGCGTGATCGCAATGTGCTGAAGGTGATTGTTACCTCTGCGGACAAAATGCATACGGCTACTTACACGCTGACGTTGGTATTGTACAAATCGGATGATAGTCGCCTGAGCGACATCTTGCTGGATGGTGAGTCTCTGGTTGGTTTTGCTCCGGATGTGCTGACCTATGTGGTGACTTTGCCAACATCGGATGTGAAACTGGCTGAACCTAAGATGCCTAACCTGACCTACCTGACGGCTAATCCAGGTGCTGTGGTAGAGCTGACATCGGCTACCAAATTGGGTGAGACCTCGTTCATAAGCGTGACTTCCGAGGATGGACAGAGATACACAGAATATGAGGTGCTGATTGCGGCAGAACCCAGCCACAATACCGATTTGACCGGCATCCTGGTGGATGGTAATCCGATTGAGCACTTTGAGTCAACACACTATTTCTATACTGTAGCGGCAGCAAGCAATCATCCGTCTATCCAATGGTCGGCAGACGATCGATTCCAGACAGTGACCAAGACAGAGGAGGGTAGTATGGTAGTGCTGCATGTGGTGGCTCAAGACGGCGTCAATACGGCTGATTATCAGGTAAATATCATTGGTGAGACACCTTCGACAGATGCTACGCTGGCTAATATCCTGATCGATGGCATGGCGATGAACCAATTCTTGCCGGAACTCAACCCGGGTCTGCAGTTCTCGCCGATGATGAATATGTACACGATCAATTTGGCTTCTGGAACAACGGTTCTGCCTAATGTCTCCGCTAACCTGAAGATGCAGGGACAGACATTGGCAACCCGTATCGAAGGAATGGACATCTATCTGGATGTATTGGCAGAGGATGGCTTGACGCAGAATACCTATGCACTTCATTTCATGACTCCGATGTCTGCAAATGCAGATCTACAGATGATCTATCTGGACGGACAGGAGATGGCTGGATTTGATCCAAAGACTGTGTTCTACTTTATCGATCTGCCGGTTGGCACCAAGTCGTTGCCGGATATCTTTGCGCAAAAGGGCGAGAGCCACCAGCAGGTAGCTGAGCCGGTTGTGGAAGGTAATCAGGTTACCATCAATGTCACAGCCGAGAATGGAACCAAGAATGCATACACATTGTATTTCACGTTCCTGCTTTCGGATGCTGATACGCTTACGATGCTGTATCTGAATGGTGTGCCGATGGAAGGATTTGATGCTCACGTGTACTATTATTCCGAGACTTTGCCGGTAGGTACGATGCAAATGCCGGAACTCACCTGGGATATGGCGGATGCTTACCAAACGGTAACGCTGGATACGCTGGAGACAACAGATTGGACTATGATTCAGCGCGTTAATGTGGTAGCTGAGTGTGGCAAGAGCAACGCCTACACCGTGGCCATGAATGTCGAGAAATCGGCTGTAGA
The DNA here is from genome assembly GCA_045599285.1 of Paludibacteraceae bacterium. GTDB lineage: Bacteria > Bacteroidota > Bacteroidia > Bacteroidales > Paludibacteraceae > Colicola. The sequence goes on along the minus strand of JAZRVR010000016.1, from coordinate 11,057 downwards.
TACACTACAGATGATTTATCTGAATGGTCGCGAACTGGAAGGCTTTGATCCGTATGTTACTGAATATGTGTACGAGTTGAACTCTGCTGAAGAGGAGTTGCCGACTATCGATTACGTCTTGGGTGACAACTATCAGACTGTTGTGGTGGAGAACTTAACGAATAGTACTCGCCTCATCGTGACGGCTGCCAGTGGTCAGACTCGCGTGTATGTGATCCGCTATACTATGGCGCTCTCGAGTGATGCTTCGCTGGAGATGATTCTGCTGGCGGGTGAGGAATTGACTAAGTTTGATCCGGATGTGCTGACCTATACTTGCACTTTGGCGCTTGGTGAAAAGCAACTTCCTAATGTATCGGTTCGCCGTCGTAATGAGATGCAGCATGTGGATATCCAGTATGTGGCTGATACGGTTCGTATTCAGGTAGTTGCTGAGGATATGGTGAGCACGAATATGTATAAGTTGATCTTTGTGCATGAGAAGTCATCCGATGCCACCCTGCTGGACATCTTGCTGGACGAGCAGCCGCTGGAGGGCTTTGATCCGTTGGTTTCGGAGTACACCATTACGCTTCCGTTTGGCACGACCAGATTGCCGCAGATCTCGATTCTCTATGCTGACTTTGACCAGGAGGCTTTCATCAGCGAGCCGGAGATGATTGATGGTAAGCAACGCATTATCATCACCGTGACCGCTGCCGATGGAGAGACTGTTAACGAGTATATCCTTTACTTCGTCACCGAGAAGAGTTCGGATTGTCTGCTGACGGATCTGCAAGTCTTCGGTAAGACCATCGACGGGTTCCGTTCGGATTCCACCACTTATACGATTTGGTGGCCGATGGGTACCGCTGATTCCGAGCTGGCTACGGATAAGGATGTGACATATACTACCTCGTCTCAACAGGCTACGGTAAGTGTCAATGTGGAACCATCTACACACACGATTGCCGTGATTGTTTTTGCTGAGGATGGTGAGAATAGTATGGTATATGAGATCAGTCAGAAGATTATCTTGTCGTCTAACTGCAATATCGCCGCTATCTATCTGAACGAGGTGGCAGACGAGAACCTGTTTGCTCAGTATGATCCTGAGGATGAGGAGGGTACCATCTATACCTACTACCTTATGGAGGGTCAGTTGGCACCTCGTATCATTCCTATTCCGGAGGACGAGACGGCTGTGGCTGATACCGTCATTGGTCAGGTTGGAGACACTTGTGCTGTCACTTGTTACGCGCAGGATGGTAGCCGCAAGGTGTACTATATTGCCTTCCTCATTTCCGATATCAACGATAGCGACACGCCACGTCCTACGGATGTGCTTGTCAAGCCGCTTGGCGGCGGACAGGTGATGTTTGCTACCTTGCGCAAGGATGTACATGTAGGATTGTACAACGGCAGAGGACAAATGATTCGCATGGTAGATCTGCCATCTGCTAATCCGAATGATGTGGAGATTATCCAGACGGCTACTGGAGAAGATAAACTTAATAATGTTTATAGTTTGTCTTCGGGAGTTGTGGTTGAGTTCAACCCTTCGGAGTTCTACTTCTACGTCTTCTTTGAGGGAACCCGTCGTCGAATTATCAGCGGCAAGTTGCTACTTCTGCCGTAAATGTGCTGATTGAGCTTATGTTGTCCGTTCATCTCTGGTAGGTGGACGGACTTTTTTATGAAAATTCGGTCATGTGCTTGCATATGTCAGATTTTTTTCGTATCTTTGCAGCGCATTTTATGTTCTACATAAAAACTATTTTGAAATAATAAAAAAGTATATATGAGAAAACATTTCATTTGCCTCGTGATGGGGCTACTGATGGCGGTCGTGGCTACCGCACAAATCCTGGATCCTATCCATTGGACGATGGTGGACGAGGGGGACAATGTCCGTATTTCGGCAACTATTGATGAAGGATGGGTGCTGAGTATCATGGCAATGGGGGACACCGAGTATGACCTGCTGGACGAACCTGAATTTGAGGGCACGTACGAAGTGGTAATGCCCAAGAATGCGATTACTACGATTCGTTACCACGTGTGTGACGACCACCAGTGTCTGGCACCTTCTACCTATCCGGACGAGGTGGCATTGGCTGGCATTGGTGGAGCTGCTGAGGCTCCGTCCGACAGTACGGACGCTGAGTCGGCTCACGGTCTGTGGTGGATTTTCCTCATGGGAGCATTGGCAGGACTGCTGGCAATTTTCACTCCTTGTGTGTGGCCGATTATTCCTATGACGGTTTCCTTCTTCATCAAGCGAAGTGGTGGCCAGCGTGGTCAGCGTACCAAGGGTGCCATCATGGATGCCATTCTGTATGGACTGTCTATTATCGTTATTTATGTCGGATTAGGACTGCTTGTGACGCTCGTTTTTGGTGCTTCGGCGCTGAATGCCATGTCCACCAATGCGGTTGTCAATCTGATTTTCTTTGCTGTGCTGGTGCTGTTCTCGGCATCGTTCTTTGGCGCGTTTGAGATTACTCTGCCATCCTCGTGGTCCACTAATATGAATAGCAAATCTCGCTCTACCACCGGCTTCCTGAGCGTGCTCTTCATGGCGTTTACCCTGGTGATTGTCAGCTTCAGCTGCACCGGACCTATCATTGGCACGCTGCTGGTAGAGGCTGCGGGCAAGAGCCTGTTGGCTCCTACAATCGGTATGTTCGGTTTCGCGCTCGCGTTGGCTCTGCCGTTCTCGCTGTGTGCTATGTTCCCGAGTGTGCTGAGCAAGTTGCCTAAGTCGGGTGGATGGATGAATACCTTCAAGGTGACATTGGCTTTCCTCGAGTTGGCGCTCTCGCTCAAGTTCCTCTCTGTGGCTGACTTGGCATACGGATGGCATATTCTGGATCGTGAGGTCTTTGTGGCTTTGTGGGTGGCTATTTTCTTCTTGTTGGGTCTGTATCTCATCGGTCTCATCTCCTTCCCGGGTGATGATGAGGAGCATCGCAAGACGGGTGTGAGTCGTCTCTTCCTGGGACTCATTTCCCTCGCTTTCTCTTTCTATCTGCTGCCTGGTCTGTGGGGGGCTCCGCTGAAGGCTGTCTCGGCATTTGCTCCACCTCGCTCTACGCAGGATTGGGTGCTCATGCCCGGACAAATAGGTGCTGCCGCGGTTACTAACGAAGACGCACATTTTACGGATTTTGAGGAAGGAGTCGCTTATGCACAAGCGCACAATATGCCGGTTCTCTTGGATTTCACAGGATATGGTTGCGTCAATTGCCGCAAGATGGATGAGTACGTGATTGATAATGCTGATGTGCAGGCGCGCCTCAAGAATTATGTGATTATCTCGCTCTATGTGGATGATAAGCGCAAGCGTGCGGACGGGAAGGGTAGTATTGGTGACTGGAACAGTCGTATCCAGCGCGAGCAGTATGGTAGCAACGCGCAGCCGTTCTATGTGCAGCTGGATGTGGATGGCAACAAAGTGGGCGATCCGAAGGCTTTCACCATCGATCCCGAGGAGTTCCTTCAGTGGCTTCAATTTTGAATCAAAATATAATCGTACATCGTACATAATTTAAATCGAAAATCACCTGATGTTTTTTAAGCAAGATTTCTATAAAGGTCAAGGATCCGATAAGGGGTCTCTAAGGGGTCGGCAAGGGGTCGCCCGTGGGTCGGCCGTGGGTCGCCCGTGGGTCGGAACCCACAAACCTGTTGCTCGCAAAGACTACGAAACACGTCGCCCAAAGGAGAGTGAAATGATTTTTGGGCTGCGTGCAGTCATCGAGGCCATTGATGCCGGCAAGACCTTGGACAAGGTGCTCATCCGCCGCGATATGCAATCCTCCATCGGTCGTGAACTGATGGAGAAGCTCGCCAACACACAGACGCAAATCCAGAAAGTTCCCGTTGAGAAACTTAATCAGTTTACCGACAAGAATCATCAGGGTGTGATTGCGTTCATTTCGCCGGTTGATTTCTGCTCGTTAGAGACTTTGATTCCGTCTCTCTACGAGGAGGGCAAGACGCCGTTTGTCGTGGTGCTGGATGGTGTGACCGATGTCCGCAATTTCGGTGCTATTGCGCGTACGTGTGCATGTGCGGGCGTACACGCGCTAATAATAGGATCGCGCGGGAGTGTGGCAATCAACGGAGATGCCATCAAGACGAGTGCCGGTGCTCTGCACACCTTGCCGGTATGCAAGGTGGAGAGCCTCAGAAGTGCCTTGCAATTCCTGCGCGATAGTGGGTTGTCGGTCGTGGCGGCTACTGAGCACGCCACCAGCAATTATACTGAGGTAGATATGCGTGGTCCGTTGGCTATCATCATGGGTAGCGAGGAGAATGGTATCTACGAGGAGAATCTGAAACTGACTACCGACCAGGTGCGCATTCCGATGGCTGGCACGATTGAGTCGCTCAACGTGAGCGTGGCTGCCGGCGTTATGATCTACGAGGCAATCCGTCAACGCGGCTAATCTCTTATCTGTGTATGAAGGTCATTTACGAAGATAATCACATCATCGCCGTCAATAAGACCTGCAACGAAATTGTGCAGGGGGACAAGACCGGTGATACTCCGCTCTCGGAATTGGTCAAGGCGTACATCAAGGAGCGCTACAACAAACCCGGCGAGGTCTTTCTTGGCGTGACTCATCGTCTGGATCGTCCAACCACCGGAGTCGTCCTTTTCGCCCGTACCAGCAAGGCACTCAGTCGCCTCAACGATATGTTCAAGTCGCATGAGCAAATCCGCAAGACATATTGGGCAATCGTGGAGAAAACGCCTGCGATACTCGAGGCGAGACTGGAAAATTACCTTGTTCGCAACGAGAAACTCAACAAGTCCTTTGTCGCCAAGCCCGGAACAAAGGATGCCAAACTGGCGATCCTGTCCTATCGGACGATAGCTGTGGGTGAGCGCTATTCCCTGCTCGAGATTGATCTGGAGACGGGGCGCCACCATCAGATTCGTTGCCAGTTGGCGGCTATTGGATGTCCTATCAAGGGCGACCTCAAGTATGGCGCCAAGCGCAGCAATCCCGATGGAGGAATATGTCTGCACGCACGAAAAATTGAATTTGTTCATCCTGTCAGCAAGCAGGATATTTGTATAACCGCTCAAGTACCAGATGATAAACTATGGCACGCATTAGAATCTTTAGTTTAGCCCTTTGCCTGATGGCAATGTGTGGCTCGATGATGGCTCAGCAACTGGCTTTCCCGGGGGCAGAGGGCTTTGGTAAATACACGACAGGCGGTCGTGGTGGTAATGTCTATTATGTCACTTCGTTGGCGGATTGCTCTGATAATGACCTGGTTCCTGGCACACTCCGTTGGGCACTTCGTGATGGTGATGATACGCCACGTACTGTGCTCTTCAAGGTTTGTGGTACCATCTACTTGACCAGCAAACTCAAACTCCAGCACCCCAATGTCACCATCGCAGGACAGACGGCTCCGGGGGGGGGTATCTGCATTGCTGGTGCCAATATTTATGTTTGCAAACCGAACGTGATTATTCGTCATATCCGTTTCCGTGCAGGAGATGTGCCGATGTCTAATTTCCCATGTCTCGATGTCGAGAATACACATCACGTGATCATTGACCATTGCTCGTTGACGTGGTCAATGGAGGAGTGCCTGACCATGTATGACTGCGATTCCACCACCGTACAATGGACCATCATTGGTGAGGGATTGTACAACAGCAAGCACAAGAAGGGTGAGCGCTCGTTTGCTACCCAGTGGGGTGGAGAGCACAGCACGATGCACCACTGTCTCATTACCAACTGCTTCAACCGTTGCCCGCGTTTCAATGGCGTGCGTGACGAGGCAGACCTGCAGAACGGACATCATAACCATGATGCGATGGTGGATTCTGAGTTCGCTAACAATGTGATTTTCAACTGGGGTAAGCAGAATTCGCTCTATGGTGGAGAGTGCGATACCACCAAGAATCGCGTGGATAATGTACCGATGGGATACAATCGTGTATATATGGAGAACAACTATTTCCGTCCCGGACCTACCACTAAGGTGTGTGTCAAGGAGTCTAACTATCGCTTCGTGAAGGGCGATACGCAGAAGGGATATGGCTCCTGGTTGCTGCGCGGAAATATGTTTGAGGCCAATGTGTCGCAGAACGATGACAACTATGCCGGTTGGCTGACGCTGGCTCCTAAATTGGAGGATAAGCCGGTATGGTCATATGTGGTTGAGGAATCGGCAGAAGAAGCTTATTCTCGTGTATGTCAGTCAGTTGGCGCTTGCTTGCCCCGTCTGGATGAGGAGGATACACGCCTCCGCATGGAGGCAGCTGGACTGGTTGAACCGAAGTTTGTCGGACCTACCAAACCCACATGGCTTGGTATCATTGACTCGCAGGACAATATTCAGTTTGCGCGCGAGGATCACTTCCTCGTAGGCGATTCTATCGTGGGGGGGTATCCTTTCCTGGATGCCGTTGAGGGAGATGGTCTCATCCTGGATACAGACGGAGATGGTATGCCGGATGCGTTTGAGTTGGCATCGCATTTAGACCCGTTGGATCCTGCCGATGGATCTATGTTGACCGAGAGTGGCTACACTAATCTGGAGGTCTTCCTCAATGGTGTAGCGGACGGATGGCTGGATATCAAGACGTGCGAAACAGAGGAGTATATCTCTCAAGAGCCGAAGTTGCCCGAGGGACTTTTCCACACCACATACATGCAGAATGGTGTGCGCTACAACGTGATGGGACAGCCGGTTGATGCTGATTATCACGGCATTGTGATTATGAATGGTAAGAAATCGATTCAATAATGGATATATCAATTATTGTGCCTCTCTTCAACGAGGCTGAGTCTCTTCCGCATCTCTATGAGTGGATTGAGCGAGTGATGCGCGAGAATAAATTTTCGTACGAGGTCATCTTTGTTAACGATGGCTCTACCGACGAATCGTGGCAGGTGATTGAAGACCTCCAGAAGAATAACTCCCCCAAGGGGGAGTCGGAGGGGGCTGTTGTCCATGGCATTTGTTTCCGTCGCAACTATGGAAAGTCGGCGGCTTTGTACTGCGGATTCCGAGCTGCACAAGGAAATGTGGTCATTACGATGGATGCTGATCTGCAAGACTCGCCGGATGAGATTCCGGAACTGTATCGTATGATTATGGAGGACGGATACGACCTCGTAAGTGGTTGGAAGCAAAAGCGTTATGATAACAAGTTGACCAAGAATCTGCCGTCTAAACTCTTCAATGCTACTGCGCGCAAGGTGACGGGCATCCAGCTCCATGACATGAATTGTGGACTGAAGGCATATCGCCAAGAGGTGGTCAAGAATATCGAGGTCTTCAGCGAGATGCATCGTTATATCCCGTATCTGGCTAAGAATGCGGGATTTACGAAGATTGGTGAGAAGGTCGTGCAGCATCGCAAGCGCGAGTTTGGAGTCAGTAAGTTCGGTCTCAGCCGCTTCATCAATGGCTACCTGGATCTCATGACACTCTGGTTCCTCAATAAGTTTGGCAAGCAGCCGATGCACTTCTTCGGACTGATTGGCAGTCTCATGTTTGTGCTTGGTTTTGTGGCAATTATAGTGGTTGGAAGCATGAAGTTGCATGCTCTGGCAAATGGCGTACCGGCTATGTTGGTGGGTACAAATCCGTACTTCCATTTGTCCATCTTGATGATGATTCTGGGATGTATGCTATTTCTGGCAGGATTCTTGGGCGAACTCATTATCCGCAACTCGCAATCTCGCAACGACTACCTGATTCGTAATCAATTCTAATCGTCTAATTAGTAGCGATATATGACTTTAGAGGAGCAGAGAGATACTATCGAACGTGCCTTGGGTGAGCGAATGCTCAACCACGCTTTCGTCATTATCCACCAGTGGCTGCAAGAAATTGGTTTTCAGCAGTATGGTGATAGACTTCAGTCTCTGGAGCATAATTATCATGCGGTCTTCAATTACTATCTCTCCGCCGACGATCCGGATCGTGATGCCGTGTTGGACGAGATGACTGCTGCTACCTATCGCCTGTGTGATGACGTGTACGTAGATGTGTGTCTGGCTCGTGGCAGATACCCACAGGTGGTAGGGTTCAATCCCGATAATGTGCAGAGTGTCATTCGCTATTTCAGTTCGTGTGCTCGGTTGCGCGAGGAAGATTTGGACTGGTTCACTACTGTTGCTCTCACCGAACCGCGACCGGCTATCGCGCTTATCGCGATGGCTGCGATGGCGCATATCTTGCGGGATTGCTTTAGTGAGGAGGTGATTATTCGCATCATCGAGGCGATAGGATCCGATAATCTGATGATTCGTGAGCAGGCCACAGCTACATCCATGATTTTGCTGGCGCACTATGATGTGCGAATCGACTTCTTCCCACATCTGCAAAAGGCTTTTCTGGATGCCATTGGAGATGGGGAGCAGGCGTTCATGACATTGTGTATGTTTGCCAAGATGCTTAATCACGACACACGATCTTTCTTGCAGGAGAACAACATCAAGCAGGAAGACCTGCCGGATACCATTCGCGAACTCCTGGGAGAGGACACCACCGAGGCCGAGTTGGATAGTGTGGTCAGTTGGGTGCCCAATGGCGAGGACGATTATATGTTTGGCATGATTTCCCTCATGCCCGAGACATGGGTATTCGAGGTGCTAGTCGCTGATAATGAGCAACGTATGCAGCGTATCGCTCGTGCCTATCTCAAGGCAGGAATCATGGATATGTGGTGGGATAACCTCGAGGATGCCGAGCCAATCATTCTCTCCAATTTGCGTTCTGCGCATCCTCTGCCCAAGGACTACATCAACTATGGACATATCTGTTTCCTGCGTGGGGACAAGGTGCTGGCGTACGAGAATTATCGTGAGGCGCGTCGTTTGCTCGGCTCTGCCAGAGATTTCTTGCGCGACTTCCGTCCCCATCGCCGCTTCTTGGTGGATAGGGGAATATCTTTGGAGGACGTCTATTTTATGGAGGATCAACTGCTGAATATATGATGAGATCGGCTTGGATATGGATTATTTGTCTGTGCGTGTGCATGCCAGTGACAGCCGCGTCATTGGATATGGATTATCGCGTATCCATGCGTGCCGGTGGTGTCATGCCGGACGGAAAGGTCTATAAGTCAGCAGGTTTGCCATCCGATGGATGGATTGCTCCTACTCTGGGCGCTGAGTTCGCTCTCACTTTTCATCCCGACTGGCGTGCGCTCCAGCAATGGAATAATGCCGGCATTGGCGTGGCTGTCAGTTATTGGAATTTGGCGATGCAACCGCGATTGGGAGATGCCATCGCCCCCTATGTTTTTCTGGATGTGCCGCTGGTGCGCTTACCGCATTTTATCTTGGGAATACGCCCGGGATTTGGTGCCGCCTTCCTCACCCGCACGTATCGAAATACGGTTCCAGAGGGGCATATGTTTGAGGACGTGGTGGATGCCAATCAGAGCATCGGTAGTGTCTTTAATTTCTACTTCCCAGAAGCGTTGTATATGGAGTTTCCCATTCGCGATGGATGGGCAATCACCTTGGGTGGTGGATGGTATCACATGTCCAATGGCAGCCTGCGGCAGCCCAACTCTGGATACAATATCCTGTCCGGTGAGGTAGGTGCGCGATATACTCCTCCCACCAATGCCGAACGACCTGCTCCCTGGACTCCACAGCCGGATGCTCGCCCCAAGAAGTGGGAAATCGAGTTCGCTTTTTCCGCAGGTGGACGTGAGGTCTATTATCGTGATCGTCAGATGTTTTTCTGTGCCGAACTGCAGGCGGCTGCCTATTGGCGTGCGCACAATATCTTCCGATTGGGTGGGGGAGTGGATGTCTTTCTTGATGGAGCGTATGTCCCTCGCAGCACCTACTATGGCAAGACGGATTTGTCGAAGGCAGACCCACATGGTGCCGACTGCTGGCGACTTGGCATCAGTCTGCAACCCGAGTTTGTTATTGGACAATTTACTGCGGGATTTCATGTGGGAGCGTACCTCCTCGATCCCGTCAAAAAGATGGAGGGACGTCAGCCATCCGACTATTTCTACTCCTACGACATCCTCAATGCTGGTAGTGCCGGACATGAGGATGGCTGGCTCTACACGCAGGTCGTGATGCGATACCATCTACCGTGGCATATTTTTGTGCAGGCTACGATGAAGGCGCATGTCACCAAGGTCGAATTCGTCGCGTTGGGATTAGGAGCATGGATTTGATAATAATTTGTACCACAGGTACTTAATATAATTTATAATATGAGAACAGAAAAGGAATTAGAGGGCGTGAATCTGCTCGGAAATACGCATGTGGCATATCCCACAGACTATGCTCCACAGATTTTGGAGACATTCCAAAACAAGCATCCGGAGAACGAATATCTGGTCACTTTCAATTGCCCGGAATTCACCAGTTTGTGTCCGAAAACCGGTCAGCCGGACTTTGCCAAGATTGTCATTTCGTATATCCCGGGACCGCGCATGGTGGAGAGCAAGAGTTTGAAACTCTACTTGTTCAGTTTCCGCAATCATGGCGATTTTCATGAGGACTGTGTTAATATTATTATGAAAGATCTGATTCAGTTGATGGACCCAAAATACATTGAAGTATGGGGCAAGTTCACTCCACGTGGCGGTATTTCCATCGACCCATATTGTAATTACGGAAAGCCTGGAACCCGTTGGGAAGATGTGGCGTTTAACCGTCTCGCTACACATGACTTATATCCGGAAAAAATTGATAACCGCTAAGAAATGCGACCATAAACCCATTACTATTTATAATAGAAAGAATAAGCCACTGCACAACGAAATTTGTGCAGTGGCTTATTGCTTTTCCGAAAGAAAAAATTTAATCTATAATTGTAATTTATGATTATTTTAGTTTTGCCTTGATGAACTGCGTAAATGTTGAAGCGTAATAATCAGCCAATGTGCTGCCGCTCTTCACATCATAAAACGGTACGGTATCTCCCAGTGCCTGTTCAAAGTTCAGAAATTCCTGATTGATATCCAGGCGTTCAATCCCGTTCAGTTTGGTTACCATGTTTTTCAGGCGATGCTCAAATATTTCTAAATGCCCCTTCATTTTCATTCCCCTCTC
>JAZRVR010000015.1:0-42536 GCA_045599285.1 Paludibacteraceae bacterium | reverse complement strand
TGGTTATAGCGCTGAGGTCCCACCCCTTCCCATTCCGAACAGGGTCGTTAAGCTCAGCAACGCCGATGGTACTGCGTTTTGTGGGAGAGTAGGTAGCCGCCATTTTCGGAGAGTCAAGCTTTTGCTTGGCTCTCTTTGTCTGTATTCCTTCCTCCCTTCCTCCCTTCCTCCCTTTCTTCCTTTCTTCCTTTCTTCCTTTCTCCCTTTCTCCCTTTCTCCCTTCCTCCCTTCCTCCCTTCCTCATTCCCTCCCTGCGCCATCTTCTCTACATTCTCCTAAGACTTGTCCATATGTCGTTTAGGTTATATCTACGTTACTTCTCGTTATAGGTAGTTAACCCTTATTTTTTTGCAAATAACAATAAAAGTGATATTTTTGGTGCAAAAAGTTGCATATTTGGCAAAAAAGTAGTAATTTTGTAGCCTAAATTGTATTATCATGAATAAAATGTATAGATTACCTCTGTTGGCTATGCTATGGGTGATGTTGTCATCCGTGGCGTATGCGCAGGTGGTACGTGTTCAGAGTATCAGTGTATTGCCTGTACCGGAGCAGCTGCTGACTGCTACCGGCAAGGTGGCAGGAGTGGCTCCTAATGGCAAGTATGTGTTGCTAACCAGTCAGAGTAACAAGGGATTGTATCGCTATACCGTGCGCAGCAAGAAACTGCTGCGTGTGACCGAGGATGAGGGTGCCGGTTATCGTGTGCGTATATCGGACGATAGTCGTCAGCTCACCTTCCGCTCCAGGCGTGTGGCGGCAGAGGGTCAGCAAGGTGGCAAGATGCAGCAGGCTCGTCTGCGTCTGCTGAGTGCACCTGTGTCGGATGTAGAGGCGGTGGAGCCGCCATCGATACGTGTGGAAGGCATGCATATGGTAGCATGTCTGGATGGTGTAGAGCAGGTAGTGGCTCCGCTGGGTGAGGGCGAGAGTTATCTGTGGCCGAGTGTGTCGCCGGATCGTACGCATCTGCTATTTTATGTGGCAGGTCGTGGTGCTTTTGTCTCGGATGTCAAGGGCAATCAGTTGCAGTTCCTCGGTGCAGATATGCGTGCACCTCGTTGGCTCAATGACCATGTGGTAATAGCGATGAACGATACCGATGATGGCAAGGTGGTAACCAGCTCTGCCATCGTGGCAATGGATATACGCGACGGAGCTGTGCAGCAGCTCACAGACGCAGCTCAGAAGATGATGTTCCCCTATGCTGACAAGCAGGGCAAACACATCGCTTGCAGCGCAGATGATGGTACTATTTATTGGATTACACTACGATGAGTATGAAGCATATTTTCTCTACAATAGCCTTTCTCACGCTTTGTGCGGTGAGTGTATGTGGACAAGGGTGGACTGGCGCAAATACCGATTTGGAACATCGTACTTATGAGGGCCCGGCTGGTAAACCTCTGTCTGGTAAGATTATCTACCTTAACCCCGGACATGGTAGTTGGGGACCGAACGACCGCCCATGTGCCACTATCCCATATAAAAATCTGGCGGCAACGGGTCGCCCGGATACCTGTGGCTTCTACGAGTCGAATACAGATTTGTGGAAGATGGAGGAGTTGCGTAAGCGTCTGGTGGCGGCAGGTGCTAAGGTCATCATGTCGCGTATCGGTAATGGTCCGTATCCTTATATCTCCGGTGCCAGCAATGCGGCTGCGTACAATCGTAATCTGAGTGAGATTTGTGAAGAGGTGGAGACGCAGGTGGTTGCAAAGTCGAAGGGTACGATGCTTAACGACATCATGTTCTTTTCTCTGCATAGTAATGCCACCACGGATGGTACAATGACCAACTACCCGCTGATGCTCTATCGTGGTACGGATGCGCTTGACTATGTATATGATTCGCGTAAGATGTCTGAGACACTTTGGGATAGCCATGTGGAGTATATGTACAAGAATGGCTTTGAGTATCAGAGCCTTTTCACTACTTCACGTTATGTGAAGGGTGACATCACATTCTATGGCAGCAGCAGTACGCGCTATAGCAAATCTTCTGAAAAATACTATACCGGTTATCTGGGTGTGCTCAAGCATGGTGCACCGGGTCTATTGAGTGAGGGCTTTTTCCATACCTACCAGCCTGCGCGTCACCGTGCGCTCAATCAGGACTATTGCCGACAAGAGGGACTACGCTACTACCGTGGTATCATCAAATATTTCCAAGTGACGGACAATACGGACACCGCCCAAAAGGGCTATATCATGGGTGCAGTAAAAGATCCTACCAAGAGCGTGGATAATACGCTATATAACTATAAATCAGGCACTCCGGATGAAGATGCACCGATTATGGGTGCAACGGTGCGCTTGCGTAAGATGTCAGCACCGGCGACAGTGGTTGCTACTTATACAACTGACCAAAACTACAATGGTGTATTCGTATTTTGGGATTTGGAGCCAGGGGATTACTATCTGGATGTGAAAGCGCCGAATTACGTGACGCAGAATGGTGGAACGGTAGCAACTGGTGAGAATATCTATACATATGCCAATGGCTATACCGACTCCAAGCGCACCACATCGCAGGTGGTGACGGTCAAAGCGAATGAGACGGTTTATCCATATTTATTCATGCAGCCGGGTGTTAGTACCGATTTTGATATTCATGATCCAGATCCCGAACCCGAGATGGCATTTGATGATTTGAAACTCAAGACTAATGGTGCAACTATCAGTGTGTTGAGTGGCAAAACCATCCGCCGTGCCATCTATCGCAACGGCTATCTGTATGTGTTGGCATGCAGCAATTCTGCTAATCCATACATTTATGTTATCAATACGAGCACTCGCACATGCGTGCAGGAGTGCGATTGTAGCAGTTTGTCTGCGCCTGTGGGATATGGCAACTATACCAGTGATCTGTATAAACTCTCTGACATTGCAATGACCAGCGATGGTGTGTTGGTGGGATGTAACAAGGAGGTTGTTGGTGTTAACTCTGAAAGTTCATATTATAGTCAGCAATACCAGCGATTCTATAAGTGGGCAGTCCAAAGTGATGGTACGCTGACAGGTGGTGGGTTATGGTTTGAAGCACGGTATAATAGTTCTTCAGGATACTGGAATAATGCGTATGCTGGTGAGACAATGGCCTATAATGGTAGTTCTACTACTGGACAGATTGCCGTGACAGCAATTTCTTCTGGTGGATATGTGCGTTATTGTACTTATTTGATTGCAGGTGGAACTTATACTTCTGGACAGCGTCATGGTAATAAGTATGCTTCTGCACTATATGGATTAAATGGTCCCGAAATAGACTCTAATTTTGGTACGAATGTGAGGCTGATAGCATCTCCATCAGAGTCTGGGGAGTTTATTATGGATGGATCGCTAATGCAGCCTCACAAATGGCATTATGTAACATGTGTCAATTCTGCAACAGAGATTACCAGTGTCACAACTCTTAAATCCGGATTGGCGGATGCTGCTGCTAATGGTGGAAGTTGGTTCCAAATTGGAGAGAAGTACTTGATGGCATATCCAACCAACTCGGGAGCAGGGCAGAATACCGGTGTGCAACTGCTGAATATCACCAGTGGATTAGGTAGTGCAGCAAAAATAAGTACTGGTGGTGAAACTACGCTATCTACACAGACGTATGGGTATGAGATGGCGGCTGGTGAGTATAACGATGATGTGCTCACGCTGTACCTGCTGCTGGATGACAAACTCTATATCTGGAATAATTATGTAGAGCCACCTCATGTGGATGTGACATCTGTGGTTCTCAACAAGGGTACGATGCGTCTGAATAAGGGCGAGAATGAGCAGTTGATTGCCACGGTGCTGCCGGACAATGCTACGAACAAGAATGTGACTTGGAGCAGCAGCAACACCTCAGTGGCTACTGTGGCTGCTGATGGTACGGTGACAGCTGTTGCTTCGGGTACAGCTACCATCACCTGTACCACAGAGGAAGGCAGTCATACTGCTACCTGCAACGTGACTGTTTATACCCCGATTACGGGCATCACGTTAGAGCCGACAGCAGTTACCCTGCCGGGTATTGGTCATACGAAGCAGTTGGTTGCTACAGTATTACCAGCATATGCTGATAATCAGGCGGTAGAGTGGAACTCCAGTGATGAGAAAGTAGCCAAGGTTAGTGCAACCGGTGTTGTCACATCGGGTATCCCGGGTACAGCAACAATTACCTGTTCGGCAAAAGAGAATAGCGCAATCAAGGCAACGGCTACCATCACCGTACAGATGGCAGGTCGCTACACGGTAGGTACTGAGGGACAGAACTTCGGTGCATTGCAGACCGCTGTCGGCAAGTTTGAGGATGCGCAGTCGAACAGTTCGCTGGTGGGCGATGTTACGCTGGCTATTGTCACCGACTTGGATGAGGCAGCTACAGGACTTTGGAACACTACGGAGCATCACCTCACCATCGAGCCGGAGGAGAGCGTGTCGCCAACCATCACCTACAAAACCTCTGGTTCTAACGTACTTCCAGGCGGTTTAGTAATAGGTAGTAGTACTTTGGGCAATACCAGCCGTGTGTCGAATGAGGCAAAGAATATCAATATCGTAGGTGCTGTAGGTGTAGAGGATTTGCGACAACTGACGTTTACGTGGAATGCGAGGACTGATAACCCGTACGAGGGAGCATTGGTACTCTATGGTAAGACACATAATTGTTCTGTGGAAAAAACCGAGGTGTTCAACTTAGCAACTGCTGGCTCATCATATGCGTATGGACTACAAATTCGTACCGAACAAAATGATGTGATTGGAAATAGACCACACGATATCTTGGTGAAAAACAACCATTTGGAGTCTTTCACGCATCCAAGTGGTCAATCAATTTATATCTCTGGTGATTATAAGAAACCAGGTAATACAGGAGTCACTGAGGATTCCTCCCCATTCAATATTGACATTATCGGTAACGAGTTGGTAGCCACTACTCGTGGTATCTTTATCGAGGGAGGAAAGAATGTGACGATTGAAGACAATATCTTCGATGTCAAGCAGTTGACAAATTCAGGTTTCCTGTCGCATGGTATATATGGTTACTATACTTGGGGAGATATTAATATTCGCAAGAATAAGTTCTATCGTTTGCAGACAATTAATGTTCACACTATGCCGTCGGTAGATACACGTTATGGTATTCAGGGAATAACCGCGGCGGGTAAAGGAACTTATTATATTGAGAATAATTACATTACGGGATTTAATTCTCTCACAAATCCGAGTTCATCCCAACCTTCGTTTAATGTTATAGGTGTGTACGTTACAAAAGGAATATCTGCTGCTTTCATTCGTCACAATACCATCGTTATGCCAGAATTAAAGTTTCGTCCATCTAATAAGAGTACCTCTATAGGACGGACAGCTTGCATCTATGTGGGGGAAACTAATACGACCATACAAAATAATATTTTGGTATCGCGTGACCTTGGTGGAAATGACTATTCTGATGCTCTTATCTTCAGCACATATATACCGTCTGCATCAAATGCTACTTATTGGGACTACAATGTCTTCGAGTACAACCAGACCAACACGCGTGTGTGGGCATCTTATGACGGAAGTTTTCATGGAAACCGAGACTTTTCTGGGGCAGATTCCTATCAAAGTCGTGGTATAGGTGATGCTCATTCGGTGAAGACAACGGTACCTTTTGCGAATGTGGCAGAAGGTGATTTGGCGCTGGTGGGAGATAATGCTGAATTGGAGAACTTGCGTGTAGAACATCCGATTGCTGGTATCACGACGGATATTGTGGGTACGAAGCGAGATAAAGCTCGCCCGTATGCAGGTGCGTACGAGGTGTTTGTTTGGGAAGATGGACGAGACATCGATATCGTAGATTGGGATGAGACTTCGCTGGTTATCAACCTGAACAGCATGCCAGGCATGACCGACTACAGTCAAGCTCCACGCGTGGAAATAAATGGCTTGCCGGCTACGGTGGAGGTGCTATACAATCCGAAGCACGAGACCACTCCGATGCGTACTTATCGCGTCACTCCTACCGATGAGATAGAGCAGGGTAGCACCTTCACAATCAACGTGTTGGTTGGTGAAGAGAGCATTGGCGCTCATCAGTACACGATGCCGTATGTGGTGTCTTCGGATTACACGATAACGGAGTTCCCTGAAGGTAAGGATGGCAAGGATATTGCTGTTCGTGATGGTGCGGTACTGACGATTGGTGCGGATTTGACGGCAGGACGCATCCACGTGAATGCCGGATCGAAGCTGTATATCCCGACGGGTAAGACGCTGACCGTAGATTCGCTCTACCTGCGCAGCGAGTATGATGAGGTGGCAGAGCTGGAGGACGAAGGCACACTGGATGTCCGGTACAAACTCTATTTCACCAAGATGCTGGCAGATAATCAGCGCTACTACTTCATGGCAGTTCCGTATGAGGTGGCGAATGCCGCAACATCGCTGCAACTATCTAATATGCAGACTGTTCGCCACAATAATTACTATCGACTCAGGGTTTATGACGGTGAGAAACGTGCTGCATCGGGTGAGGATCCTAATGCGAACTGGAAACTGCTGGAGTCTGGGGCTTTGCAACCGATGAAGGGCTATGCGATGCTGACCTCAACCAACAACTACCGTGAATACCTCTTCCCGATGACTTACAGCAAGTTGACGGGGTCGCAGTCCACCGATGTATCGTCGTATGTGCGCAAAACACCTTATCCATCGGATGGCGGATGGAACTGGCTTGCTAATCCGTTCACCTTCACCCACACCGGTGCCGTGACATTCAGCACAGCTACCGGTCCGAAGTACGAGAATATGTACCTGACCTTGTTGGGCACGGATGGCACGTACTATCAGGAATACGCGGGCTTTAGTGATCATAAGGTGCCACCATTCACCCCTGTCTTTGTGCAGATTAAGGAGGAGAACGCGGGTACGGCAAGCACAGGTACAGTCAGCTTTGATCGCGGAACGATTGCTCACCTGCAGGCACAACACACGATGGATGCCGATACCACCATCTGGGTTCGCATCCAGTTGACCGCTGCGGATGGCGAGGCAGATGAGATGGGTATCCGTCTGCACCCCAGTCATACCGATGTCTATGAGGTAGGTAAGGATCTGCAGAAGTGGTATTCTGCTGCCGGCAGACCGCAGGTTTACAGCCGCTTGTACGATGAGCGACTCGCCTTTGCTGCGGTAGATGATGCGGCTGCGGAGGCAATTCCGATGGGCTACTATGCTGCCCATGCAGGCACGATGACGATGAGTCTCAGTCTGGAACAGGATGAGCTGCAGCGCGTTCGTGGCATCTATCTGCTGGATACCGAGACGGGTCGTGAAGTGAATCTGATGGAAAGTGACTACACGTTCAGCACGTTGGCAGGTGAGACGACCGACCGCTTTGTGCTGCGATTGGATCTGGAGCCGCTGACGACCACACCTGGTGTGGCAACGGATATGGATGCTGTGCCAGCCGGTGAGGGCGAGACGCAGATCTACGATGTGCTGGGTCGCAGAGTGGCAGCGCCGCAAGAAGGTGGCGTGTATATATTGTATAATCCCGAGTCGGGCGTAACGCGTAAAATTGAGAAGTGATGAGAAAGTTGTATGTATTGATAGCGCTTTGCGCCATGAGTTGGGTAGGAGTATGTGCCGGAGAGTTTAATGATATGCCCACGTTGCCGTTCTACTCCACATCGCGTATTATGGCACCGGATGGTGCCAAATCCACAGGCACAGGGGATATCGTTGGTCCCAGAAGGGCAGGAGCAGAATGGAATGAGGATGGTGAAGGATTTGGAGTGGATGATCCTCTACCTCCCGAGCCAGGTGCCATGCCAGTGGGCGACCTGTCGTGGGGTGTGTTGCTGATGCTGATGGGGTTGGGGGCAAGAAAAATGTACGATTATTAAGATTGGGGGAGTCGAGAGAGTGTGGGTCGACCCACGGTCGACCCACGGACGACCCCTTAGTGACCCCTTAGTAAAAACGCTCCCAAAATGTGGGCAGAAAAATGTACTATTTTTAAGATTTGAGTTTGTGTTTACACATTGAGGTCAGACCCAAACGTGATGCAATTGACAAGCAAATTGACACGTTACAGGTCTGACCTCATTGCGTAGTTGGACACCCGATTAAGCTTGGTGCTCCAGCTTCAGGGTCTTGGTTGGCTGGTCGCAAACCTCAGCCGGTCCATAGTACTGTACAGGCCCCGGGTAGATGTAGCTGGTGTTGGCGTCAGCCCACTCAGCACGATGATTCTCCAGATACTTGAATGGTGCACCATTGAGGTCAACGAGTGCCTTCTGGATAACCGGTTTCATCTTACCATTGCGTCGCTCCATATTCATCATCATGGTGATAGGTACACCACCAGCGAGCCACTCAGCAGCCGGCTTGGTCAGATTGCGAACGAGCGACATGTAGCCTGTCTTGCCCGCAGCGATGAGGTGAGTAGCGTTGACACCGATGCTGTAGCAGTAGTCAGCGTCGAAATTCGATGGGATAGCGCAGCGACCTTCGTAACCGAAGAAGTGGTTGAGTGCGCTGAACTTGCCCTTGTACTCGCCAGCAGCCTTGAGCTGAGCCAGACGCTTGCCAACCATCTCGATGAGCAGTTTCTCTGTCTCAATCTGGCTAACCATCACATTACCATGAGGGTCGCGGTCGAGTGTGAGCTGACGTGCGATGCCCTTCGGCAGCGAGCGATAGAGTTCGCAAGAAGCCGGAGTGAGGGCAGCCTTGACATACTCACGCTTAGCCTCGTCACCATCCAGAGCAGCGAACTCGTCGTTGTTAGCGAGCAGGTCGTTGAGCTCCTGAATGAGTACACGCATAGCAGGGATGAACTCAATCAGTCCCTCCGGAATGAGTACGGTACCGAAGTTGAGACCGGCATTAGCGCGAGCAACAACAACCTCTACAATCTGGTTGACGATGTCGTTGAGCGTCAGGTTCTTAGCCCCAACCTCCTCGGAGATGATGCAGATGTTTGGCTGGCTCTGGAGCGCGCACTCGAGTGCGATATGGCTGGCGCTACGACCCATCAGACGGATGAAGTGCCAGTATTTCTTAGCCGAGTTGGCATCGCGCTGGATGTTACCGATGAGCTCGGAATAAACCTTACAAGCGGTATCAAAACCGAAGCTGGTCTCAATCATCTCGTTCTTGAGGTCACCATCAATGGTCTTTGGGCAACCGATGACCTGAATGCCACATTGCTTCTGCAGATAGTACTCTGCGAGCACACAAGCGTTGGTATTGGAATCATCACCACCGATGATGACGATCGCCTTGATACCCAGCTTGTTGCAGATCTCAATACCATTGTCAAACTGCCAAGGCTCCTCGAGCTTGGTACGACCCGAACCGATGATGTCGAAACCACCGGTGTTTCGGTACTCGTCGATAATCTCGGCTGTGAGCTCGATGTATTTGTGCTCAATCAGACCCGAAGGACCACCCAGGAAACCATAGAGTTTGTTAGCAGGATTGAGTGCCTTAACACCATCAAAGAGACCTGAGATAACGTTGTGACCACCAGGTGCTTGACCACCTGACAGGATTACACCGATATTCATAGGCTCGCTCTGAGCCTTCCCCTCAGCCGGCTCCATGGTGATGAGTGGCAGACCGTATGTGTTAGGGAATAATTTCTTGATGTCCTCTTGGTCAGCAACCGACTGTGTGGCTGCACCTTCTACGAGGCGAACGTTGCCCAGGAGAGCAACCGGCATCTTAGGCTGATAAGCCTGACGTGCTACTTGTAGCGGAGATTTTTGCATAGTACTAATTGTTTTTTGATTAAATTTGGTGCAAAGTTACAATTTTTTTATTAAATACGCAAATAAATTTGTATATTTCATCAAATTGTATTATCTTTGTGGCAAAATCAATAAATAAGGTATCATGACGCGCGCAAGTAAGATTTGTTTATCCGTGGCAGGTGTAGTGCTGCTACTGCTGGTAGCGGCGGTTGTAACGGTAGATAGTTGGGTCACCTATGTGGCTCGTAATGAGGTGGCTCAGGCACTGGAAGGACAACCTATATCTCTGACATTCAGGCGTATTCACTTCGAGCCATTCGTTGGCAATATCTATGTACACGGGATAGAGATGGAGATGAAAAACGACTCGGTAGAAGTGTCGATGAGTATTGATTGCTTCTCTGCCGGCAGGATGGATTACGAGCGTGCAGCAGAGACTCATGGCGGTGTGCTGGTGCTGCATGATCTGTCGATAGAGGGCGTGAATATGCAATCCGCTTTCCCTCACCCCGAGGGTAGGTTGGGGCTGAGTATGCAAGATGCGAACGTGGGCATCCAAGGCATCATGTTCAGCAATGGTGTGGATAGTACTCTGGAGGTGGGCTTGGTAGTGGATTCGGTATGGGCCAATCTGGCGCAGATGGGTCTGCATCTGACCAAGACTCATGCCCCCAATGCTCCTTATGGTACACCGCAAGGGGCGTTTGCCAATATACCTTTGCCGCTGGATATCAAGCATATACATGCGCATGTGAATCAGTTTGACTTTGAACTGACTACGCCGGATGTACCGTACAGCAAGATCAGTATGGATAATGCGGTGGCAGACATCAGCAGCGTATCCAATGCCAAGGACAACAAGATGCGTACCTATGCGCGCACGCACCTCACGCACGGCGGATATGCGTACGTCAACATGACACTATGCCAAAACCGACAAGAGGATGTGGCAATGGATGTGCTGGTAGTAGGTGCTCATGGCAGCATGGTGGATGATATGATTCGCCCGATGGTAGGTATCACGGCGGCGCTGGAGATAGATACCCTTCGCTCTAATATCCGTGGTAACAAGCACTCGGTAGATGGCGAGTTTGTTATGCGCTATCACGACATGAAAATCACGGCGCACGCCGGCGAGTCTCCCTATCAGATTATCAATAAGAATGCGGATGCCATCACCTTCTTTGGCAATCTTCTGCTGCCGAATGCCAATCCTAATCCGCTGTGTCCGGAAGACGTTCGTCGCTACCGTGTGCACGCTGATCGCAATGTGATGCAGCCGTATCCACTATTCTTGATTTGGCCGATAGTAGATGGTCTGAAAGATACGATGCTGCCGGGACTCTTTGTTAGCAAACGTGTTAAGCATGAGTCAGTTAAGCCTCAAGCGATAAAGTCTCAGGCAACTAAAACTAAGCCTGTTAAGGCTCAACCCAGTCACCATTCTGCCGGATCAGCTCGATAAGGGCAGACACGGCCTGCTCCTGTGGGATATTCTTGATGACACACTCTTTGTTATGATAGAGTGAGATGCGTTCGCGTCCCGCTCCTACGTATCCGTAGTCGGCATCTGCCATCTCTCCCGGACCATTCACGATACATCCCATCACGCCAATCTTCAATCCTCGCAGGTGTGCGGTGGCAGCCTTGACCTCGGCAATCGTCTTCTCCAAATCAAACATGGTACGTCCGCAGCCCGGGCAAGAGATAAACTCTGTCTTGTACATACGGATGCGAGCGGCTTGCAGGATGTCCGCTGCGAGGCGGTCGAGGGCTTCGCGGGTGAACCGTTGAACTGTTGAATCGTTGAACTGTTGAATGGTCAGGTTGGTGCAGTGGTTATCCCAGAGCAGGTGTCCACACTCGGCTGCGGCATGCAGGCAGAAGAGACTCCAATCGGATTCAGTACCGGTGTAGATGAGTGTATCGCCCTGAATATCAGCCGTGTTTCCGTGGTAGCGAGGACTATCTGCAGATACGAAATAGTCGCGTAGTGCGCGTGCTACAGGCAGTTCGTTCTCCGGCGCTTCACTCAGACTCACGCGTATGGTGTCTCCAATGCCATCTGCCAGCAGAGCACCTATGCCTACGGCGGATTTGGTGCGTCCATCTTCGCCCTCGCCAGCCTCGGTGACGCCCAGGTGCAGAGGAAACGCCATTCCCTCGGCATCCATCGTGCGAACCAGCAGACGAACGGTATCTACCATGATGCGCGTGTTGCTCGCCTTGATGCTGATGACGATGTCCGTAAAGTGCTCATCCACAGCCACGCGCAGAAACTCCATACAACTCTCTACTATTCCCGCCGGGGTATCGCCATAGCGCGACATGATTCGATCCGATAGCGAACCATGGTTGACACCGATGCGCACCGCCGTATGGTGCTGCCTACATATAGATAGGAACGCGCAGAAGCGCGCGCGTAGGCGCGCGAGTTCAGCGGCATACTCCTCGTCGGTGTACTCCAGATGACGGAAAGTGCGTGCCGGGTCGATGTAGTTGCCCGGGTTGATGCGTACTTTCTCCACCACCTGTGCTGCAGCATCTGCCACATCGGAGCGAAAGTGAACATCGGCTACAAAAACCTCCCCCTTCCCCTCCTCCAGAGGGGAGGCGAAATATTCACGGATTTGGCGTAAGGATTCGACCTCGCGGATGCCTTGTGTAGTGTAGCGAAGCAGTTCGGAACCGGCTGCAAAACAACGTTTGGCCTGCGCCACGCTGCCCTCAATATCATTGGTGGATGTGTTAGCCATCGTCTGAATGCGAATGGGTGAGTCCGAACCAATGTAGATGTTTCCTACTCGCGTTTGCGATGTCTTTCTGCGGGAATATGTGAAATTTACGGTCATTTCGGTAAAAAAATGCAAAAATATTTGCGTATGTCAAAAAAAAGTAGTACCTTTGCAGTCGGTTTTGAATCAGTAGCTCAGCAGGTAGAGCACATCCCTTTTAAGGATGGGGTCCTGGGTTCGAGCCCCAGCTGGTTCACAAAGAATAAAGACCCCACCAAACCTCCCCATGAAGGGGAGGTTTTTTTGTGGGGATCTATCAGCTAACAACGTTTACAATTTTGCCTGGTACGAAGATGAACTTTTTGAGTTCACCATTCATGTACTTGGCAGTATCGGGGTTAGCAAATACAGCTTCCTTCACAGCTTCTGCATTGGCATCCTTCGGCAAATCCAATGTGAAGCGTACCTTGCCATTGAATTGCACAGGGTACTTCACGTTAGCATCTACCAGATATGCCTCGTTGCATACCGGCCACTGTGCATCACATACGGTGGTGGTATTGCCACAGCGATGCCAAGCCTCCTCCGCGATATGTGGTGCGTATGGCGCGATGAGAACAGCCAGCGTCTCCAGAATAGCGCGCTTGTTGCACTTCAGACCATATAGCTCGCTCTGCGCAATCATGAAGGCAGGGATAGAGGTGTTGAAGCTGAAGTTCTCGACATCCCAGGTAATCTTCTTGATGAGCTTGTGCAGGCTGCGCAACTCCTCTGCCGTCGGCGCCTCCTCGCTGATGTTCTCGTACATGTTCCATAGTTTCTTGAGGAAGCGATGCACGCCATCGATACCATTGGTGTCCCAAGGCTTGGACATCTCCAGCGGGCCGAGGAACATCTCGTACAGACGTAGTGTATCGGCGCCATACTTAGCCACCACGTCGTCGGGATTGACTACGTTGAACATCGACTTTGACATCTTCTCTACTGCCCATCCGCAGATGTATTGCTTCTCAGTAGGTGCGCCCTCGTATGGAGTGGCGGCGTCGCCGGTGCCATCCGAATAGATGAACTCGGCATTCTTGTACTCCGGCATCCATGCGCGGAAGGCATTGATATCCAGGATGTCGTTGTGTACGATGTTGACGTTCACGTGGATAGGTTGTACCTTGCCCTTGTATTCAGGATTCTCGATGAGGTTGTACGAGATGTACAGATTGCCGGTGGCACCCTCGCCGATATAGCGATATACGAAATTGCTGCGCCCCTGAATCATACCCTGGTTGATGAGCTTCTGGAATGGCTCGTCCTCGCAGATATAGCCGAGGTCGTAGAGGAACTTATTCCAGAATCGGCTGTAGATGAGGTGTCCGGTAGCGTGCTCTGTACCTCCGATGTACAGGTTCACTTGGCGCCAATATTGGTTCACCTCGGGGGCTACCAGGGCGTTGTTGTTGTGGTTGTCCATGTAGCGGAGGTAGTATGCGCTTGATCCTGCAAAGCCCGGCATGGTGCATAGCTCGAGAGGGTAAACCCCACCAGACTTCCCCTCTGGGGAGGAAAGAAGTTCTTTTGAAACCACTTTCTTGTTCGCCTCATCCCACGCCCAGAGGTCAGCATTACCGAGTGGCGGTTCGCCGGTCTCGGTGGGCAGGAATTTATCCACCTCCGGCAACTCCAGCGGCAGACATTCTTCTGGCACCATGTATGGCATACCATCCTTGTAGTAAACAGGGAACGGCTCTCCCCAGTAGCGCTGACGGCTGAAGATGGCATCGCGCAGGCGGTAGTTCACCTTCACGCGACCGATGCCGGTATTGGTGATGTGCTCTTTCATCTTGGCGATGGCGTCCTTGACCTGCAGTCCGTTCAGGAAGCCGGAGTTCATCATCACGCCCTCTTTGGCATCGAACGACTCCTCACTGACATCCGCACCCTCGATGAGCGGGATGATAGGCAGGTCAAAATGCTTGGCGAACGCGTAGTCGCGGCTGTCGTGTGCCGGTACTGCCATGATGGCTCCGGTACCATACCCG
Source organism: Paludibacteraceae bacterium (assembly GCA_045599285.1). Classification (GTDB taxonomy): domain Bacteria; phylum Bacteroidota; class Bacteroidia; order Bacteroidales; family Paludibacteraceae; genus Colicola. The sequence continues at coordinate 28,032 of JAZRVR010000015.1, read as the reverse complement.
GCGAGTACATAGTCGCTCACGTAGATAGGTATCTCTGCGTTGGTCAGTGGGTTGATGGCATAGGCGCCGGTGAATACACCCGTTACACGACGATCGGCAATACGCTCGCGCTCGGTGCGGTTCTTCACCATCTTAAGGTACTCATCCACAGTCTCTTGCTGCTCGGCCGTGGTTACGCGTGCCACGTATTCGCTCTCTGGTGCCAGTACCATGAAGGTCACACCAAAGACTGTATCTGCTCGGGTGGTGAAGATGGTGAATGGCTCGTCTTGTCCCTTGATGCGGAATTGCATCTCTGCGCCTTCGCTGCGACCAATCCAATTCTTCTGGGTCTCCTTCAGACTCTCGGTCCAATCGATGCGATCCAGACCCTCCAACAGGCGACCGGCATAGGCGCTCACGCGCAGACACCACTGGCGCATTACGCGCTGCTCTACAGGGTAGCCTCCGCGTACACTCAATCCCTCGCTGACCTCATCGTTGGCGAGTACGGTACCCAGTTTCGGACACCAATTGACCTTGGTATCAGCCAGATAGGCTATACGATAGTTCATCAGACGCTCTTGCTGCTCCTTCTCGCTCAGGTTCTTCCAGTTCGGGTCGTTCTGCTCGAAGTTGGCTACCAGATTGGCAATAGGCATTGCCTTTTGCAGGCGAGTATCGTAGTAGCTGTTAAACATCTTTTGGAATGCCCATTGGGTCCAGTGGTAGAAGTCCTTGTCGCAGGTCTTGACCTGGCGATCCCAGTCGTAGCAGAAACCAATCTTCTTGAGTTGCTCGATGTAGCGGCGTATGTTGGTCTCGGTGGTAATCTCGGGGTGCTGACCGGTCTGGATAGCATATTGCTCGGCTGGTAGACCATAGGCATCAAAGCCCATCGGGTGCAGCACGTTGAAGCCCTGCAGGCGCTTGTAGCGGCTGTAGATGTCGCTGGCAATATATCCGAGAGGGTGACCTACGTGTAGTCCCGCACCGCTGGGGTAGGGGAACATGTCGAGCACGTAGAAAGGCTTTTTCTCGCTCTGGTTGCTCACTTTGTAGGTTCCCTTAGCAGCCCACTCAGCCTGCCACTTTTTCTCTATTTCACTAAAATTGTATTCCATTTTCTATAGTATTTTCTAGTATTTATAGTGTGACTGGTTAGACTAGTGCCTTAACCTGATTATACACATTCTCTGCGGTGAAGCCGAGTTTCTCGTCCAATACCTTGTACGGTGCGGAGAATCCGAATGATTCCAGTCCCCAGACTTTGCCATTCTCACCTACCAGTCCCTCCAATGTGCATGGCAGACCGGCTGTCATACCGAAACGTACAATGCCCTTTGGTAGTACTTCGTCTTGATACTCAGCGCTTTGCTGACGGAATAGTCCTTCACTGGGTACGCTCACTACCTGCAGACGTATGCCCTCTGCGCGCAGCAGTTCAGCGCCTGCCATGAGGGTCGATACCTCTGATCCGCTGGCCAGCATCACCACTTGCGGATTCTCGTCACGACTGACGATATAGGCGCCGTGCTTGAAGCCTTGTGGGTCGATGACAGGTAGCGAAGCTATATCTTGACGGCTGAGAATCAGCGCGGTAGGAGTGTCGTTGTTCTCCATAGCCATGCGCCATGCCATCGTGGTCTCCTCGGCATCTGCCGGACGCAGTACCAGTACCGATGGCTTGCCGCTGTGGTTCTTCATTTTCTCCATCAGTCGAATCTGTGCCTCCTGCTCTACCGGCTCGTGGGTAGGACCATCCTCGCCTACGCGGAAGGCATCGTGGCTCCAAATAAATTTGATAGGTACCTGCATGAGCGCAGCCATACGTATAGCGGGCTTCATATAGTCGCTGAAGACGAAGAATGTTCCGCAGGCTGGGATGATTCCGCCGTGCAGCGACATACCGATCATCACGCATGCCATCGTGAGTTCGCTCACGCCTGCCTGCAGGAACTGACCATCCCAACTGTTGCGCTGGATCTCGGTGGTCTTCTTCAGGAAGCCATCTGTCTTGTCGCTATTGCTCAGGTCGGCGCTGCTGACAATCATGTTGCCTACGTTTTGTGCCAGATGGCCCAGTACGGTGGCGCTGGCGTTGCGGGTAGCGGCACCGGCTTTTTGCTGGATGAGGCTCCAATCGATGCATGGTGTTTCGCCCGAGAAGAATGCCTCGTATTCGCGAGCCAGGACAGGGTGAGTCTGTTGCCACTCGTAGAACTGTGCATAGTAGGCATTGGCCTGCTCGCGCAGCACGGCGGCGCGCTCGTCGTATAGACGCTTCACGTCTGGGAAAATCTGGAATGGGTTCTCAACATCGCCGCCCAGATTCTCGATGGTCTTCTGGAAGCTGGCGCCCGACTTGCTGAGCGGCTGACCATGGGTCGAGCACTTGCCCTCAAAGGATGTACCCTCCTCGGTGAGGCAACCCTTACCCATCGTGGTCTGACCGATAATCAGGCTTGGACGTGCCGACTCTGCCAGTGCCTGCTGAATGGCTACGCGGATGGCGTCTGCGTCGTTGCCAGGGATGGTTTGTACATACCAGCCCCATGCCTCATATTTCTTGGCAACGTCCTCGCTGGTCACGGCCCCGCAATCGGTGGAGAGTTGCACATTGTTGCTATCGTAGAACATCACCAGATTATTCAGTCCCAGGTGTCCTGCCAGACGGCCTGCACCCTGACTAATCTCCTCCTGTATACCGCCATCCGAGATGAAGGCGTAGATGGTAGGATTATGAATCTCACCAAAGCGGTTGTTCATCCACTTGGCAGCAATGGCAGCGCCTACGGCATAGGTGTGTCCCTGTCCCAGCGGACCGCTGGTGTTCTCAATGCCGCGTGTAATGTCGCGCTCGGGGTGGCCAGGGGTAACGCTGCCCCATTGACGCAGATTCTGCAGGTCCTCCAGACTGAAGAATCCGCTCAGACACAGCTGGCTGTATAGCATCGGTGCCATGTGACCCGGGTCCAGGAAGAAGCGGTCGCGTGCTTCCCACGACGGATTCTCTGGGTCATAGCGGAGAAACTCGGAATAGAGTACGTTGATGAAGTCTGCACCACCCATGGCGCCGCCTGGGTGTCCACTTTTGGCTTTTTCAACTGCTGCTGCGGCAAGAATACGGATGTTATTCGCCGCGTGATTCATTAGTTCTGTTGTGTTCATATATATGTTTATTTGTTTATTCGTTTGTATTACCTATTACCTTAAAATGTCCACCCGATGTAGTAACTCAGTCCCCAATTGGTATCGTCTCGGTAGCCATAGCCGGGGATGTAGTAGGGTAGTGCTCCTCCCTCTTTGGCTTTGCGGGTGAAGAGCAGTTTCATGCGGATGTACCATCCCATTTGTAGTCCTTCCCATATGTGTACTTGACAGCCGGCTACTATCTCGCCCCACGCATCGCATCGAAATTGATTGAGGTAGTCGCATGTGATGGGTAGTTCGCCATCGCGACCCCAGTAGCTGCTGGGTATTTGTGTGACGTTGGTTAGGTCGTAGCCTTGCAGGGATGTGCCTACGCGCAGACCTACCAGTAGGGCATGCGGACTCTCGGGGTGCTTGCGCAGACCATTAAGATCCAGTCCTACTCGGGCAAAACCACCCTGACCTACGTGTTGACCGCCCTCTGCAGAGGCATTGGCTCGTGCATAACCCAACTCCAGGGTGGGGTAGAAGCGATGTTTCAAACGCCAATTCATGGCTATTTCGTAGGATTGAATTTTGCCCTTGCTGATCGCAGGCGCCAGTATGCTGTTGCCGAGGTCAAACTTGATAGCCATACCCTGATAGATGGCGCTGTCGCTGTAGATGCGTGTGCCATCCTTGTGCCGAGCCACCACGTCTCCACCGCGTACGCTATCCACGCGTGCGCTTCCCACCCGCGCGTAAAGAAAAAGCGGAAATAGCAATAACAGGGCGCAAAATATGTGTCGATTAGTGGACATAGTACGAACGCAGATGTAGTTGAAGGTTGTCTTGCTCGTAGTTCTCTACGGTGTTGTTGAGTATGGTAATGCTGTCGATGAATACGCCATTCGCCCACACCGAGTCGATGGTGTGATAGACGTAGCATCCGCACGCCATGCTGATGTAGTGGCGGTCGTTGGTGTGCCGAATGTGCAAGGTGTCCAATTGCTGATGACACCATATCTGGTAATCGGTCTGACAGGTGTCGATGCGTAGCGGAAGCCTCAGTATATTCTGGAAGCAGGCGTAGTTGTATAGGATTTTGTCGCTGCCAATGCCCCGTACCATCACGGTGTCCCATTGATGCTGCATAGTGGCTTGTCCTGTGGTATCTACCAGCAGCCAATCCACGGTCACACCGGCTGTCACTTTCGTCTCTATGCGACATCCTGTATCAGGCTGACAAGCTGCCAACATGAGTGTCAACCACCCACACAGCAACAGATACTTTATTTTTGTGCCATTCGTCATGATAGTATCGTCTTTACTTCCTCTTTCAGTGCACTCATGGCGACCTCGTGCGGCGTCATGCCATTTTGATTGTAGGCGGTCATCAACACTTTGGCATAATCCATCGTCGTGGCTCCGTTGGGCAACTGATTCGCCATAGCGGTGGTGAAGGATGCCATCTGGTCGCGAGCGTCGATTATCTTGTCCCACAACTCGTCACTCACGTAGATCTGCTGACTCAGGTTGTGGTCATATTCTTGGCGTATGGTGCGCAGGATGAGCTGCTGCAGTTGTGCTACACTCATCTCTGCCAATGGCGATTGACGGCTGATTTCCATGACGAGGTGCTCCGGTTGTGTGCGCTCCAGCAGTAGTGCCAGACGCTCGTAGGCGCGCAGTCGAGTAGGGGTAATCTCTTTCTGACTTTGTTTTTTGAGTTCCCAGATGCGTTTTTCCTGCTCGTTGTTGTATAACTTATGCATCACCACGTACACACCCGCCAGCACCACCAGAGAAGGTAGTGTGTAGGCTAATATCTCCATCCAAAGTTCCATAGTCTCTGCTAATAATTGAATCTGTCTGCAAAGATACTAAAAAAAAATGACGTGTGCAAGTTTTTAGCGAAAATTTTGCGCTATAAACAATTGCACACGTCTTTTTCCTGTGTTTTCCCTATGTCTTTACCTTACTATGACCTAACTACCAGCCACCCTTAGTTAAGCCTTAGCCATACCCGTATTCTCTTATCGAATCATATCGTCACCGAAATACGGTACAAGAGCTGCCGGAATGCGTATTCCCTCTGCGGTCTGGTTGTTCTCCAGCAGAGCGGCTACGATGCGTGGCAGAGCCAGAGCCGAACCGTTCAGCGTGTGGCAGAGACTCACTTTCTTGTCCTCTGCACGGCGGTAACGGCACTTCAGACGGTTAGCCTGATAGGTGTCGAAGTTCGAGGTCGAACTAACCTCCAACCAGCGATTCTGGGCCTCGCTATATACCTCAAAGTCGTAGCAAAGTGCTGCGGTGAAACTCATGTCACCACCGCTCAGGCGCAGGATGCGGTACGGCAGTTCCAGTTTCTTCAGCAGTCCCTCTACGTGCTCCAGCATCTCGCGATGACTCTCTGCGCTGTGCTCAGGTGTGTCAATGCGCACAATTTCAATCTTGCTGAACTCGTGCAGACGGTTCAGTCCGCGTACATCTTTACCGTAGCTGCCTGCCTCGCGGCGGAAGCACTCGGTGTATGCGCAGTTCTTGATTGGCAACTCTGCCTCGTCGATGATCACGTCGCGATAGATATTGGTGACTGGTACCTCTGCTGTAGGAATGAGGTACAGATCGTCCAGATTGCAGTGGTACATTTGTCCCTCTTTATCAGGAAGTTGACCGGTACCATAACCCGATGCTGCATTCACTACAGTAGGCGGCATGATTTCGGTGTAACCGGCTTTGTTGGCCTCTGCCAGAAAGAAGTTGATGAGTGCGCGCTGCAGGCGTGCACCCTGTCCGATATATACAGGGAAACCGGCACCCGATATCTTCACACCCAGGTCAAAGTCAATCAGGTTGTACTTCTTGGCGAGCTCCCAGTGAGGTAGTTTAGCCTCGGCAGCAACCGGATTCCACTCGTCCTTCCAGTCGCTCAGGGCTACGCCGTACTCCACCTTGTCGGTGTAGTCGCCGGCGAGTTTCTCGCTGATCTCGGCGTTCTGGAGATTGCCCACCTTAACAGCAAGGTTGTCCTCCGCGCTCGCGCCTACGGGTACGATAGTATAAGGTACGTTAGGGATGGTCAGCAGAATGGCGGTCAGCGCCTCTTCTTTCTCTGCCATCTCGGTCTCGTATGTGCGTATGTTCTCTTTCAGTTCACCGGTTTTTGCTTTGGCTGCGTTGGCCTCATCCAGTTTCTTCTGTGCCATCAGCATACCGATGGATTTGGAGATCTGATTCATCTCGGCGCTGGCGGCATCTTTCTTTTGTTGTGCTGCTTTGCGCTCGGTGTCGATTGCTATCACTTTTTCGATTGCCTCGCGGGCTCCCTGAAAGTGCTTCTTCTCCAATCCGGCGATAATCAGTTCCTTATCGTCGTAGATTTGTTTTAGTGTTAGCATAATATGTCTAGTTTTTTCTAGTTATTCTAGGTTATCTAGTGAGAAAAAACAAAATTTCTCCCACCATTTGGCGGGAGAAATCTGCTTTGCGTTACGCTCCTCGACCAATTAAGCCTGAACTGGCTCGATGGAGACGTACGACTTGTTGTCGCGCTTTTTGCGGAACGATACGATACCATCTACCAATGCGTAGAGGGTGTGATCGCTACCCATACCCATGTTCATACCTGGGTTGTGTACGGTTCCACGCTGACGAACGATGATGTTACCTGCCTTAGCAAATTGACCACCAAAGATCTTTACGCCAAGTCGTTTGCTTTCTGATTCACGGCCGTTCTTAGAACTACCGACACCTTTCTTATGTGCCATAATCTAAATCCTTTCTTTTCAGGGGTTAAACATTAAGCCAGAACGATGTCCTTTACTACCAGGTTCGTGAGATCCTGACGGTGGCCGTTCAATTTCTTGTATCCTTTACGACGCTTCTTGTGGAATACCAGCACCTTCTCGCCGCGGCACTCGTTATCCAGAACTTCGCAAACTACTTTTGCACCCTTTACGGTAGGTGCACCCACCTTTACGTCGCCGTCGTTGTCAACGAGCAGAACGTTCTCAAATGTAACCTCAGCACCCTTCTCCAGGCCTGCAATGCGGTTTACAAAGAGTTTTTTGCCGGCCTCAACCTTGAATTGATAGCCCTGCATCTCTACAATTGCGTACATTGGTTTATTTCTTTTATTTACGCGTTAACTCGTGTAGGCGGCTACTGGGGTCTTTGGCGCTGCTAAAGTATATACTTCTCATACGCTGCCCGGGGCACTTTTCGAGCCTAATCACGAAAAATCGTGCAAAATTACTACATTTTTTTTATATATGCAAGTTTTCGCGCTATTTTTTTGCATTTTTCTTTATTTTCGCCGTTGTTCCTCGTCGCGCAAAGTTCTCTCGTCGCGCACGCTTCGCACATCACGCACGCCATGCGGCTGTCGTGCGTGCGCCTTGTCGGCTGTCTCCCGTGGGTCGTCCGTGGGTCGTTAGGTCTCTGACTGGCTGTTGTTGCACTACTTTTACGGTCGATATTTCGCAGCCATTTCTCGACGGTTTTATGGGTGAAAAAAACTTGATTAGAGGTGAAAAAAATGTTGGAAAAACAGAACAAATTGCCATAAATGCAAAATATAATGTACAAAAATCATAAAAAACAATAATTTTTTGCACAATAATTGCATATTTATTTATAATTTTATACCTTTGCAGATAATAATAATTTCGGGGACGAAAAATAGTGCCTTTTTGTGAGACTTATGAGGGTTGCTGTGCAATGGTAAGTGGCTGAATAATAGGTGTTTGATTCGAACCATGTGCATTGGAGAATGGTGTGGCACTATGTGCAGAGGATAACGTGCGGATTTAGGGCAGAATGACGCCAAACGTGGCGTGTAGGAGCAGTGTGAATAGCTATAATTGGGTGGCTGTCGCATTGCGATTGTTGGTTACGTGATAACCGACACAACCCCATTCGCACGCAAATTAAAATAAAAATGTACATATGCGCATATATCGCATGCGTATAGGTGAAAGGGGACAAAACGAATCTCGGGCACAAAATTGTGTTAATCTATGCTCGAAATATCGACCCTAAAAATGATGCAATTATGATCTTTGACAGACTGATATTACCGATTTATGTGTGAATTGGCATGCAAAAATTCCAAAAGACTTGCAGGTGTCAATTATTTGTTGTACCTTTGCAGCAGAAATACAAATAGTTTTTACACAGACATGACCCAACTGACACAATCAGAAAAGAAAGCAATAATGGCAGACATGCGCTCATTTGACGAAGCGATGCCTGCTGTTGGAATCTTCTGGTACGACGCGGAAGAGCATTCGTTCTTTGGAGTAAGAAAAAAAGAACTTACCCCCAAAATGATAGAAGATGCAGCGGATAAAGGACTTCCGTATATCAACTATCAGAAACTTCATCGCCAAATATGGAAAGAGGAGTATTTTCGCGCGATAGCGACCCATACGGATACCAAGTTTAAGGGCGACTACACACAGATACCTCGTGGTCGTGTAGCGTGGGCAGTGGATAAGTTCGTCGTTTTTGTGGGGAAATGGGCAGAGGAGATAGAGGACGAATTAACCGCGCTTCTAGAGCAAGAATTCGCTTTGCCGTTCTTTGAATTCCGCTACGATGAGCATTGGGATCTTGGGCACGGCTGGTCCGGCGACTTGTAAATAGTTGGATAAACGATACTAATCGGTAATATCAGAAAATGGTATTACCGATTTTTTGTGTTTATGACTTCGGTAATGACCATAAAAATGAAACTTGTGCCGCGCAGCACGCAACCTGCGCAAGTGGACATTGACATTATGAAACAAAATTTACTTATCGACCCCTTATCGACCCCTTATACACTCCTTATAAACCCCTTATATTCTCTCGGGAGTTATTAGGTCTTAGGCAGGGGGGCGTTATGCCTTAGGCTGGGGAGCGTTATGCCTTTGGTAGAGTGTCAATAGGTATGAGCTGTGGATTTTACTCGTGCGACTTGTCGGCTGTCTCCCGTGCGCCTTGTCGGCTGTCTCCCGTGGGTCGTTAGGTCTCTGACTGGCTGTTGTTGCACTACTTTAACGTCCGTTTTTTCGGACGCAGAATAGGTAATTTCTATTTTCCAAATATAAAGTACTTTGCTTCCGGCTGCTAAATGGAAAAAACTTGCATCAGAGATAGGAAAATCATAATAATTGATTGTGGTTTCCCCTGTGCCAGTTGCGCCTCCTTTAGCATAGGTGGTATATTCCACATTTTGAGTCCCCGTGGGAGTCGTTGGTCTATTTGTACCGTCTTCTGTTGGTTTGGAAGTTATTGCTTCAGACCCAGAATAAATATAGAATGGATTCGTGTTTACAGCAAGATATACGCGAATGTTGGTTAGACCGGATATTGCTGTAGTATTGTAAAAAACACCAGAGCTTCCCTTGAATTGGATGACTTGCTGTTTAGCCCATCCTTCCGGTGTTCCTTGAGTATTGTTTTGTGACACATCCTTATAGCCGAATGTGATCCCAGCCTTGGTGACAGTTTGTCCATCATCTGTGGAATACGATGTTGCGGATATATCACTGCAAATAAGAGTTATAGTCTCTGCCCAGGATTGATTTACAGACATAGTTAATAGTGCCACGAATAGCACGAATAACCGATTGATTCTTTTAGTAAATTGTTTCATAATGTATATAAGTATTAAGTTCGTTCAAATGGTGTAATAATATAAAAATCAACAATATATGAAAACAAAATTTTACTTATCGCTACTATTGCTATCCTTTCTTAGCATAGGGCAAATGTGGGGAATGACAGGAGATGTCACGTTAGTTATTTCCTATGCAGATTTTCCTGATGGATATACTCAAACAACAGGAACAAAAGGCACATTTTATAAGACCGCAAAAACATCCAACGATGTTACAATTGGTTATTCTGGTGTCAACACAAAATCATCAGCAACAGCCGCGGATCATGCTTACGGCTACGCTATGTTCCTAAAGAATTATGGAGTTGCTTATTCCACCACATGTCCAAGTGGATACTATGTTAGTAGTGTAACTGTGACATTTGGTAGTAATACAGGAACATCAGGAAAAGTAGGCATTGCTATTTCTTCGTCATCCTCATCTACCAGGGACTCTAGCGTGTCGGAGAGTGTAACCAAAGGTGGTACGTGCTCTGCAACCAATAGTGATCAGTCAAAAAAGTATTGGAATTTCTCCACAACGGGAGCAAATGTGCAAGTAGATAAAATTACTATAATTTACTCCTTAACTGCGTCCGAAAAAACGGACGTTTCTTTGAACTGGCAAAAAGGCGGCAATCCTGTAACAACCTTTACTGCAACAATTGGAGAGTCAAATAGTTTTCCGACACTTAATGTAACTCCTTCTGTATCAGGTGTTACATATGAGAGTTCTGCAATAGGAATTGCTACCATCAACGAAACAACCGGAGCCATCAATTTGGAGTCTCCAGGAACAACTACAATTACCGCAAAATTTGCGGGTGATGATACACATAATGCAGCAACTCCTGCAAGTTATACTTTGACTGTTGAGGCTGGTGGCTCAGTCCCTGAATTCACCACTATACCAGCACTTTACGAGCATTTTAAGGTAAACATAACTCAGCATACAGTAAAGGTTACGTTTAACAATTGGACCATTGTCGGAATTCGTCAAGCACATACTGATTACAATGAATCTGCCTTTATCACGGATGGAGAGAATGGCTTTATTCTAATGGGATCTGGATACGTGGCATCTGGCTTTGCTGTTGGCGATAAATTAAGTGGAGTAGTCACTTGCCCTGCCGAGTGGTTTGCTTCGGCAAGCACGATTGATATGTATAATGTTACACCTTCATCCGTTTCTCGCTCGACAGGAGAGGCTATCACACCTATGGTTATAGACGAATCTACGCATGCGTTGAGCACTTTGTCGGGGGTTAATACCGGTCGTGTAATCCGCTTGGAAGGTTGGACCTATACCAGTAGTCCTAAGAAAACCTTCACTAAAGGTGTACAAAGCATTGAATACTACGATTGGTTAGGCAGTTCGGATGTAACCGAAAAGTTGCTTGACAACCACGTCTATAATATTACCGGTATTTATCGTGAGTATTGGAGCGGTGGTAATTGTACGCAAGAAATCATGTTCAATAGCGGTACGATTCCGGAAGACGTCACCCCAATGCTGGAGGTGAACCAAGCCACCTTGGACTTCGAAACCGTGGAGTGCAACACCACGAAGAACCTCAACACCATTACCGTCTCTGGGGCACACTTGACCAACAACATCACGTTGAGCATTGGTGGTACAGACGCATCCTATTTCAGTATTGTCAGCCCATCGTCTCCTATCAGCAAGGGAACAGGAACTGTGGCAGAAACCTCCATCACTATCCAATATGCTCCTAAAGCAGTTGGTTCCCATACTGCCACGCTGACTATCAGCAGCGAAGGTGCGCTTAACACTCCTCAAACAGTTAATCTATCTGGTACCTGCGAGCAGCATCGTAGTGTGACTTGGATGGTAAATGGTTACAACTGGAACGAAGGTCATGGCAATCCTACTACGGAAGTCTTAGATGGTGGTAAGATTACGAACATGCCTGATGATCCAACAAAGAGCGAGTGTGATGATAGCAAGGTCTTTGTTGGTTGGACAACTTCTCCCATCGAAGAGGAGACCGACACAAAGCCAACCAAACTATTCAAGGAAGTTGGTGATTTCGAGGCAATTTCAGGCTCTGACGCTATTTACTATGCCGTCTTCGCAGACGAAACAGGTGGTGGCGGAGAAAGTTCAACTAATACCATCACCTATGATACAGAAAATATTCCTACCGGCTATGGAGCTGCGGCCGATGTTGTCTTGAATGGAGCAACATTTAATGTGACCCAAATGTATAAAAATGGCCAAAAGATGCAATGGCGTGCAGCAGGTAACTCCAATGGTACAGGTACTATGTACAATAAGACGGAATTCCCTTGTCTTCAGTCTATCGCTATCACATATACAAAAGAGGATACTAAGAAAAATTTCACGGTGAAAGTAGGTGATTCTGAAAACCCTACAGATGGGACTGAAATTACTGCTGCACAAGTAGACGAAACGAGCACGTATATCTATGACTGCTCATCTGAGAGCAAAAGTTATTTCGTTCTTACAAATGGTGAAAATGCAGGTTACTTATCGACTATCGTGATTACTTATGGCGGTGGCACCTCGTATTCCGGCTACGTAACCGAGTGTAAACCATGTGACGATATTACAGTAGCGTTCTCGCCTGCGACGACAACTATTCTGCGCACCAAGACATACAATGCTGCAGAAACCCTCACTCGCGAACTGCACGAAGCAACCGTAACATACTCGTCTGCCAATCCGGCTATTGCAACTGTGGAGCCTGCCACAGGTGTCGTTACCGCAGTTGCTGCTGGTAGCACTACGATTACCGCATCTATCGCTAAAGTGAAGACCTCAACTGATAAGGATTGGTGTGCCGGTGAAGCAGAACTAACCGTTACGGTAGAGGAATTACCGAATTTGGGTGCTCCAACAGGATTGACCGTTAGCAACATTACACTAAATGGCGCTACACTAAGTTGGAATAGTGTATCCAACGCTACATCCTATGTTGTGACCGTCGGTGGCAACGCTTACCCTGCTACCTCGTCCACATCTTTGACCATTGAGGATCTTTCTCCAGGTACCGAATACACTTGGTCTGTTACCGCTCAGGCAGATGATTACAATCCGGCAACAGCCAATGGTACCTCATTCACGACGCTACGTGGATTCACAGTAACGTACCATCGCAATGGTGCTACCAGTGGAAATTTGCCTGTGTTGGGTGGTAAAATTAATGTGACAGAAGGTGAGACTCATGAGATTTGGGATAATACCGGCAACTTGGCAAAGTCCGGCTACGAATTTGCAGGATGGCATAATAGTCAGGAGTATTCCGAGACACCGTGCTACACCATTGGAGCTGGCGTTGTGATAACTGAGAACATTACTATCTATGCTAACTGGCGTCCTAAACGCGACACATTCGAGGACCGAATGCATGGTAAGGCCGTGCAATATGGTGATGGCGCTTATACAGTACCATCCTTGACCGATACCGATGTCCCTGCCGCGGATGAAACGGACTGTACACCTCTACACTACCACTTTGTGGGATGGATATTAGAGTCGAAGGTTGCCACTCTAACAGACGAGTCTGTATTGGTGCAAGCAGGTGCTTCACAGAATGCTACTGGAGCAACATATATAGCCGTTTGGGCACAAAAATTAGATGATTAAGAACTATGAGAAATGAGAAGACAAACGCATTAAATTTTACGAATATGAAAACGATATATAATAATATGTTTGGAAAGATTCGCTCCATAGCTCTTATCCTCGCATGCGTATGCGGAATAAATAATGTGTGGAGTGAAAGTGTGACTATCAGTCCAAATAACGCATCTTCTTGGACTTTGACACCAAGTGACGCTCCTATTAGTAGTTCTGGTACATTGAATTACAATGCTGGATACTTTGCGTTATCGAATGTCGCAATCTATAACACGAAGCCATTGGCTACGAATGCTGTTATTCGTTCTATCGTTGTACAATACAATACCGGCTCGTTAGGTTTAAATAGTCGTATTCATGTTTCTTTTGGAGATGCTGAAATTAGTAGCGTACCCGAATTCTCTATTGCGGATGCGATTGCTGGACCTGGCGCAACTACCACATGGGAAGCAACTGGTGCGCATCAGTATTTCCAAATAGCAGGCACAGGAGGAACGCAAATTAAATCTATCACGATTAACTATACCACTAATTCTCACAGTGTCGCTTTTATTACAAATCCAGGTACTGGTAATATCGCTGTTCGAGCAGAAAGCAGTGTCGGTAGTGGTGTTTCGTTGGCAGGTGCGACTCCAACAGCTCCAGCTGGCAGTACCTTTGAGGGTTGGTCTCCAACACCTGTAGCAGATGGAACATATGTTAAGCCACATTTGCATGGTACATCTGAGACCTTTTATCCTACTACAGATTGTAATTTATATGCTGTATATTCAACTAATACCACTGTTGGAGGAGATGAGAGTTTCACGTATCAATTGATGGTTAATAATGATCGCACGCATGTAGAGACCCCTCTGGGAGATAATTGGATTGTTTATGGCTCTGTACCATCGACTTATTATGCATTGAATACCAATGGTGCATACCTTCAGACGCCTATTTTAGACTTGTCTGCAATTCAAAGTCTTTCTGTTACGATGCGTACGGTAAACTCTGTTACCAACAAATACATTGTTGTGCAAAATGAATATGGAGATACAATTCGAATAGAAACAATCGATAACAATTTAAAAGAATCCACGGCTAGTGCGGCTCAAATTACAAAAATAAAACATAGCGGTTTGGGAAAACTGAAATTTTATTCGGAAGAATCAGGCGGTAGTATTGGTATATCTGTTGCTAAGGTTATTACCAAGCCGACAACGATTGATAAATATGCTTCTGGTGCAGCTGCTCCTGTTGTAGTAGAAACCTATTGGAACTATGCCGTATCATGTACCGCATACCATGTGACATACAATTCTGCTGGTGGTAGCGATGTATGTAGTGACGAGGACGATCACTACGTACGAGACCTTGTAACCGTTTGTACTGCTACTCCGGAGCGTACCGGATACACATTCAATGGCTGGACAAGTTCGCCATCTGTAGATGTGGTGGATGGAAAATTCAGTATGCCGGCTAGCGATGTGGAGTTTTCTGCCCAATGGACGGCAAAAACCTACACCATCACTATCAATGCCAATGGTGGTAATGAGAACAAAGAGACGACAGCTACCTACGATAGCAAGACAGTAACCTCGTTTGCCAATCCAACATATACTGGACGCACGCTGAAGGGATTCTACACCTCTGCTGCAGACGATGCACTTATGGTGATGAGTAAAGACCATGAGTTGCAGCCTAGTGTCGACGGCTACACCGGTGAAGGTGGTGTTTGGACACGTGATGGCGATGCCACTCTGTATGCACACTGGGAAACCAACACTCAGACCATCACCTATTACGTGAATGGTGAGGTTTGGGATGTGGTAAATGTGGCTTATGGTGGAGATGCTTCGGCACATGCAGACCCTGAGTGCCCGGATGGTAAGACCTTTATGGGATGGTCGGCATCAGCAACTACCGAATTACAGCAAACTGCTATTGCTGTGACATCGGCTGATGGTTCTGCTACTAATGTCCGCACCAACCTGACCCGTCACGCCATCTTCGCCAGCCGAAATGGTGGTAAAGCCACCGGCGAGGAGACACTAATCTTGACAGAACTATTTAACGATGCTGAGCAGGCTATAAGCCGTTGGGAGTGTAGTGCTGCATCTGAAACACTACAGGGAGCAAGTATGGATGTAGCTACAAATCAAAATTGCTACTTAAACATGGATAAACATAACTTGAAACCCGCATACATCCAGTCCCAGCAGAAGATTCACGATGTGTCCAAGGTTCAATTCAAGGTATGGGGTAGTGGTGGAAACTCTACTCATAAATATAATTTGCAATACTCTGTAGATGGCACCAATTGGGTGAATTGTTGGGCAGAAAATCAGTCCTATCAAATCTCTGAGGCTAAGGCGGAGGTAAAAGAATATGCTTTTGCTGGAGTTAAAGACGCATACCTGCGTATTGTTACGGTGCCTGGAGATATGGCTAGTTTATATAAGTTATATATCGATGACATCAAACTCTACACGCAACCATGCGCATGGTGGTACTCTGACTATTCAACCACCTGCGAGGTGGCAGCCAACGCTACACTCACCTTTGATGAGAATGGTGGTGAGGCTCTGGATGATGTGGTCACCAGTGTTATTCCTACTGATGTTATCCTACCTGTTGCCGTGAAGAGCGGAGCAACCTTTGGTGGTTGGAAAGTAACAGGTGTCAGCGGTTACGTTACCCACGTCTTTGCTGCGGATGAGAACTATGTTTTGGCACACGATGTGACTCTGACTGCACAATGGAGTAGCACGGCATATACGTTGACTCTCGATGCAAATGGTGGTGTTGATGACAAGATGGTTACAGTTACCTACGGTAGTAGCAATATCAGTCCTGCTAACTTCTCTCAAACAACTCGCACCGGTTATACCATTGATGGTTATTATACACTGGCAGAGGGCGGTGAGCAGGTTATCGGAACGGATAAGAAATTGATTGCTAATATATTCGGTTATACCGATGAGGATGGCAACTGGATCAATACAGACGAGAATCCTCGCCTCTATGCCCATTGGATTGCTGCACAGACAACCATCACACTGAATCAACAAGGTGCAACGGTTGATGGACAAACAGAGGTCGTTGCCACCTTTGAGCAACCGATGCCGCAGTTGAGTTCGTTGCCAACTAAGGATGGTGCTTCCTTCGGTGGATACTATCAAAATGCGAATGGCGCAGGCACCAAGTATTACAATGCAGATGGATCCAGTGCCACCAATTGGGATCGCTATGGAGCAACGAACACTCTGTATGCATATTGGACCAAGGAACAATGTCAGGTTACTTATCACCTGACTAATGCTACCACTTCCGACGGGCCGGATGCTGTGGACTTTGGTAAGCAGTTGACGGCTACTATCGTGGCTGATGGTGGCTTCGCATTACCAGCCAGCATCTCTGTCACCATTGGTGGCGAGGAGGCAGTGTTGGGTACCGACTATACCTGGACACGCGCCAGCGGTAAGGTGACTGTGAAGAATACGGCCACAACGGCTAACATCGTCATTACCGTAACGGCATACTCCACCGATAGTCACTATGCATGGAACTGGGGTGTAGAGGATCAAACTGGCTGGCAGCAACAGAGCTTCGTCTATTCAGGCTCAGGTACTGTGTGGATGACCGATTGGACTTTCCCCACACATGATGGTAGCAATCTGGATGGTTATGTAGGTAACCCTGACTGGTGGGGTAACAATTTGGGTGTCGGCACCAACAAGTCTAAGTCCGCACACCTGTATTTCTACAATATTCCTCTGGTGATGTCTCGCGGCAACGCTGAATTGACTAAAGACCAAGACAAGGTTGGATGGACTCATACATCAGACGATGGTGACCAAGTCATCGGTCGTCTGCAGATCAATGATAACTCCGGTGATGATAACCTGTATGTAGGCTTCCTGCCGGATGGATACAAACTGACATGGGGACCCGATGCCGGTGATTGGAATACACTGGACTTCTCTGCAGTAGATGCAGCACAGCGTGTATGGCAGACTGAGGTACAGGAGATTACCGAGACTGAGATGAGTTATCATTATTATGTAGGTATGAAGACCGCCAGTGATGGCGTATCCTTCACCGCTACGAATAGTGAGACCACCACTCTCAGCAGCATGGGTGCTTTTGTGAGTGGTACTTGGAATGATGCCAAGAAACCGGCTGCGGGCAGTCATGGTGTATTCCGTATGTGGGCAAACTACCGTGAGAATGGTAGCTCGACGGGTACAGTATGTAATACCAAGAACTGGGTTTGCCACTTCGTACCATACTACAGACTGACTTTGGATCTGAACTATCCGGAGGCGGAGAAGACATATCAATACTTCAGCACCGAGGCCAGCGATACTAAGCGCAAAGCTGTATGGCCAGAGAATCCGGAGCGTAGCGGTTATATCTTTGCTGGTTGGAATACTACTGCCGATGGTAGTGGTACATGGTACAAGACGACCACCAGTAACCAGAGTTTCACCGTCAGCGAGGATGTTACCCTCTATGCAATTTGGGTAGGAGAACTGACCGTCACCGGTGATGTCTATCTGACCTCCGCGAACGGCGTGAATGTGGGTACTGCACAGGATGCTATTACCCTGAGTGTGGCAGAGAAGGCCGGTGCAGCATCGTTGCGTATCACTTATCGCGATGTGGACAAGGGTATTACCTATGGTCGCTCGGGCACTCCTAACTA
The DNA here is from genome assembly GCA_045599285.1 of Paludibacteraceae bacterium. Lineage (GTDB taxonomy): Bacteria > Bacteroidota > Bacteroidia > Bacteroidales > Paludibacteraceae > Colicola. Next base: position 9,957 of record JAZRVR010000015.1, on the reverse strand, counting down.
CGTAAACAGTGAGTTCCGTTTGGCAGACAACTCCTATACGTATGCGGATGGTAGCAATATCAATCTCAGTGGTAGTGGTAGTTATGAGGCTCATTACACCATGCGCTATACGCCTACCGAAATGGGACTGGATCACTACCAAATGATTGTAGAGGTTATTAGTGCAGGTAACTCCAACACCGTGCTACAAACTGTGACACTGGACAACATGTCTGGTCGCTACCTGCCAGATCAGTTTGTGATTGCGGCTAAGTACAACAACGTATGGTATGCCCTGCCGAATGATATGGGCGAGGCTGGTCTGTACGATGTATTACCTATCGTAGTCAATTCCGATGGTGAGGCTACTGCTCCTACTAATGCAATCTATCGTCTTGCTACCTACAAGTCGAGTGATTATGAGGCAGTTCGCTTTGTGACTGAGACCACTGGATTGTGGGGCGCAAGTGGTACCAACAATGGTATTCGTGATTGGTCTAAGACAGAGAATGCAGGCAACTATGGTTGGGTACTGACGACAACTGATATGGATGCCTACACCATCAGCCCGCGTAGTAGCGAACGTAATCTGAATATCTATGATATGAAGTGGGGACTGAATGCTAATGTGCATTGCAATGAGATTCACTTCTTACCGCTGGCTGCTGAGGTGACGCCTATGACAATCCACACACGTGAGTGGAAAGCCAACGGACTGCTGTTCTCGTATATCGATAACAATATCAGTCTGGATGCCACCTACGCGATAGGTGCAGGTGCAGCAGTTGCTACTACCCTGACACGTCACTCTACCGGAGGCTATGGTCTCTATGAGATTGCCACCTGCGACCTGACGGATAAGGCAGGACAGACGCTGACAATCAATGCCGGAGGCAAGACTGCGATGATTACGATTCCTATTATCGTAAATGAGAATAAGAGCACCAAAACGAGCGAACCATTTGCAACGTTGGGCGGTAACACACAGAACTATGATGTGGTAGTGCTGCCAGATGTGACACTGACAACAGACGCTATTGCCACAGGCGCATGCAAGTTCAACAACCTGTACATCTACCCGGGTGCTACACTCATCAATACTGCCAATGCTAACCTCAGTCTTGGCTATTTGGAACTGCGTGGTGGTATCAAGGGCATTGATGCGAAAAATACTCGTGAGGAGGCTGTACCACACCTATATCTGGACAAGAAAATCAGCCAGTGTAGACGTGGTGCTAACCTGGATATGAATGTAGATGTAGCGCACGATTATGGATTCTCAGTACCGTTTGCAGTGAATGTGGCTAACGTGAACTACACCGGTGCATGGAGTACATCTACGGGCGCACCATTGGTAGGTACGTTGGGTACACACTTCCGCATCACGCATTACAATGGTGCTAAGCGCGCAGTTGATGGTTCCACCGGTTGGGTGGATGTCAATACTGGTACACTGAATCCTGGTGAGGGATATCTGATGCAGGCTAAGCGCCCAAGTGGCCAGCCATATTCTGTAATTCGATTCCCATTGGCAAGCGGAACTACGGATGTCGAAAAGTGGATAAATGAGGCTTCAGCTATTGCCATCACTGCTCATGGTAAGGATAACGAGACCGTGGGTGACAATAACAAGGGTTGGAACCTGATTGCGAACCCATATTTGGCTAAGATTAAGTATGGCGAGTCGGATGACCTTAGCGCTATCGAGGCTAAGTTGGTATTGGCTACAATGGTCAAGGAGATGGTAAATGACAGATGGACAGGTAAGTATGTCTATGAGACGACCTCGAATCCATGGATTTATGTACCGAATGCTACCTATAGCGAGTATGCGCAACTACGTGCTAATAATGTGGTGTTTGAACCTTTCCGCAACTTCTTTGTACAGGCTGCCGAGAATGGTACCGTCACCTTTGATCGTACCAAGCGTCAGTCGGCTCCGGCATACATGGCAGCTCCTGCCGCTGAGGTGGCAGAACCGGTCATTGCGGATTACGTACTCAGCCACCAGGGAAAGCAGGTATATGCAGGTCTCACCATTGATGAGAATGCTACACCGGGATATAAGTTCGGTGAGGATCAGCATATCTTTGAGGGCAACGCTGCTATCAACTATCTGAAGACCTACATGCTGGTAGATGATAAGAACATCGCCGGCAACCGACTCACTCCTCGTGAGGCAGAGACGCTCATCCCTGTGGTCATCTATGCACCGGATACCAATGGCGAGTATCAGTTCAGCATTGACGAGAATAGTCAGTTGGATCGAATCCAAAGCATGTTGCTCGTGGATTACTACACAGGCGATGTCCACAACCTGCTGAATGGTAGTTATACCTTCGAGGTTGATGAGGCTGGACTGATTCGTGATCGATTTGCGCTGAACGTCACACTCCAGCAGAGTCCGGGCGTTGCTACCGATGTAGATAATATCTGGAGCCGCGACCAGCAGGATGGTACTACTCGCGTAGAGAAGATTATCTACGAGGACAAACTCTACCTCATCCGCGATGGTCGGGTATATGATGCTACTGGTAAACGTGTGGAACTAAGCAAATAAGACAATTGGAACAAAATGAACTAATAACCTGTTATAAGCCTCCGGTAAGGGGTCGGTAAGGGTTCGATAAGGGTTCGATAAGGATTCGATAAGGATTCGAAACCGAGCCGAGACCCGAACGGAGGAGAAAAAGAGAACAAAAACAAACGACAACGATTATGAAAACAATCCGATATATCTTATTTGTATTAGCTGTATTTGTGACAACGGTATCCATGCCTTTGCACGCGCAAGGGTATGGCAATGGCATGGTGCAAGACCCTGCGATGGTTACTTTCCAATCCACCTCTATGCTGCCGAGTTCCGGCTCGGCATTGCCCTCTGCCGTCAGGAGCGGCGTCAAGATGGCAGGTAATGGAGAGGCTGCGGCTCCTGATGGCGCAGCATATGCTCCCGGCATGGGCGATGATTGGGAAAAGGAAGATTGGGGTACAGGCGCCAAGGATCCTTGGGAGAACCCAATCGGAGATGCACCGTATCTGCTGCTCCTCATCCTGGCTGCCGCCTACCTCGCCTACCTGACGCTCCATCGCCAACGCGCAAGGCGTGCGTGATGTGCGTTCAAAAATTTAATTTACCACCTCGGTGACCATTGTGCCGCTGAGGTGGATTTTTTGACTATATTTGTGAAAAAATCAATTATTCTACCGAAATATTTGCGTATATGAAAAAATAGTCGTACCTTTGTGGTGGAAAATGCATAGATGCAAATCAAGCGGCAAATATTCCAAAAACTAATAATCAATACTAACCAATTAAATCAAATCGTATGAAGAAAATCTTCTCTCTGATGGTGGCAATGATGGCTATGGTAGCCGTGAATGCTACTAAGGTTACTTTCGATTTCGCATCGACTGATAACTGGACAGCATGGGGTATCGCTCTTCCTGAGGCTGGTAAGGGTACCGACCTGAATGGTCAGTCTATCGCACAGGATGGTGTGACTCTGTCGTTTGTAAAAGGAACTGGTAACACTACCGTTCGTTTGTATCAAGGTTCGGGCAACAACGAGGGCAAGTATGACCTGCGTCTCTACGCTGGTGATAAGATGACCATCGCTGTAGATGAGCCTAACAAAATCTTCGCTCTGGTATTTGATGCAGCTGTTGCATTGGAGGGTACTACCGAGACTAAAACTGAGTTCACCTTTACCGAGGGTGTTACTTCTGTAGTAATCAGCAGCAAGGCTAACCTGAAGAGCCTGGTTGTATATGTTAACGAGACTCCGACTCCTGAGCAGATTATTGATGCTACTTGCGCTGAGGCTCAGACTATTGGTTTGGCTCTGGAGGCAGGTGCCAGCACCGAGCAGAAGTATGCTGTTACCGGTTATGTAGTATCTGTACTGAGTGCTGTCAGCAACAACCAGCAGTCGTTCTGGATTGCAGACACCGAGGATGCTGAGCTGGGTACTATCCAGAGTTACTACTGCTCCGTGCCAACCGAGGTCAACGTTGGTGACCAGGTTAAGTTGATCGGTTATCTGACCAAGTATGTGAAGGAGGGTGCAGATCCTATCGTTGAGATCAAGAACGGTCAGACCGAGATCTTGAAGAGCGCTCCTAAGACTGTGCTGACTGTTAGCGCAGGTTCTTCCAGCTATGATGGTGATATGGGCGAGGTTAGCTTCGAGTTCACTACCGATAAGGGTGCTTTGGTTCTGGAAGGTTACCAGAGTGCTAACGAGAAGGCTATCGCTGGTACCTATAACGTTGAGGACTTCTGGACTGTTTCTCTCGCAGGCGCTGAGTTTGAGGGAGTTACCGGTTCGATGAAGATTGCTTATGTTAGCGCAGGTGTGTATGATGTAGATCTGAAGATGGTTCACAATGCTGAGACCTATGTGGCTAACGCTAAGAACGTTAACCTGGGCGTACACGAGGAGGATAACAACAATATCGACGTTGCTCTGGCTCTCGAGCTCTGCAAGAAACTCAATGCAGGTGAATATACCGATATTACCTACAATATCTATGGTTATGTAGTACAGGTTAACGCTCCTGGTGCTCAGGGTGATAAGCGTTTCCTCATGGCTGACGATATGTCGGGCGCTACCGAGACCTTCCTGGCTTACAACATCACCATCGCTGGTGACATCAAGGCTGGTGACCTCGTTAAGGTTTCTGCTCAGCTCTACAACTACAATGGTACTATGGAGACCAGAAGTGGTAAGGGTGAGATCATCACCACTATCCCGGAGGATATCCGTCACGGTAATCCTGCTGTGCTGGAGGAGGTTTCTGTTACCGAGGCTGTTGCTATTGGTATGGCTCTGAATAACACCGAGTCTGGTGCTACCAAGACCACCGAGAAAACCTATAAGATTCATGGCTACTGCGTCAACGTTAAGACTGCTTATGACGAGCAATACAAGAACGAGACCTGGTACATGGCTGACGAGGTAGGTGCATATGGTGAGCTGCAGGCTTATCGTTGCGCACCGGATGTTCCTGTACAGGAGGGTGACGAGGTTGTACTCATTGGTAAGATCAGCAACTACTGCGGTACCAGCACCAAGGAAGGTGAGGAAGGTCAGTTGTACAACAACATCCAGGTATCCAATGGTGCTGCTACCAACCTGACTCGTACTGCTCTCTGGCAGGTTGAGGCTGGTACTGAGGCTATCAAGCGCATCGAGAACGGTCAACTGATTCTGGAGCGCAATGGCGTTAAGTACAGCGTAACTGGTGCTAAGCTGTAAAAAACTCCCCCTGCCCCTCCACAGGGAGGGGTGGATAGGTTGAGCATACGCGCCCTTCGGCAACTGCCGAGGGGCGCTTTTTGCGTATCCTTTGCGTATCCCTTGCTGTTTGGCTCGCGCGCGTATGCGCGTATATTTAATAAGGAGTAGGCGACTTATCGGGGTGAGGTAGGTGGCTTTTTGGAGTGGAGTAGGCGGTTTTTGTGATTTGTAAAGTGAAGTTTGCAAAATGTAAGAAATAGGAAGATAAAGTGACAAAAAGTTATTTTTCTTGCCAAAAAGTTTGCATATATCCAAAAAATATTGTAATTTTGCACTTGATTTGTAATAAGATTGGGTACAAAAAGATTAGTCTGATAGGGACGCCGAGGGTAGAAACACTCTACCTGAGGCGATAACTATCTAATAATGGGTATGTTATGTGGTGAGGAGAAAAAATGACCAATTAGAAGAAAAAGACAGAGAACTCGCAAGAGTCTGTTTTATTAAATATCAATTAACAACAATTATTAACAATTAAAAACAACAAAAGGTATGAAGAAGATTACTTCTATTCTTTTTGCCCTGGCAATGGTACTTAACGTTGTAGCAGCTCCTGCTCAGGTTAAGGCCGTTAAGGGTGGTGCTAAAACCTATGTTGAGCGCGTATTGAGCGCAGATCAACTGGTTAAGGCACAGGCAAAAGCTGAGAAAATGAAGGCTGCTGCTGAGGAGAACGTTGCTGTGCTCCGTCCGGTAGTGCTGAAGGATTCTCAGAACGCAAACAAGGTGAGCAATGCTGTCATCACTCGTGATGCATCTGTAGTTGCTCCTATTGTTGCTCCTGTTACTCGTAAGGCTCCGGCTGCCGGCGCTGTTTCGGTTAACAAGGATGCACACGGTATCATTACTGACGTTACTGGTGGTGTGACCAAGTACTATCAGCGTAGTGCAGATGGTACTGCTTACTATGTAAGTGGCTCTTCGATGTATTACGGTGCTCAGAGTGGTATGGTAATGACCATTGAGGATGCCGCTAATGGTAAGGTGTACATCAAGGATCCTATCAGCCGTTACACCCAGGGCTCTTGGGTTGAGGGCGTGAAGAGTGGTAGCACTATCACTGTTGCTGCCAAGCAGGCTCTGGCGTATAGCACTAATTATGGTGCTACTATCAGTCTCCGTTGGGGTTATCTTGATGTAGAGGGTAATATTTATGTTGATGATGCTCATGCTGCTAACTTCACATTCAGCGTAGCTGGTGATGTTTGGACCCTGGAGGGTACTGAGTCGCTTGAGACTGCTGAAGGTGACGCTTATTACATGGGCGCTTTCTGGGATGATGATGACTCGGCTACCGGTTATGGCGATGTTGAGACTGTCCTCACCTATGATCCTAGCTACAATCCTATCCCAACTGAGCCGGTTGTGCCTCCTACAGGCCTGGTTACTGAGACCTGGTATTTGAATGGTAATACTTACAGTTCGACCCCTGCTCCTATTGAGGGTCAGGAGGTGTTGGTTGGTTTCGCTGGCTCTGATGTATATGTTCAGGGTCTGTTCTCCAACTTCCCAACTGCTTGGATCAAGGGTACTGTAGCTGGTGCTACTATCACCTTCGATATGTTGCAGTATATTGGTAAGTACAGCACATATGATATCTTCTTTACCTCTATTGATGCCACCACTAGTGCGTTGGACGATGGTAAGGTTGATTACAATGCCGCTGACAAAGTTATGACTCTGTCTAATATATTCTTTGCAAATGCTGCTACTGATCGCATTTACTATCTGGAGGGTATAGATGCAGGTGCTACTATTTCGGCTGGGGCTCCAGAGGAGCCGGTTATCACTGATCTGACTGCTACTCTGCCATATATGAACACCTTCGAGAGCGATGCTGAGGAGGCTCAGGCTAAGGTTTATGATGCCAACAAGGATGGTAAGACTTGGACATTTGTGGCTGATAGTAAGGGTAGTAAGGCTGCTAGATATACCTATAACTCTTCTAAAAATGCTGATGACTATATCGTATTCCCGGGTGTAACTCTGGAGGCTGGTAAGACCTACGAGGTATCTGTAGAGGCTCGCTCAAATTCCGCTACCTATCCTGAAACAATCGAGGTATTGGCTGGTGCTGAGGCTAAGGTTTCACAACTCACTACCGTGCTGGTTGAGCCTATTGATCTGGGTGTTGACTACACCAAGCTGAATGCTACTATCACTCCTAATGCTACCGGTGTTTGCTATGTGGCTCTGCACGCTGTATCTCAGGCTGATATGTACTATCTCTATGCTGATAACTTCTCTATCAAGGAGCAGAACGATGCCGAGCCTGCTGCTATCAGTGACCTGAGCGTTCTGCCTAATGCGGAGGCTGCTATGAAGGCTACTATCAGCCTGACCGCTCCTGCTGTTACTATTGCAGGTGATCCTCTGACCGGCAACGTAGAGATCGTTGTTACTGCTAATGGTGAGCCTGTTCTTACCAAGACTGTTGCTCCTGGTGCTGAGGTTACCGAGGAGGTTGAGATCGCTGGTACTCCTGGTACCTACTCGTTCGTTGCTTCTGCTACTGTAGATGGTGTTACCTCTGTATCTGAGCCTGTTAAGGCTTACATCGGTGAGGATATTCCGGATGATGTAGAGGATCTGGCTATGAGCGCTGGTCTGAATGTTCTGAACCTGACTTGGAATGCTCCTGCTGATGGTATCAATGGTGGTATCATCATTCCGGAGAACCTGACCTATAATGTATATGAGGCTGAGATAATCGAGTTCTTCGGTATGCAGTTCCCGGTATTGGCAGACGAGCCAATCGTATCTGGTCTGACCGAGACTCACGCTGAGGTGGCTGCTGCTACCGAGGAGGGTGAACAAGGTTATCTGTACATGGGCGTAACCGCTGAGAATGCTGCTGGTGAGAGCGAGGGTCTGCTTACTGCTGCTCTGGTAGGTGCTCCTTACGAGCTGCCGTTCGCTGAGACTCTGCCTAATGGTAATCTGACCTACTGGTGGGGTGTTGACTATGATGATGACAACTATGAAGCTGATGGCGGTATTGGTATCGGTCAGCTGGGTGAGGACTACTGCTTTGCTATGCATGCTGAGGTTCCGGGTTGGATCACATTGATGTCTGGTAAGGTTGCTATGGATGGTTCTGACGCTGTATTGGCATTCAACTACCTGCCTATGGTAGATTGCGAGCTGGTTGTCAGCGTTGTTACCCCAGAGGGTGAGGATCTGATTGAGACTATCCCTGCCGCTGCTGCTACTGATCTGCAAGCTGCAAACGTCAGCCTTGCTGCATACAAGGATATGCCTTGGATTCGCCTCAATATCACCGCTAACTTCGGTGAGGCTGGTGAGCTGGCTATCTCGGGTGTAACCGTAGCTGAGAGCATTGAGCACAACCTGGCTCTGACCCTGGCTGCTCCTGCTAAACTGACCGCTGGTAAGACTGCTACCGTTAAGGCTACTGTACAGAACAAGGGTCAAGAGGTAGCTGAGAACTACTCGCTGGCTATGTACCTGAATGGTAGCGCTGAGGCTGCTCCTGCTCCTATGTTCGAGATCCTGCCGCTGTCCTTCATGGAGAGCGCAACTTACGAGTTCGAGGTTGAGACCAGCGTATTTGATGAGGCTGGTAACATCGACGTTAAGGTTGTAGTTACCTACGAGCCGGATATGAAGCTTGAGGATAACGAGGCTACCACAACTATCGAGTTGCTGGCTGCTGCTGCTAACCCAATCGAGAACCTGAGCGCTGAGCAGGTTGAGGACGTTGTAGAGATCAACTGGACTCTGCCGGCTGCTGCTGCTGTTGAGGTTACTGAGGACTTCGAGAATTACGAGGATAACGTAGTATTTGCTGATGGCGAAAACTGCGGTGAGTGGGGCGCTATCGACCACAGCCAAGGTTCGACCTACAGCTGGAATGGTGGTGCATGGGATCACATGGGTGAAGCTTATGCCTTCGGTATCATCAACTTCGTAAACGAGGGTCTGGATGCATCCTTCCAGGCTGTATCTGGTGAGCAGACTGCACTCTTTATGTCTGAGGTTAACGAGACCAGCCAGCTTGGTCAGGAAGCTGACAAGTACATGGTATCTCCAGAACTGCCGGGTATCGCACAGACTATCAGCTTCATGGCTATGCCTATCACCTTGGACTATGGTCCAGAGACCTTCGAGGTTGTAGCATCTGTAGATGGTGAGAACTGGACTCTGGTTGAGTCGTTCGAGACTCCGGAGGAGGCTTGGGCTGAGTACAGCGCTGCACTCCCAGAGGGCACCAAGTACTTCGCTATCCACTACACTTCTAACGATATCTTCGGTCTCTTCGTTGATGACATCAAGTACACCACTGTAACAGGTGCTTCTCCTGTAGCATACAATATCTACGTAGATGGTCTGTGGGCTGCTACTGTAGATGGTGCTGAGCTGAGCGCAAGTCTGCCTGTTGAGGATCTGACTGCTGGTGAGCACGAGATCGCTGTTACCGCTATCCTGGGCAACAATGAGACCGCTCCTCTTACCACTACCGTTACTGTAGTTAAGGAGGATGTTGTTGAGAACCTCTACATCATCGGTGACATCCAGGGCTGGAAGCCGACTGAGGGTATCGCTATGGATAAGGAAGGTGATAACGTATTCAGCTACACCTACGAGAGCGCAAGCAATGGCTACTTCGCATTCATCACCGTTCTGGATGCTGACTGGGATGTAGTTAACGCTA
>JAZRVR010000014.1:0-143261 GCA_045599285.1 Paludibacteraceae bacterium | reverse complement strand
GTAAAATCTCTTGTTTCGTTTCCATTTGGATCATTGTTTTACTCTTTGTAGGTTTGCACCTTAAAAGATACAAATCTCGTTCCAAATGGTATACTTTTCAATTATTACATGTGGTACCTTTTTCAATTATTATTTACAACTTCTTCAGGCACTCCTTTACAGTGATCAGTCCGCGCTGCTCAATCTCATCCACCGCATTGTCAGCAGGAATGATGATCGGTGTCGCTTTCTTCGTCTCTTTCTTCACTTCAGCCTTTGCTTTTACCGGAGCAGCAGGCTTCTCAACTGGCAGAGGCTTCGCTACCTCTACCGGCTGTTCTTTAGGCTGCTCGATGGGCTGCGCTACCGAAGCAGGTTGCTCGATAGGTGCTGCAACTGGCTGAACTACCGGAGCGGTCTGCATAACTGGCTGCATAATGGGTTGAGCCACCGGAACTGACTGCATAACTGGTTGTGCTATCGGTGTCATCATCGGTTGAACTCCCATACCTTGTACTGCCGCCTGAGTCATTAAATGAAGTACCTGCGCTTGCGCTTGTGCGTATGCGTTTGCTTGTGCGTGAAGTTGCTCTTGCACCTGCATTTGGATGTCTGCAATGGGAATTTTGTTGTCGTCATCTTCTCCCAAAGGATTCCATCCATGTGATAAACGTTGGTTATACGCATGCAAGGCTATTTCGCACGCAGCCTTAAACTCTACCTGTACGGGGTAGAGTTTACGCAGTTCATTTAACTTACGCCTACAACGCTGAAACTTTCCGGTAGTGGGGTTCTTTACATCGAATACAATGCAGTATCCGGTCTTCTCATGCTTACGCAATCTGGCAGGAGTGAACTTGTACTCCAAGTCTGAATAAAGGATTGAATTTGGCATTTTTTTTTCTTTCGGACATCAGTTAGATACCCGAAAGACATCAAAATTCCGTGGCACGAGTTTGGCTCGGATATGGCTCGCGTTTGGCTCGCTTGCTTTTGGTTCCGAGTGTTGAAAAACGATAAAATGCCGTAAGTGTCTAACTTACAGCATTTTATACTTCTTTGGGGTGCGTGACAGGATTCGAACCTGCGACCCTAGGGTGGAATGTGGGGCTCGAACCCACGACACTCGGAACCACAATCCGATGCTCTACCAACTGAGCTAAGACCACCATATCGCGTTCAGCAACAAGGTCGCAATAACTGGCTCCTAAAAAACCATCGGGGCGACTTGTGCCTCCGCTCTCCCCACCAGACATCTTTCGCTCGCGCTCACCAACGTCTGCCGGGAACCCCAATAAGGGGATTCCTTTCGAAATCGAGTGCAAAGGTACTACATTTTTTTGACATATGCAAATATTTCGCCAAAAAAATGCAATTTATTTATCTTTTTTTCCAAATATCGAGAAATGTACGTAGCGTTTAGGATGTGCCTTGAGGTCAACCAGCAAGGAATCCGCAGACACAACGGTATTGTTAATATTGGTGTACAACTCGTTGTCGTTGATAAGCTTACCAATCGTACCGTTGGTCGATTTGATCTCGTCCACCAAACCATTAACATTCACGACTGTAGAATCTACTTTTCCCACAATATCTGCTTCACGTAAAGAGGTCGTAATCTTGCCCAGATCCTCTACAACCAGATCCACATGCTCCACAACTTGTGGCACACGACCATCCATGAGTTTCTTGAGATTAGCCGAACTGCTTTTCAAATCACGAGTGAGGTCATCCACATTTGCTAACACATTGGATATATGGTCGTTATCGAGCTGTGATTGGAGTTGTTCCACCACCTCATTAACATGATTAACCGTCTCTGACAGCGATGCCAGCAACGTGGTTTGGATGGTCTCCATCAGACTCGGAACAATCAATGTCGGGAGCCATGCGCCATCGGCATATGCCTCGATATTAGCACTATTGAGAGGCACCTGCAACTCAACCGCCATACCACCCAGCAAACCATCTGCGACGATTGCCATCTGCGTACCACGTGGCAGGGATATATGTTTGTCAATCGAGATATCCACTACAAACGAGGTATCCGCCGTAAAGTCGTAATGGATATGATCCACCTGCCCCACTTTGTATCCACGGATATACACCGGAGCCTGCTCTTTCAGACCATTCATCTGCATATATTTGCCATGATAACCATTCACGGGCGAAAAGATGTTTACCCCCTTCAAATAATGGAAACCAAAAAACAACAAGAACAGGCACAACAGCGATAAAGCACCTACCTTCATTTCACGAGCATATTTCATAATCTGTAATTTTTGAATAAACAACACTATAATTTGATTAGGAAGCAATCCGGGAATTGCAATTTCAGTTCCGACATGATCTGTCGTGCCTCGTCCTTGGTATCAGATGCCCCATAATAATATTTGTACCAGCCGTCCTTCTCCAGGCATCCGCACTTAAGTCCCTGAAAGGCAGGATCATTCTCCGTAAGCGGTTGGCGACGAGCGGCAATTTGCACAGCGTACATTGTCTTTTTCTTGGTTGGAGCCGGTTCTGGTTTTACCTCCTTGACCGAGTCCTCTTGTTGCATCTCTTCAATTGCCTCTATTGCCACCAGATCCTGTGGTGCAGGTTTGCGATAGAATCCGCTGAAAGCGCGACAGATAGCCTGGGCTAATTCGTTTTGTCCCTGTGCCGAAGCCAGGTATTTTTCTTCGTCAGGATTAGACACGAATCCCAACTCCACCAGTACGCTTGGGCAAGCCGACTTGAGGAGCACCCAAAACGCCGCTTGACGCACGCCACGATCCATACGATGCAGGGAATCCACAAACTGCTGCTGCACATACGATGCAAAGCGGAGCGACTGATCCATATATCGGTTTTGCATCAATTCAAACATGATGTACGAGTCTATCGAATTCGGATCAAATCCCTGATATGCAGTCTGATAACCCGACTCAAGTTGGATAACGGCATTCTCTCGCATAGCAACATCCAGATTCTGCTCCATCTTCTCGGTACCCAGCACATATGTCTCCGCACCTGCCGCATCACGATTGTCCACGGCATTGGCATGGATGCAGATGAAGAGGTCGGCATTGTTCTTGTTGACAAAATCCGAGCGCCCCTTTAAAGTAATGAATTCGTCCGTGGTACGCGTGTAGAGCACACGTACATCGGGATACGTCTCCTGAATCATCTTGCCGACTTGCAGGCTGACGCTCAGGTTGAGATCCTTCTCCAGCAACTTCAATTTGCGACCGACAGCCCCCGGATCCTTGCCTCCGTGACCGGCATCAATAACCACTGTGAACGGTTTATCTGCCGGCAGTGGCGCTGCCCCGATTCCCCCAACAAAGGTGAGCGCAAGTATCAATATTACGAAACGAATACGCATAAATAGTCAATTTAGATTGCAAAGGTACATATTTTCCATCAAACTACCAAGAACAAAATACAAAAATCATGCAAAAAACTAAAAAAAAGCATCTAAAAACAAAGTTTTTCCATCCAACCCTTGCGCGCGTGAAATATTTTTCGTAACTTTGCAAGCAATTTTATAGTATGAAAAATAGCGATTTTACACAGGAAGAAGAGTTAATGATTCAAGCCGCTTTTGATCAGCTCCTTGATGATTATGTCCATACGCTTCATAATCAGAAGATTGAGTTGATCACTCGTGCTTTTCATTTTGCTCATCAGGCGCACCACGGAGTGCGCAGGTTATCCGGCGAGCCCTACATCATGCACCCGCTGGCAGTGGCACGTATCGTCGTGAAGGAAATAGGGCTGGGATCAACCAGCATATGTGCTGCCCTACTCCACGATGTGGTAGAAGACACGGATTACACGACCGACGACATTCGTAATCTATTCGGCGACAAGATTGCCCAAATCGTAGATGGTCTGACCAAGATCAGCGGAGGCGTCTTTGGCGACAAAGCCAGCGAGCAGGCCGAGAACTTCCGCAAGTTACTACTCACCATGTCGGATGACATCCGCGTGGTACTAATCAAGATTGCAGATCGCTTGCACAACATGCGCACCTTGGGCGCACAACCAAAGGAGAAGCAGTATAAGATAGCAGGAGAGACACAATATATCTATGCGCCACTGGCTCATCGTCTGGGTCTTTTCCCCATCAAGACGGAGTTGGAGGATTTGAGTTTCCAATACGAGCACCCCGACAAATATGCCGAGCTCAAAGAGAAACTGAATGCCGTGGAGACGGCTCAGTTGGAGAACTTTGAACGCTTTGCCGAGCCAATCCGCATGAAACTGGAGTCGATGGGTTATGAGTTCTCGCTCACGGCACGTATCAAGTCGATATACTCAATCTGGAAGAAGATGATCACCAAGAACATTCCGTTTGAGGATGTGTACGACCTGCTCGCTGTGCGCATCATCTTCACCCCCAACGAGTCCATGTCGGAGAAGGACCAATGCTGGATGATCTACTCTGCCATCACAGAGATTTACCGTCCGCACCCCGAGCGTATTCGAGACTGGATCTCCACACCGAAATCCAATGGATACGAGGCACTACATGTGACCGTGATGGGCAGCAACGGCGAATGGGTAGAGGTGCAAATACGCACCAACCGCATGCACGAGCTCGCCGAGCGAGGTCTGGCTGCACATTGGAAGTACAAGTCAGGCGAGTTTGATGAGTCGGAATTGGATAAGTGGCTGCGCAACATCAAGGAGATACTGGATCACCCCGAGCAGAATGCGATGGAGTTTCTGGGCACGTTCAAGCTGAACCTCTTTGCCCAGGAGGTATTCGTCTTCACTCCGACCGGTGAGATCAAGACGATGCCACAAGGTGCAACCGCACTGGACTTTGCCTTCTTCCTGCATAGTGAATTGGGCGAACATTGCATCGGTGCGAAGGTCAACCACTCGCTGGTGCCACTCAGCTACGTGCTGCAAAGCGGCGATCAGGTGGAGGTCATCACGTCTGCCGGTCAGCACCCACAACAGGATTGGCTCACCTTCACCACGACCGCCAAAGCACAGGCAGGACTGCGCAATTATTTCCGCAAGGAGGAGCGCTCGTATATCCGCAATGGTGAGAAACTATTCCAAGATGCGCTTTCGATGATTGGAGTGAGCGAACTGCACAGCACGGCGCTGCAACGAACACTCAACCACTATCAACTCACACAGCCGAGCGAACTGTACCGACAGATTGGACAAGGCATCATACGTCTGGATAACCTGCAACAGATTCTATTCCCCAAGAAGAGCATCTGGCAGCGCTTCAATCCTTTCAGCAGCAACAGTTACGATGATACTCCTATCACGAAACTGCCGGAAGAGCCGACCAACAAGACCGACAACACATCGGCCCCAAAGGAGAAGAAAAAGAAAGCAAAAGACATCATCATCCTGACGGACGACAATCTGGGCAAGAAATACCAGTTGGCACCATGTTGCCATCCTATCCCCGGAGACGAAGTGATGGGATACGAGGATGAGAACGGCATCGTACATATCCATAAATTAGACTGCGAGCAAGCCCTGCTGCTGAAGTCATCGCAGGGTAAGCGACTATATGCAGCCAGTTGGAACATGCACCACGTGCAGTCCTTCATGGAGTGCATCGAACTACGAGGCATCGATAAATTTGGCGTATTCATCCGCGTGCTGACCATCATCACATCGGAGTACCACATCAATATCCGACGCATCAACATCAGTTCAGAGGACGGCATCTTCTATGGCACATTGGATATTTTTG
This sequence comes from Paludibacteraceae bacterium, assembly GCA_045599285.1. Lineage (GTDB taxonomy): Bacteria > Bacteroidota > Bacteroidia > Bacteroidales > Paludibacteraceae > Colicola. The sequence continues at coordinate 137,566 of JAZRVR010000014.1, read as the reverse complement.
TACACGACCGCAACGAGCTGTCCGCACTATTTAAGTCGCTGAAGCAGATACCGGAAGTGGAAGTAGCCAAGTCCGCAGAAAACTACTAAGACAACAATCAAACAACACGAATATTAACAAGCAAAACTTCATAAGTATGAAAAAGATTTTAGTTAGCATAGTTGCTCTATCCATGGCTATGACATCCATGGCGCAGCTGATTACCTTTGATAAGACCTCGCACAACTTCGGCGATGTCAATCAGGCAGATGGCGACGTGTCCACCATCTTTACATTCAAGAACGAAGGAATGGCACCATTGGTACTAAACGATGTGAGACCGGGTTGCGGTTGCACAGCATCCAAGTGGCCCAAGCAACCTATTGAGCCGGGAGAGACAGGAGAAATCGTCGTAACATACAGAGCCAAAACGCGACCAGGCAGTTTTACCAATAAGTCCATCACCGTCAAGTCTAACTCTATTGAGAACCCCACCGTCATGCTATACATATCCGGTAATGTGATTCCTAAGCCAGCCAAGCCGGACAATAGCTATTCCATCAAGATGGGTGACCTGAGTGTGAAGTCTCAGACCATCAACTTTGGTAATCTGCTCAAGGGGCAGGTTTCGGCTATGCAGAAGATTGAGTATGCCAACCTCACCGACCATGATGTCACAACTGAGTTGCAGACCAATGATCACGATCACTACCTCATCTCGCAGACCACATTAGGTACGATTCAGCCTAACCGAAGCGGCGAGTTCCAGTTCATCCTGGATAGCAAGCAATGCCCACTCTACGGTCCGGTAGAGACCACAGCATATGTGATTGTCAACGACAAGCGCGTGCAATCCGATACTTACAAGATTACCATCAAAGGATTTATCCAGGAGGATTTCTCCCAGTTGACAGAGGACGAGCGCAAGCAGGCACCCTTCGTAGAGATGAAGAACTCCATTGACTTGGGCGAACTGCCTGCAGGTAAGAAGGTTAAGAAAAACTTCACCGTAGCCAACATCGGTTCGAATCCTCTCTACATTCGCCGCGCATACAGCGAGAGCGCCAATGTGGAGGTTTCTGCACCTAACGGAGCCATCAAGGAAGGTAAGAAAGCCGACATCAAACTCACCATCAACACCATGAATGGTAACCAACCGATGGAGGCTGGACAATACACACGTCAATTCACGGTTATTACCAACGACCCACAAAAAGCACAACAAACCATCACCCTGAAGTGGATCATAAAATAATGCTGCATCCCGAGAACGACAAAGAATACAAGGGGCTGACGGTCAATGCGGGAGTGAATCCACTCCCCAGCGTTAATCCATACGCGACCTTCCGCCGACAAAAACGCACGCTGACTGCCGAGGAATATTTCCACGGCATTCGGCGTAATGACGTATCTATCCTTGGACAGGCGGTCACATTGGTGGAAAGCAATCTGCCATCCGATCAGGTTATCGCCCAGAAAGTGATTGAACTGTGCCTACCCTATAGTGGCAACTCCACCCGACTGGGCATCACGGGCGTTCCGGGAGCCGGTAAATCCACCTTTATTGAGGCGCTTGGAACTGAACTATGTCGGCAGGGAAAGCGTTTGGCGGTACTCGCCATCGACCCCAGTTCTGAACGAAGCAAAGGTTCGATCTTGGGTGACAAGACTCGTATGAACGAATTGAGCGCAGCCGCCAATGCCTTCATACGCCCCAGCCCAAGTGCGGGTTCGTTGGGAGGCGTGGCACGCAAGACGCGTGAGACCATCATCCTATGCGAGGCCGCTGGATTTGATACCATCTTTGTCGAGACCGTAGGTGTGGGGCAGTCGGAGACGGCAGCACACTCGATGGTAGATTACTTTCTGCTGCTGCAGGTCACAGGTACCGGAGACGAACTACAGGGTATCAAACGAGGCATCATGGAGATGGCTGACGGCATCGCAATCAATAAGTGCGACGGAAATAATATTGAACGTGCGCGCGCCGCGCGCGTGAGCTTCCGCAACGCCCTGGCACTCTTTCCACCCCCAGAATCTGGATGGCATCCGGATGCAATTTGCTGCTCCGCGATAGACAGCACAGGTATCAAAGACGTGTGGGAGAATATCGAGGAATACATTCGATTCACCAAGAAGAATGGCTACTTTGCGCGCCAGCGCACCGAGCAAGCCAAGTATTGGATGTACGAGACCATCAATGGAGCGCTACTGGACGGATTTTACCAGCGAGAGGATATGCAGGCGCTCATTGAGCAGACCGAGCAAAAGGTGCTCAACAACCAACTAAGCAGTTTTATCGCTGCACACCAATTATTAGAACACTATAAATCAATGCAATAATGGCAGAGACACGCAGAAGAAATACGAAAGCCGCTCCGGCTGTTGGTCCCAACGAGATGGGCAAACTGCCTCCACAAGCGTTGGAGCTGGAGGCATCAGTGCTGGGTGCATTGATGATAGAGAAAGATGCGTACGGCATCGTGGCGGACCTGCTCCGCCCCGAGTCGTTCTACAGCGAGCAGAACCGCATGGTCTTCGAGGCCATCCGCACGCTGGCTGCTGCCGAAAAACCGGTAGATGTACTGACCGTGGGCGAGCAGATGCGAAGGAATGGTACGCTCGTGGAGGCCGGTGGACCTGTCTATCTGGCAGAACTGACGCGCAGGGTGGCATCTACCGCGCACCTGCACTACCACGCACAGATCGTAGCGCAAAAAGCTACGGCACGCGAACTCATCCGCATGGCTGCAGAGATTGAGCAGGATGCCTACGATGAGACGCAAGACGTTGAGGAACTGATGAATAGAGCCGAGGGCAGCATTTTTGAGATTACCCAACGCTCGCAGAAACGCGACGTCACACAGATTGATCCTGTCATCGAGGAAGCCCTGAAACGTATGGACAAAGCTGGTGAAAACGAGGGCAACATATCGGGTGTACCCTCCGGATTCCATGATTTGGACAAGATCACATCCGGCTGGCAAAAGTCTGACCTGGTCATCATCGCGGCTCGTCCGGCGATGGGTAAAACGGCATTCGTGCTATCCATGGCAAAGAATATCGCCGTCAATTACAATAAACCCGTGGCGATGTTCTCCCTTGAGATGTCAAACGTGCAACTCGTTAACCGTCTGATAATGAACGTGTGCGAGATTGAGGGTGAGAAGATCAAAACCGGTAAACTGAGTGACAAAGAGAAACGACAACTGAATTCAAAACTGAACGACCTGTTGGGAGCTCAGATTTATGTAGATGACACTCCGGGTCTGTCTGTCTTCGAGCTGCGAAGCAAGGCACGACGACTTGTCAGAGAGCACCACGTAGAACTGATTATCATTGACTACCTGCAACTTATGAATGCCAACGGCATGCAGTTTGGCTCGCGCGAGCAGGAGGTCAGCATCATATCTCGCAGCCTCAAGGGACTCGCCAAGGAGTTGGATATCCCTATCATCGCCCTCTCGCAGCTCAACCGTGGTGTGGAGTCGCGCGTAGGTATCGAGGGTAAGAAACCGCAACTGAGCGACCTGCGTGAGTCTGGTGCCATTGAGCAAGATGCTGATATGGTGTGCTTTATCCACCGTCCGGAGTACTACCATCTCTACACGGACGAGAAGACACAGAAGGACTTGCGCGGACTGGGACAGATTATCGTAGCCAAGCACCGTAATGGTGCTACCGACGAGATTTGGCTGCGATTCCGTGGCAAATATGCCAAGTTCCAAAACGAAGACGACACCATTGATGAGAGCGAATTGCCATCTGTTTCGGCGCCAATCGCACCGGAGGATAATGGATATGGTGGCGCTCAGAGCAGCAACTATATCGTCTCCGGATCGAGGATGAACAGCATGTCACCCGACGGAGCCAGCATAGATGCCGGAATGGGATTTGACAACAACAGCGGAGCCCCCTTCTAAAACCGTGAGTCGCCCGTGGGTCACCCGTGAGTCGCCCGTGGGTCGCCCGTGGGTCGCCCGTGAGTCGCTAAGGGGTCACTAAGGGGTCGAGAGACTGTCGAAGCAACATAATAGAACATAAGATTAACTAAATATATGAAACGTACAATTATCATTGATGCTCTTCGTAGCACAGATTTTGGACAACCAATCAATGTCCGTGGATGGGTACGTAGTCGTCGTGGCAACAAAAACGTGTCGTTCATTGCCATCAACGACGGCTCCACCATCAAAAATATCCAAATCGTTGTGGACCTGGAGAAGTTCCCAGAGGAGACACTCAAACCCGTTACAACTGGTGCATGTATCTCTGCTACCGGTACGCTGGTAGAGAGTCAGGGGGCTGGTCAGGCTGTTGAGATTCAGCTCACCGACCTGGAGATTTATGGCACCGCTGATCCCGATCACTACCCTCTGCAGAAGAAAGGTCAGAGTATGGAATACCTGCGTGGTATCGCACACTTGCGCCCACGTACCAACACATTTGGTGCAGTATTCCGCATTCGCCACAACATGGCAATGGCAATCCACACCTACTTCCACCAGCATGGTTATTTCTACTTCCATACCCCACTCATCACAGCTTCCGACTGCGAGGGAGCAGGTCAGATGTTCCAGGTAACCACCAAGAACCTCTACAAACTCAAGAAGGATAAGCAGGGCAAGATTGACTACAGCGACGACTTCTTCGGCAAGCAGACCTCTCTGACCGTATCGGGTCAGCTGGAGGGGGAACTTGGTGCTACCGCACTCGGACGCATCTATACTTTCGGTCCTACCTTCCGTGCCGAGAACTCCAACACTCCGCGTCACTTGGCTGAGTTCTGGATGATTGAGCCGGAGGTGGCATTCATGGATCTGGAGGAACTGATGGAGCTCGAGGAAGACTTCATCAAATTCTGCGTTCGCTGGGCACTCGACAATTGCCGCGACGATCTGGAATTCCTGCAGCAATTTGTTGATAAGGGACTTATCGCACGTCTGGAGTCGGTCATCAACTGCGATTTCGTTCACCTACCCTACACCGAGGGTATTCGTATCCTGCAAGAGGCTATCGCCAAGGGCAAGAAGTTCGAGTTCCCATGCGAGTGGGGCGACGACCTCGCCAGCGAGCACGAGCGTTATCTCGTCGAGGAACATTTCAAGCGTCCGGTTATCATGACCAACTACCCGAAGGCTATCAAGGCATTCTACATGAAGATTGATGCCGAGGAGAGCGGATACAACGGCAAGAGCGGACTGACCGTTCAGGGAACCGATGTCCTCTTCCCACAGATTGGTGAGATCATCGGTGGTAGCGTACGTGAGGAGAACTACGACAAACTGATGGGCGAGATTGAGGCACGCAATATTCCAATGAAGGATATGGATTGGTACCTGGATACCCGTCGCTTCGGCTCATGCCCACACGCAGGATTCGGTCTCGGTTTCGAGCGTCTGATGCTATTCGTAACCGGCATGTCCAACATCCGCGATGTCATCCCATTCCCACGTACTCCCAAGACTGCTGAGTTTTAATCGGATGTCACATAGTACAAGAAACTAATCTTATAAATCAATCTATATGAAAAAAACAATTACCATCTTACTGATGTGCATTTTTGCCATTAGCATGCATGCACAAGATGTGCAGAGCATACCCATTCAAGTGGGTGACACGGTAATGGTAAATCCGCAAGCTACCCACTATCTCACGGGGGAGAGGATAGCCGGATGGGTTTATCAGGTTCAACACACAGTACGACAAGTCGGAACCAAACTCTTCCCTGATGGTGTACTGCTGCAGGGTATTCGCTCTTGGATTAACAAGGACGATGTCACCAACCAGGGCAATACCCTGGCACCAGTCAAAGCACCACAACCCAAGGCAGTAGAACTGCCAGAGCCAAAATTGGCAGAGGAGCCAACGCAGGCAGACATCGTGGAGGAGGAAAGAGAAGAAAATACGGTGATGACACTAGAAATGGAGTTGCCTAATGATCAGGTAGTTACCGAGGACATTGCTATCGAGCATCCCGAGGTAGGAGAGGACGCACCTGAGACTGCTACTACCGCTACTGCTGCTACTGCTACTGCTGCTACTGCTGCTACCGCTGCTACTGCCGGCAAGGCACAAGCACATGCACAAGCAGACCCCAGCGCACAGACACGTCTGGTAGGTCGTATCGTGATGGAGGGTACCGACAAGTCGATTGCCAATGCCACCATCACCCTGGCTAACCAAAACATTTCCACCACCACCAATGCCAATGGTGAGTTCTCGCTCATCTATCTGGAGGCAATGGACGAGGAGCTGATTCTGGAGGCAGACGGATACGTATCGAACATTGAGTTGGTACAGATTCTTCCCAACCAGACCAACAATGTAGGTAATCTGGCACTCCAGCAGGATATTGCCAAGGAGGCACAAGAGGAGATTCTGCTCAACCTGGCAGAGCAAGACCTCAACGATGATGAGGGTAAGACTCAGGCACAGGCTTCGGCATCATCTGCCAGCACCGATGTATTCAACAATGTGACATCATTTGCTTGGTCCACAGCACGTTATCGCAACCGCGGATACGCACAGACTATGGAGCAGAACTACATCGAGGGTATCTCATTCAACTCTGCCGAGCGTGGACAATTCAACTTCTCCGCCATGGGTGGTCTGAATGATGCCACTCGTAACAAGGAGGTTGTCAATCCTATGGAGGCTACCAACTTCACCTTCGGTAGCCTGGGTACATCTACCAACTACCTGCAAGGGGCCAGTCGCTATGCACAGGGATGGAAGATCGGTGTTGCCGGTACCAACCGTAATTACAAGGCACGTGTCAACGCCACCTATGCCAGCGGACAACTCAAAAACGGATGGGCATTCATCGGTCAATTGGCATATCGTTTCTCACCATACATCGACAACAAGGGAATCATCGGCGAGGGTATCAACTACCACTCGGTAGGTTATTTCTTCTCTGCCGAGAAGCAATGGACCAATGGTAACAAACTGAATCTCATCACCTTTGGTGCTCCTACACTGCGTGGTCAGTCCTCCGCACTCACACAGGAAGTTATCGACCTGACTGGTAGCATCAACTACAATCCATACTGGGGTTATCAGAATGGTAAAGTACGCAACTCACGCGTTGTGAAGTCGTATGATCCTACCGTGATTGCCAGCTTTGATTGGAAAATCAATGAGAACAACAAGATGAAGTTTGGTGCCGGATATCACTACTCGATGTATAGCAACTCTGCTCTGAACTTCTTCAACGCACCAGATCCACGTCCTGATTACTACCGTAATCTGCCTTCTTTCCTGTGGGATGGTCAAATCGTAGCCTCCACCAGCGAGCAGCTCTACCATAAGTTCGGTGTGGGAGCTGATGGTTCGCACTTCCCATATGGTAACTTCATTGGTGCAGACATGAATGGTCAACTCCTGGGCACAGGTACCGAGGCTGCCGATGGCACCAACATCGGTCCATCGATCAATCCTCAGCAATACAACGAGCTTGTAAAACTCTGGAAGACCCGTGACAATAAGACCACACAGATTGACTGGGAGAGCATCTATGCTGCTAACCTCGCCAACAACATCAATGACCCCACAGGATCAGCACGTTATCTGCTGGAGCGTCGCCACAATGACATCCAGGAGGGCATGTTCAATATCAACTACGTCAACGACAAGTTCAAGCACCTGAAGATGACCCTTGGTCTGGAGGCTAAGTTCTCGCAAGGTATTCACTACAAGACGATTGACGACCTGCTGGGTGGTAATCAATGGATTGATGTGGATCCATTCGCAGATCGTGATATCAAAGATTTGGCAAGCAACATCGGTATGAGTCAAACCGAGATTGAACTCGTAAAACTCAACAACATCGCCGATGGCTACAACCAAGTTATCAACGACAAGAAGACTCGCTTCGGCTATGACTATCGCATGAATATCAGCACGGATCGTCTGTGGTTCCAAAACGAGTGGAACTTCACCGAGGTAGATTTCTACTATGCCATCCAAGCAACCTACAGCTACATGCAGCGTACCACCAACATGATTAATGGTCGTGCATGGTATCTGGCGATGAACAATCCTGCTGATGCAGAGTTGTACCTCGGCAAGGATGCCAGCGATATCATGACTAATGGTGCGCAACTGGGCAAGACATACGTTGGTGCTGCTCACCACTTTATCGATCCTGCATTCAAGTTGGGTGCTACATACAAGATCAATGGTCGTAACCGACTGAAGGTAAACGCATTGGCACAAACCACAGCTCCGCTCGCGCGCGATGCATATATTTCGCAACGTGTACACGATCGCGTAGTAGGGAACATCTACACACACGATAATGCCAAGAATCTGAAGGACTATTTCGCAGCCAGCGAGAAGATGGTAAGTGCTGACCTCACATATGAGTTCAACTACCCTATCGTACGCGGACGCATCACCGGATTCTACAGTCAATTCTGGGACGGAACCGAGCTCAACGGCTACTATGATGACGAGGCTCGTACCTTTGTCAATCAGGCCATTACCGGCATTAACCGCCGTCACATGGGTATCGAGGCAGCAGCTGCATTCAAGCTCGGCACCTACTTCACCCTGACACCGGCAATCTCCATTGGTGACTACCGCTATACCAGCAATGCCTATAGCGTCACCTCCGCTGAGAATGGTATGGCACTCACTATTGAAAACCAGGCAGAGTCTAAGGTCATCACTCCGGTATTTGAGACACGCGATACCGTGATGATGAAGGGTCTGCACGTAGCTACCGGTCCACAACTCAACACCAGTCTCAAGCTGAGCTTCTTCCACCCGAAGATGTGGTTTGCAGATGTTACCGTCAGCTACTACGACTGGAACTATCTCGACTTCGCACCATCACGCCGCATGAAGGGTCTGTACACCGGTGTACGTGCCGATGGTACCGCCGTCAATGGTAGCTACTATAGCTCGAATGCTCTGGAAAAAGATGCTGATGGTCAGCCTGTTCTGGACAAAAATGGCAAGCCACAACTGGTATATCCATACAATATCATGGATCAGCAGGAGTCGCTCGTGGCTACCAATCCGCTCAACCGATTCATCATCGATGCCAGCGTAGGAAAACTGATCTATCTGCCTAATCGTCAGCAACTCTCTATCAACCTGAGCGTGACCAACCTGGCTAATAACACCCACTTCAAGACCGGTGGTTATCAGCAGGCTCGTCTCCCACGTGCTACCAAGCAGGGTGCTAAGGACTACGAGAACTCGGTTATCACAGCGAACGCATGGAAATTCCCATCTAAGTACTACTATGCATGGGGTGCTAACTTCTATTTGAGTATTACTTACAAATTCTAAAATGGAGGCTAAATTATGAAAATTATCAATATGAAAACTGTTAAATATCTCATGACCGCAGCTGTGATTGCAGCTATGGCATCATGTGCACCTCAGCCATACACAGAGGAGGATATCTTCATCTCATCCGAGGATCAGTTGACCAAGGAATTGGAGGCAGAGAATCCCGAGGGATATGATTTTTACAATCTGCACGACTTCATGGATCAATTCATGACCGAGCGTGGAGATAGTTGCTGGACATATCGTACTCGCTCAGAGGTTGTAGATGGCGGTAAGAAGTATTACCTGTTCTCAATCGACACCATCCGCAGCGGTGGACGTGGTATCTATATCCGTGGTCGTATCACTACCGATGATTACGGAGGAAACTACTACAAATCAATGGTTATCCAGCAGATTATAGAGGGCAAGCAACAGAATCTGCGCCTGAGCGTAGATATAGGTTCTGCCAGCGGTCTGTACCAATTAGGACAGGAGATTATCATTCGATGCAACGGATTGGCTATTGGACGCTATGCCAACCAGCCACAACTGTGTGTACCATCGTACAACAACAATGTCAACGCACAGAATGCCAGCCAAAAGATTGGTTGGGCACCGGGACGTATTCCTAACGAGATCTTCCGTCGCGTAACCAAACTGGTGGGCACACCCAACACCAGTCTGCTCAAGTACGATACCATCAACATCACCGATTTCTTTGGTGAGCGCGACCTGGTCAAGGTACGTAAGATGGATGGTAAGCTGGTTCGCATGCTCAATATTCACTTCACCGGTCAATACGAGAACAATGGTGCGCTGGTTCCATGCAACCACTACGTAATGGGACAGACATCTGACTCGTTGGGACTGCCGGAGATTGATCCGTATGCAGACGTATTCGGTCCTACCACCAACAACATCGGCTATCCGCAATCACGTGTAATCATGGATGAGGATGGCAAGACCACCCTCGTCAGCACATCTGAGTATGCCAAGTACGCATACTACCTGTTGCCTGAATCAAAATATGTAGGTACCATCACAGGTATTCTGGGATTCTATGCCGACAACAATCGCTATGCTACACAATCCAGCATGGATGGCTATGAGTGGGCAATCACTCCACGTGATATCCTCAAGATCAAGGATATCCAACTCCAGGATGCAGAGGGTAACAGTTGGATTCCACAAGAGTTCATCACCAACCTACTGGATAACGAGGAAAAACAGGAAGATTAACCATGAATTGGCTGGACGCAATCATACTGCTACCGCTACTCATCGGACTCGTACGAGGACTGATGCGCGGTTTGGTTTCCGAGTTCATCGCCATCTTGGCGGTGATACTCGGTTGCGTCGGGGCTAAGATATGGGGGTCGGCATTTTCAATATGGATAGCTCAGCAGTTTGCATGGCCGGAAACGGTGTGTGACATCGTGGCATATGCCCTGCTGTTCTTAGGGATTGCGGTGGTGCTCAATCTGTTTGGCAGACTGATTTCACGACTGCTGCGAGCCATACACCTTGGTTTTCTCAATCGTCTGTTAGGCGCAGCATTTGGAGCAGCCAAGTATGCTATTATCGTGCTGGGCGTGGTATTCATTGTCGATAAACTGGACCAGCAATTCCAATTCATGCAGCCTGAGTTGAAAAACAGTTCCGTCACTTACAGACCCGCTGTAAAATCAGCCAATTATTTATTAGGTCAGATTCATACACATGCTAACGTACCTGTCGCTGGGAGCGAACATCGGCAATAGAGAATCTACTCTCCTACAAGCAGTAGAAATGATTCAGACCCGTGTGGGGAACGTCATCGGACGCTCCTCTTTCTTTTACTCTGCAGCATGGGGATATACATCCGAGCATGAGTTTTGCAACATCTGCATTGCTGTAGATACCACCTTGGCACCAATAGACCTCCTGCATACCACGCAGCAAATTGAGGTGGAACTGGGACGCCATCACAAGTCGCACACTATCATCGAGGATGGCAAACTCGTATCTTGCGATTATCAGGATCGTGTGATTGACATCGATATTCTCACCTACGAGGGTGTAACGATGCACACACCAGAACTCACTCTCCCCCACCCACTAATGAGAGAGCGAGACTTTGTATTAGTCCCGCTCTCCGAAATCTGTGATAATCTATAGCACTAAGATATCGTTTCGTTTCGTTTTGCTATTACTTGCTAATCAGCTCATTGGCGCGCTGTAGTGCCAGACTGATGTGTGGCTGGATATTATCAACACCTATCTCCTTATCCAATCCCATCTTCACCAACGTCTTGCGTACCTCATCGTTTACGCCGGACAGGATAACTTCGATTCCACGCTTGTGTGTACGCTCGATCAGGTTGTGCAGGTTGTTCACACCCGTTGTATCCATAAATGGTACGCGACGCATACGGATGATACGTACCTTGGTAGAACCAGACAGACGGTTGTCAAACTCCTCAAACTTACTTGCCATACCAAAGAAGAACGGACCGTTCACCTCATAAACCTCCACGCCTGCAGGGATATTCAGGTGCTCGGTATCATCAGGATTGTACTCGTCGCGCTCGGTATTATCTACCTCACCACCATCTATCACATGGATATCGCTGGTCTGCATCACACGACGAACGAATAGCACAATCGCCAGCACTACGCCTACCTCGATAGCTACTGTCAGGTCGATGATTACGGTCAGGAAGAAGGTCAGCAACAGTACTGCCACATCGGCTTTGTCACCACGTAACAGATACTTGAATGTGCGCCACTCGGACATATTGTATGCCACCATTACCAGGATTGCAGCCAAGCAACTTAGTGGAATATATACCGCAAATGGCATCAGGAAAAGGTAAATGAGCAGCAGCACAATAGCATGGATGACACCGGCAACCGGAGTCTTACCGCCATTATTGATATTAGCCATTGTACGAGCGATGGCACCTGTGGCAGGAATACCACCAAATAGCGGGGTAACAATATTAGCCACACCCTGTCCGATGAGCTCCGTATTGGAGTTGTGCTGCTTACCCGTGACACCATCAGCCACCATGGCAGCCAACAGCGACTCTATCGCACACAGGATAGCTATCGTGAAGGCAGGCGAAACCAAACCGCGAACCAAATCAAACGACAACTCCGGTACAACGGGCTTAGGCATTGGCAAACCATTGGCGAGCTCAGGGAACTTGCTACCTATGGTAGCCAACTCGATGCCCCCTAATTTGCTCAGCAATACGCTGGCGACAGTACCCACAATCAGAGCAATCAGCGAGCCAGGAATCTTCTTCGTGACCTTGCTCCAGAAGATGATAATCAGCAGACATCCCACACTCATGGCGGTCTCTATCCAGTTGATATCTGTCACATGGCTGAAGTACCATCCCCACTCTGGGATGAAACCAGCCGGCACACTACCGACGAATCCAAAAAAATCCTTCATCTGGGTAGAGAAGATGGTAACTGCAATACCACTGGTGAAACCCACTACAATAGGATACGGTATAAACTTAAATACCACGCCCATCTTGGTAACACCCATGATTACCAGAATGATACCTGCCATGATAGTCGCCACTATCAGTCCGTCTATACCGTACTGAGCAATGATGCCAGCAACAATCACGATGAAAGCACCGGTAGGACCGCCAATTAGGAAATGCGAACCACCCAGCAACGACATTAACAATCCGGCTACAATAGCCGTGATCAGACCTTGCTGGGGCGAAACACCACTGGCAATACCAAAAGCAATTGCCAAAGGAAGGGCAATGATACCCACAATAATACCCGCAATCAGGTCACTCATGAAAGTCTGCTTATCGTACTTTCCCTTGCGAAAAAGGGAGAAGAATTTGGGAGCAGAATACGAAAATTTAAACATCTTAATACCTTTTTTGAAATCGACCACAAAAGTACAAAAAAAATCCGACATACACAAGTATTTTTCATACTTTAGCATGTCGGATTAGCAAAATGGAACAATTAGAAGTTGTCCACATGTACCTCAAAGTAGCTCTGCGGATGCAGGCAAGTCGGGCACAACTCAGGAGCCTTCTCACCTACTACGATATGACCGCAGTTGCGGCACTCCCAAACCTTCACACTTGCCTTTGCGAACACCTCGCTGTTAGCGATATTGGCAGCCAGCTGACGATAGCGCTCCTCGTGGCGCTTTTCGATAGCAGCTACCAGACGGAACTTAGCAGCCAACTCAGGGAATCCCTCCTCCTCAGCAGTCTTGGCAAATCCCTCGTACATGTCTGTCCACTCGTAGTTCTCACCAGCAGCAGCCTCTAGCAGATTGTCTGCGGTCTTACCTACAGGACCATGGAGCTCCTTGAACCAGAGTTTAGCATGCTCCTTCTCGTTATCTGCAGTCTTCAGGAAAATTTCTGCCATTTGTTCAAAACCATCCTTTTTTGCCTTGCTTGCAAAATAGGTGTACTTGTTACGAGCCAACGACTCACCAGCAAAAGCTGCCTCCAGATTTTTCTCGGTCTGGGTACCTGCGTACTTATTATCCATAACTAATAAATGTATTTTGAATATTTTTACCAAATTATGGTGCAAAGATACTACTTTTTTTTGATATATGCAAATTTTTTTGTATCTTTGCAGTCGATTAACAATACAGAATATGGCAGACGATAAAAAAATCATTTTTTCGATGGTGGGCGTCAGCAAATCATTCAGCCCACAAAAAAAAGTATTAAACAACATCTACCTGAGTTTCTTCTACGGAGCTAAGATTGGTATCATTGGTTTGAATGGTGCCGGAAAATCTACTCTACTAAAGATTATTGCAGGCGTGGAGAAAAACTACCAGGGCGAGGTTGTCTTCTCGCCGGGCTATAGTGTCGGATACCTGGAGCAAGATCCACAACTGGATCCAGAGAAAACTGTGCGCGAGATTGTACAAGAGGGTGTACAACCAATCATGGACGCACTACGCGAATATGATGAGATAAACAACGCATTTGCGGAGCCGGATGCCGACTTTGATAAGTTGCTGGCTCGCCAGGCTGAGCTGCAAGACAAGCTCGATGCCACAGATGCATGGAATATAGATAGTAAGTTGGATCGCGCGATGGATGCCCTGCGTTGTCCTGACGATGAGGCACTTGTCAAGAATCTATCCGGAGGTGAGCGCCGCCGCGTAGCACTATGTCGCCTCCTGCTGCAGCAGCCGGATATCCTGCTACTGGATGAGCCTACCAACCATCTGGATGCAGAGTCGATAGACTGGCTGGAGCAGCACCTGCAGCAATATGCCGGTACAGTCATCTGCATCACGCACGACCGCTATTTTCTGGATAATGTGGCAGGCTGGATTCTGGAGTTGGACCGTGGTGAAGGTATTCCTTGGCAGGGAAACTATAGCAGTTGGTTGGAGCAGAAGACCACTCGCATGGCGATGGAAGAAAAGCAAGCCAGCAAACGCCGCAAGACATTGGAGCGCGAGCTCGAATGGGTGCGAATGGCCCCCAAGGCTCGTCAGGCAAAGGGTAAAGCGCGTCTTGCCGCTTATGATCGCATGATGAATGAGGAGCAACGCGAGCGCGAGGAGAAGTTGGAGATTTTCATTCCCAATGGTCCACGTCTTGGCAACAAGGTTATCAACGCAGAAGGAGTGGCAAAATCCTTTGGTGAGCGTTGTCTGTTTGAGGATCTGAACTTTATGTTGCCGCCCAATGGCATCGTTGGCATTATTGGTCCGAATGGTGCCGGTAAGACTACCCTCTTCCGCATGATCATGGGTATGGAGACGGCCGACAGGGGTTCGTTCTCGGTAGGCGAAACGGTCAAAGTGGGTTATGTGGATCAGGTACACAGCAACATCGACCCGAATAAATCGGTCTTTGAGACCATTGCAGAGGGCACGGAGTACATACGCGTTGGTGGTCGAGAGATTAACGCACGCGCATACCTGAGCCGCTTTAATTTTACGGGCGCAGATCAGGAGAAGAAATGTGGTGTACTATCCGGTGGAGAGCGCAACCGACTGCATCTGGCGCTGACGCTCAAGTCAGAGGCTAATGTGCTCCTGCTCGATGAGCCAACCAACGATATTGACGTCAACACTTTGCGTGCGTTGGAGGAGGGTCTTGAGAACTTTGCGGGTTGTGCAGTAGTCATCAGCCACGACCGTTGGTTCCTGGATCGTATCTGTACGCATATCCTTGCATATGAGGGAGATAGTCGCGTGTATTGGTTTGAAGGTTCGTATTCCGACTATGAGGCGAATAAGAAGATGCGTCTCGGTGAGGACGCCATCGAACCCAAGCGCATTCGCTACAAAAAGCTCATGGAATAATCATGCAACTCAAACGAATATCCTGCGAGTTCCTTACAACTGTGGTCAACCTAATCCAGGAAGTCAGAACGAAAAGTGGTGACAGCTTGCAACTCAAGCGTAGGATCGGGGGCAGAATAAATCTGCTCCGCCAAAGTCAACAACTCGGGATGATCAAGGAACGCCTGCCTGACCACGGAAGAAACATAATTATCCAGACGATTATAGTGTTTCTTGAGGCAAAGCTGCCTCGTAAAAGACTGATGAAAAGCAGCCTCAAGTTCAGGGTCTCGACGCAGCAAGTGCGCGAAATGATTCTGAATCGCAAACCTCTGACGATAAGCGACTTGTGCCTTCGACCAGAACTTCGGAGGGTTGTTGTAGGTGTATGAATGTACCTTTCCAAATGTAGTACGTGTGACAAATTTTGAATCTTTTCCGAAGATTTTGCCCTGTGCAGATTCTACGGGAGCAATAAATTGTGTTTGTGCCATAATAAAGGTTTGTTTGAGGGTTTGTAAAAGGGTTAAATAAGGAGTAAGTAAGGAGTAACTCAAGATTCGAACGAATACCGATAATCCTACGGTCATCCTACGGTCATCCTACGGTCATCCTATGGTCATCCTATGGTCATCCTATGGTCATCCTATGGTCATCCTATGGTCATCCTATGGTCATCCTACGGTCATCCTACGGTGGAAGACACATAAAAGATGCTGCAAAGGTACGGATTTTTTTCGATATATGCAAATAGTTTGTGAAATATCTGGTGGAAAAATGCAGATAGGACACCACCTGACAACGTAAGTGTCCCCTGAAGGGAAAGGGAAAGGGAAAGGGAAAGGGAAATAGGAAGAGGAGGGGAAAGGAATCCCTAAAATGGTGATTTTGGAGTAAGAATTTGCACATATCAGATATTTTTCGTACCTTTGCACTAAAATTAGAAACAAATAAACCAAATCATGTATGGAGGCATACTTCACAGCACAATCCGCAGAGAAACAGGCAGAACTGCGTCAGCAATACAACTTCACCAAATACGCCAACTAATGCTGAGCAAACGAGGATTACTGATACTGACGTGGCGGTGAAATTCTTCAACAATAGCGCAAGGATATAGAACAAATAAGATTATGGCAAAGAAAATTTATGATTTCACGGTTCTGAAGCGTGAGAACCGACAGGATGTGGAGGTTAGTCTTCACGAGTACGAAGGCAAAGTGCTGTTGGTAGTGAATACCGCAACCGCATGCGGTTTGACTCCACAATACGAGGCTCTGGAGGCGATGTATCGCCAATACAAAGAGCGCGGATTTGAGATATTGGATTTCCCCTGCAACCAGTTCATGGAACAGGCCAAACAAGATGACGAGGGCATCCAACAATTCTGCTCGATGAAATACGACACGACCTTCCCACGATTCAAGAAAATAGAGGTTAACGGCGAGAATGCCGCCCCAGTCTACACCTGGCTCAAATCCCAGAAAACCACTGGTGCGACCAAAGGTAAAGGTCTGATGGCCAAGTTGATGTCGCTCGCCACCAAGGCAAACGGCAAGAGCAAAGCAACCGGCGATATCCAGTGGAACTTTGAGAAGTTTCTCATCAACCGTGAGGGTCAGGTAGTGGAGCGCTACGCCCCTGTGGTAACCCCCGACCTGATCCAGGCTGACATAGAGAAACTGCTGTAATCGAACTATAATGTCAAGGAGTGGGTGTTCTTAACCTCCTCCATGATGAAAATGCTCTCAATATCAGCGATATAATCGATGCGTCCAAGGATAGTATGCACCAACTCCTGGTAGTACTTCATGTTCGGGGCACAGATTTTGAGCATGTAGTCAAATTCGCCGGAGATGTTGTAGCACTCGGTAATCTCCCGTATGCCACTCACTCGGCGCATGAGGTCTTGCGCCACCTCCAGACTGGCATGCTTGAGCTTGATGTTGCAGAACACCATAAATCCTCGACCCAACTTGTTGGCGTCGAGGATTGCAGTATATTGTCGAATATATCCCTCGCGCTCCAGGCGCTTGACACGCTCAAAAACAGGTGTGGTGGAAAGTGAAACACGTGCTGCAAGTTCACGCGTGGTGAGGCGGGCATTTTCCTGCAATGCAGCCAAAATTTTGTAGTCGATAGCATCCAATTCTGTCATAACAAACAAATTATAGTGCAAAGGTACGCATTTTCTATCAAATATGCAAATCTGTAGAATATTTTTCTACTGAAATACAAAAATTTGAGCACTTTTTCTAAAGTACATGTCTTGTTATGCGATTTTTTTCTAATAATTTGTATCAATCAGATAAATGCACTAATTTTGCATCGGATTTCGGAATAAATCCCCAAAAACGCAAATAAAATCAGCAAAAATATGGCACAGAATTATCACTTTGAGACACTGCAACTGCATGTAGGACAGGAGCAAGCAGATTTGACAACCGGCGCACGCGCGGTACCTATTTATCAAACGACCTCGTATGTATTCAACAACAGTCAGCACGCTGCTGACCGCTTCGGGCTACGCGATGCGGGGAATATCTATGGACGCCTGACCAACCCGACGGAAGATGTTCTGGAGCAACGACTGGCGGCCCTGGAAGGCGGTGTGGCAGCATTGGCAGTAGCAAGTGGCGCAGCAGCGATCACATATACGCTGCAGAATGTATTGCAGCAGGGAGACCACGTGATAGCAGCAGATAATCTGTATGGTGGCAGTTATAATCTGATCACGCACACTCTCACAACGCAAGGCGTGGAGAACACGATAGTGCACATCAACGACCTGGCAGCCCTGGAGGCAGCTATTCGTCCGAACACCAAAGTCATCTATGCCGAGACGTTTGGCAACCCCAATTCGAATGTAACAGATCTGGATGGCATCGCATCAATTGCACACAAACATGGCATAATTTTTGTGGTAGATAACACGTTCGGTACCCCCTATCTGATTCGTCCGATTGAGCATGGTGCGGATATTGTGGTACACTCGGCCACGAAGTTTCTGGGTGGTCACGGCAGCAGCCTTGGCGGTATCATCGTAGATGGTGGAAAGTTTGACTGGCAGGCACATGCAGATAAGTATCCCACGATAGCAAAGCCGGATCCCAGTTACCACGGCGCAATATTTGCACAGGTAGCAGGAGCCGCAGCGTTTGTGACACGTATTCGTGCGGTCATCCTTCGCGACACGGGCGCATGTATCTCGCCCTTCAACGCATGGTGCATCTTGCAAGGCGTGGAGACGCTGAGTCTGCGTGTAGAGCGACACGTGAGCAATACACTACGCGTAGTTGAGTACCTGAGCAAACACCCGAAAGTTCGTCAGGTCAATCATCCGAGTCTGGCGGAGCACCCTGACCACGCACTATATGAGAGGTACTTCCCGAATGGTGGCGGCAGCATCTTCACCTTTGAGATACAAGGAACACAGCAGGATGCGTGGGATTTTATAGACAGGCTGAAAATATTCTCACTGCTGGCCAACGTGGCGGACGTGAAGAGTCTGGTGATTCACCCCTACACCACCACACACTCGCAGATGAGCGAGGAAGAACTCGCTGAACAACACATCACACCGACAACCGTGAGACTAAGCATCGGAACCGAGCATGTGGATGACCTGATTAACGACATAGAACAAGCATTTGCATGAATGTAGCAGAAACATTAAGGAACGCGTGCGCGACGCGCGAGACACTATTCAGTTTTGAGATTCTGCCCCCACTACGTGGCAAGAAGATAGAGCTGATTTTCGATACGGTAGAGCAATTGCTACCGTATCATCCTGCGTTTATAGAGGTGACCAATCACCGAAGCGATTTCAGCTATCGCGAGACGTCGCCAGGCAACTATGTGCGTGTGGAGGAGCGTGTTCGTCCCGGCACAGTAGCAGTGGCGTATGCGATACAGCAACGCTACCATCTACCGGTGGTTCCACACCTGATTTGCAGTGGCTACACGCAACAGGAAACCGAATACGAACTCATCGATTTGGCCTTCCTCAACATGCTGGATGTATTGGTGCTACGCGGCGATAAGTCAAAGTTCGACTCGCGATTTATCCCCAAGGAAGGAGGCCTTCGCTTTGCCAACGAACTATGCGAACAGGTCAACCGATTCAATGCCGGACAACTGCTCTATGGGGACAAGCATGACCTGCTGACAGACCGCCATTTCTCGTATGGTGTGGCGGGCTACCCTGAGAAACACGAGGAGGCGATGTCCATGCGCGTAGATATGGATGCACTACGCCGCAAGATAGATTGCGGAGCAGAATATATCATCACACAAATGGTATTTGATAATCGTCGGTTCTTCGATTTTTGTGACCGATGTCTCGCTGCCGGCATCAACGTGCCGATTGTGCCGGGACTCAAGCCGCTGAGTACCATAGGTCAATTGACGATGCTGCCGAAGACCTTCCATATCGATTTTCCAGATGAATTGGTAAACGAACTGGAGCGGTGTCAGACCAACGACGATGTCAAACAAGTAGGTGTGGAATGGGGTATACGGCAGGCGCAGGAGTTGCGCGAACAGCATGTGCCGTGCCTACATTACTACACGATGAACGCAGCCGGACTGGTGGCTCAGATCATGAAGGAGGTACAAGCATGAAGGCACTAGCGGACATAGATTATCCGCTGCTGCTGGATGGAGCAATGGGTACGATGCTGCAGGCAGGATATGATGCAGCAGCGGTGCATCGACTTTATCTGGAAGCAGGCGCGGATCTGATTACAACGA
This sequence comes from Paludibacteraceae bacterium, assembly GCA_045599285.1. GTDB lineage: Bacteria > Bacteroidota > Bacteroidia > Bacteroidales > Paludibacteraceae > Colicola. The sequence continues at coordinate 117,252 of JAZRVR010000014.1, read as the reverse complement.
ATACCTTTGGCGAGGATATGCCGGAGGATGAGATTCGACAGGCTGTGCGTATGGCACGCGCTGAAGTGGAGCGAATGAATAGGCTGACGCCCTCGCAACCACGCTACGTGCTGGGTGATGTGGGGCCAACAGGTAAGATGCTATCAATCAGCGATAATATGCACGACTCAGCAGCACGAAGTAGTTCATTTGACTCGCTGTATAATGGATTTCGTCGACATATCGACGTGCTGATGGACGAGGGTGTGGATGGCATACTCATTGAGACAATCTTTGATACACTCAATGCCAAAGCGGCAATAGCGGCATACGAGTCGGTATGCGAGGAGCGCGGGAAGCGCGTAGCGCTACTGCTCTCGATGACCATCTCCGATGCCTCCGGTCGAACCCTATCCGGTCAAACGGTGGAGGCATGGTTAACGTCTGTTCTGCACGCGCGCCCATATAGTGTGGGTATCAACTGCGGATTAGGCGCAGAGACAATGCTTCCCTACCTGCGTCGCATGCGGAAATACGACCCGACATTGCGAATCAGTTGCCACCCCAATGCCGGACTACCCAATGCGATGGGACAATACGATGAGACACCCGAGGTGACGGCAAGTTGGGTACGAAAAATGCTCAGCGAAGGACTGGTACAGATAGTGGGAGGATGCTGTGGTACAACTCCGGCACATATCGCAGCGATAAGAAGGGAAGCCCCTTTTCAGCCGCAAGCGGCACCCTTTCCCCAAGAAGAGCAAGGGAAGGCGACGCTAACAACGGAAACAACGACGACCACGGGCATGTTGCGTGTGTCGGGACTGGAGGCGTTTGACTTTGCACCGGATACGTTTGTGACGATAGGCGAGCAATGCAATGTAGCAGGATCACGCAAATTCCTCAGACTCATTAGCGAGCACCAATACGACGAGGCGCTCACCATCGCTCACACGCAGATTGAGCGCGGTGCTAATGTGCTGGATATCAACATGGATGATGGGCTACTAGATGCAAAGCACGAGATGGCGCAATTTGTGCGCCTGATTGGCGCAGACCCTTCCATAGCACGCGTGCCGCTGATGATTGACAGCAGCAGATTTGATGTAATTGAGGCCGGACTCAAGAACTGCCAAGGTAAGTGTATAGTCAATTCGCTTTCGCTCAAACAAGGTGAGGCAGAGTTTCTGCGCGAAGCACGTATCGTACATCAATTGGGAGCGGCAGTAGTGGTGATGTGCTTTGACGAGGAAGGGCAGGCAACAGACTATGACCGCCGAGTGACGATTGCCCAGCGTGCATACAAATTGCTGACCGAGGAGGTAGGTTTTGCACCGACAGATATTATCTTTGACCCCAATGTGCTGACCATCGCAACCGGCATGGAGGAACACCGTAATTACGCAAAAGATTTCATTCGTGCAACGGAGTGGATTACCACCAACCTGCCCGGTGTGCGCGTCAGTGGCGGCATCAGCAACCTCAGTTTTGCCTTCCGTGGCAATAACACCGTACGCCGCGCGATGCACAGCGTCTTCCTGCACCTGGCAGGCAAGGCAGGTATGAACATGGCGATTACAAATGCTGCAACGACTGTGCGATACGAATCGATTGAACCGCATCTGCGCGACCTGCTGGAGGCGGTGATTCTCAACACATCCGCCACCGCCACAGAAGAACTCACAGAACTCGCGCGCCAAATCATGGAACGTGAGCAAGCCGCCCGGTCTATGACCGAAGCAAATGGTCATGCGAATAATCAATCGACAGCAGCAAAGGAGAAAAAAGTAACTCTCTCCACCGAAGCCCGTGTTCAACAAGCATTATTACAGGGCAGAACGGAGCGACTGATTGAGGATCTGGATGCCCTATTGAACGAGGGCAAAATGCCCATCGATATTATCTCTGGTCCGATGATGGCAGGCATGAACGAGGTGGGTACACTATTTGGCGAGGGCAAAATGTTTCTGCCACAAGTAGTGCGTACTGCACGAACGATGAAACTGGCAGTGGATTACCTGACACCCTATATGACAACCGCGACGGCAGATATTCCAAGCCGCGGTAAGATACTGATTGCCACCGTTCGAGGCGACGTGCACGACATTGGAAAGAACATCGTCAGCGTGGTGCTTGGTTGCAACGGATTTGAAGTAATAGACCTAGGGGTCATGGTTCCAGCTGAGCATATCGTGGAGGAAGCTATCCGCAACAATGTGGATATTGTTTGCCTATCCGGACTGATTACACCGAGCCTTGCCGAGATGACCACCGTAGCCACCAAAATGCAGAAAGCCGGACTGCAGATACCACTGATGGTAGGCGGTGCCACCACCTCAGCACTACACACGGCAGTGTCACTGGCTCCACTCTATCGAGGAGGTGTATTTCACATGTCGGATGCCAGCCGTAATCCGGTGGTAGCCATGCAGTTAATGGACCCCACCCAACGTGAAACCGTGCTGGTTCAGAACCTCGCTCAGCAACGCCGTCTGCGCCTTGCGATGAAGCAACGCGAACAACGATTAGAAGCACTTCGCATGGTGGCCGCCGCAACTTCCAATCCACACAGCAGTACCTCTCCGGCAAGACAATCAGAAATTATTGACTGCGATTGGGATCACTATACACCGCAAAAACCGCCATTTTTGGGACAACGCGTGCTGGATGCAATACCGGTGGGTGAACTTATTCCACTCATTGATTGGCTGTATTTCTACCACGCTTGGCGTGTGTCGGAGCAGTCGGAAGAAGGAATGTTACTACGTCAAGATGCCGAGGAACTACTGAGCGAACTGGCCGCAGACACGCGCTTTGCCATACGTGCAGAGGTTGCCTTTTTCCCTGCACGTCAGCACGTGAATAGTATCTATGTGGATGTACCAGGCGGAGCCGTGGAGATTCAAACACCACGTCAGGAACGGATCAGCATCAGCGGGCAACACCGCGAGCAATGTCTTTCACTTTGTGACTTCGTGTCTCCACTTTCGGGCGACTATGTGGGCGCGTTTGCCGCAACCATGAGCGAAGTATTTGTGGCAGAACTAGAATCACTACACCTTCAGAATACAGATATCTATCGCGAATTGCTATTGCAAACGATTGGTGACCGACTGGCAGAAGCAGCTGCAGAGTATATGTCACGTCGATGGGCAGAGAACGGTTGGGGCGGCATCCGACCGGCTGTGGGTTATCCGTGTTTGCCTGATCAAAAAACGATTTTTGACCTGGCACGACTCATAGACTATAATGCCATAGGCATTACCCTTACCGAGAATGGCGCGATGTATCCGCAGTCCAGCGTGTCGGGATTGTATCTGTCTCATCCGAAATCATGCTACTTCACGATGTAAGCATCAAAGCCTCTGATTTCCTGTAAGATAAGGAATTTGAGAAAACGCCCAAACGCTCCATCAAACGAGATCGCTATCAATAACCGGCCAGGCGAGCAACGGCAGCAATCGTATTCTCATAGCTGCCGAAGGCTGTCAGTCGAACATATCCCTCACCGGCAGGACCGAACCCTACCCCGGGCGTTGTGACCAAAGCGTACTCCGAGAGCAGATGATCAAAAAATGACCATGAGTCATACTGCTCCGGAACACGCAACCACAAGTATGGTGCATCCTCACCACCCGAAACCTCATAACCCAAGCGAGTCAACTGCTGACGCAGATAAGTAGCATTGCGCATATAGTAGTCGATCGTGTCATGAATCTGCCGCTGACCATCTAAAGAATAAATCGCTTCTGCAGCACGCTGCGTAACGTACGACGTACCATTAAACTTGGTCGTCTGGCGACGCAACCACATGTGATGCAAACTCACTCCGTCTATCACTAACTCCTTTGGTACCACGGTATAGCCACATCGCAGCCCCGTGAAACCAGCGGTTTTAGAGTAGGATCGAAGTTCGATGGCACAGCGCTTGGCACCATCTATCTCGTAGATGGAGTGCGGAATATCATCATGACGGATATATGCCTCGTAAGCAGAATCGTAGATAATCAGGCTGTCAGTTCGCAAGGCGTAGTCCACCCAAGATGCCAATTGATTCCGCGTGAGCGTAGCCCCCGTGGGATTATTGGGATAACACAAATACAGTATCGCCCCTCTCAGTGAATCGTCGGTTGGAACACCATGCAGAAGATGAATAGCGCGCCCGACCATCGTATTGCTATCAATATACACCGGATACACAGGATCCATCACACCCACAGGGCACTCCACGGATAGGATATCACCAATGTTGCCACAATCACTCTTTGCCCCATCCGATACAAAGACCTCATCCGTATTCAAATCTACCCCGCGTGCACGGTAATCATTCGTCACAATAGCCTCACGCAAGAAGGCATATCCCTGCTCGGGACCATACCCACGAAAAGTTGCAGCATCTGCCATCTCATCCACGGCACGATGCATCGCCTCTATACACACCTTCGGCAACGGACGAGTCACGTCACCAATACCCAAACTAATTACCTGCGATTCGGGATGCGATGCCTTGTATGCATCTACCCGATGTGCAATCTCAGAGAAGAGATAACTCTCGCTGAGATGTAAGAAATTGCTATTAATCATACAGTTATCTCACCATCAAAAACAAACTCAGCCGAACCGGTCATATAGATGCACCCATCGTCCTCATTGATCAAAATATCCAACGTACCTCCATCCATCACGATGCATGTGCGACTGCTAATCAACCCACGCACATAGGCTGCCACCGCCGTAGCACAGGCACCGGTGCCACACGCCTGCGTGATACCGGAGCCACGTTCCCACACTCGCATACGGATACTACCATCATCTCGCAACTCAGCAAACTCGACATTCGTACGATCGGGAAATTGCGAATCATTCTCAATCATTCTACCTTCTGTCGCAACATCCACACCGGCAACATCATCCACAAAAATGACGCAATGCGGATTACCCACATTCACTTCGGTGGCGATGTAATCCATCACCTCGATGTAGTGTGCTGCATAGCCGCCCATATTGACCGTCACAGACTCGACCTTCTGATCGCGCACCTTCAGATAGATATGCTTGATGCCACTGAGCGTCTCCAGCGTGAGTTGCGTCTTTCGCGTCAGTCCACGCTCATAGACATACTTACCTATACAACGTGAAGCATTGCCACACATCATCGCCTCCGAGCCATCCGCGTTGAAGATACGCATTCTGAAATCAGCCACATCCGAACGGCTGATTAGCACCAGTCCATCCGAGCCAATTCCGGTATGGTAGCGCGACCAACGAATGGCCAACTCCTCGGGATTCAGGATAGGGAAACGATCTGTATCTACATAGATATAGTCATTACCCAGTCCATGCATCTTAGTAAACTGAATTGTATTCATAATCAACGATTTATACATTATAAGCAGTCTCTCCATGTTCATAAATATCCAATCCTTCTTCCTCCACACGGGCATCCACACGTATCCCCATGGTCTTGTGCATTAGGTAAATAAAGGCAAAGCCCAAGACAAACGCCCATGCTGCTGTTACCAGCGCACCCATTGTTTGCACGCCTATCATTCGCCAACCACCACCATAGAAAAGACCACCATCCAGAGCAAAAGCACCGGTCAAAATAGTACCCAAAAGACCACATACACCATGGACAGACACAGCCCCTACCGGGTCATCTATGCGCAGCACCTTATCCAACAGGCTGACCGACCCAACCATAGCACAGCCACATACTATACCGATGATTGCCGCACCACCAATACTTACCTGATCACAACCTGCGGTGATACCAACCAATCCTGCCAGCAGACCATTGCACACGAGAGAAAGTGAAGGTTTACCGTACAATATCCATGTCAGCACCATCGCAGCCGCGCCACCAGTAACAGCAGACATGTTGGTCGTGCAAATGACATTGGAGATAGCAATGGCATTTTCCACCCCTTCGGCAGCAAGTTGTGACCCCGGGTTGAAACCAAACCATCCAAACCATAACACGAAAACACCTAATGCCCCCAACGTCAGATTATGTCCGGGTATAGCACGACTCTGCCCTGTCTTGCTATATTTACCAATACGAGGTCCCAGAATCATAGCACCTGCAAGGGCGATTACGCCACCCACGAGATGCACAACTGTACTACCTGCAAAATCATGGAATCCAAGTTCTGCAAGCCATCCACCACCCCAAGTCCAATGGCCTTCTATCGGATAGATTATCAATGAGATAAACAACGAAATCAGGATATACACTCCGAACTTGGTACGCTCTGCCATACCTCCGGAAACAATCGTGGCTGCCGTGGCACAAAAGACAGTCTGAAAAAACAACGCACAAGCCGCAGGAATATTGCTATCGCCATAAAATGAATAATCGCACAGATGTAGCTCACCAATAAATCCGTTACCCACACCATGCATTATTCCAAAGCCGATAACCCAAAAACCTAATGTACCAACCATGAAATCCACAAAATTCTTCATTAGGATATTCGCCGTATTCTTCGAGCGGGTGAATCCTGCCTCCACCAACGCAAAACCTGGTTGCATAAAAAACACCAGCATCGCTGCCAACAAAACCCAGACCGTATCCAGGCCACTGATTGTACTATTCATATTACCTTAAATCTATTTTTTCTAAATCATATTACCCAACATACATTATTTTTTATCCGCCAATACAGTATCACCACTTTCACCGGTACGAATAGAATAGGTCTCATCTACCGGACTAATAAAAATTCGTCCATCACCCACTTCACCGGTACGAGCGGTATCCATGATGGCTTTCACGGCCGGATCAACAAACTGATCACGACAAACTATGGTTATCTGGATACGAGAGATGATATCTGTACTATACATCACACCACGATAGATACGATCCTCACGATCCTGTCCTATCGCATGCACCTCCGAATACGAAAACCAATTGATGTCGGCATTAAACAAAGCCTCTTTCACATCTTCAAAACGTGTTTTACGAATAATTGCTTCAATCTTTTTCATTTTATGCGATAAATTATATATTTTACATCATTTTTACGCAAATTTTCAATTTTAATCCGATTATTTCCCATTTTCGACCGCAAAGTTACGCATTATTTTTGATTTATGCAAATAAAATCGTATTTTTGCGTATTTTTCCGTTCCTACGAGCAAAACAATGGGTGCACGCGGACAGCGTGCACCCATTACAGTATCAATAGTCGCTATCGGTTAGCGAACCATCAGTTTCATAGTCTTTATACCTCGAATGATGTATAGTCCGGCAGACAACTGTGACTCCACTTCGTCAATATCCATCGTCTTGATGTATTGTCCCATCAGAGTATAGACATCTACCATGCCGGTCATTGGCACGTCAATGTCAACCGACTCAATCGCCTCCGGCTCATCACAAGTCCAACCCGTGATGAAACGAGCATAGCTGACACCACCGCCATAGGTAACAACGACCTTAGCAATTTTAACGTGTCCACTGGTTCCACCTACGGTGAACACAACCTGCCCATCCTCACCACGCCATAGCGGACTATTCCATGTACCGACATTCGCGGTCAGATCGTTCTCGGTCTTATTCTTGGTATACGAAAGTTCAATCGATGTCATCGGCGCATCCGCTGTAAAGGTCACAGTACCACCACCATACACACGTACTGCCAAACCACTATTGTAGTACTTGGCTGGATTGCTACCACCGCTGCATACCATATTGACGTGTTCACCAATCATGATGGTCTGATCTGCCAACAAATGCTCATTCTCCCACTCCTGCTCAGCCATAGTGATAGAGTCACGTGCATCAGCAGTACCATTCATATGCGCAAAGACTGCGTGGAAATCCATATCAGTCAGCACCTGTGGTGCCTCCTCCTCATAGGAGAAGAGATCCATCGGCACTTCATCCGTAGTGCCCACAATTGGGGTCTGCGTCCATCCCACGAACTGCGAACTAACCTCATCACAAGTTTTAGGAACCTTTGGTAGCGCAGTGATATAATTTCCCTCTACGACAATAGTGGTAGGATCACCCTCTGTATAGAGTTCGCCATTGACGAACCATTGTATCGTATGCGAAGCTGCACACACACCACTCAGCGGCACCACTACATCAGCAGCTCCAGGGCTCGACAATGTCAGCGAACCTGTATACTCGCCTGCCTCTGTAGGAGCGAATGTGACGCTGATAGGATTAGCCTTATTCGCCTCATCTGCAAGAATCACCACAGGATCTACACTGAAGGCATCACCACTGATAACCAGTTGCATATCAGCCACCAAGTTCACACCCAAGATAGTCATTTGGCGCGATTCCTGCTCACCAGCCAAGATTGGCAGGAAGTGCATCTCGTCCAGCGATGGGAAGATGGTAGGATCTACCACAGTCTGACTACCATCGCTCACGCCCAACACAAAATTAGGGTCATATGCCGAGATGATATTGTCAAAATTAACGCTTTCACCTTTCTTACCACCCCAGATATATTCCGCCAAATACGGATAATCAATAAATGGGTTACGATTTTTCTGAATACCATGTACTGCATTATTGCGCAGCACCTCTTTCTCTGAAACAGGATCCTCACGGTGCCACTTCATGAATAGATTGATAGCATAGGATGTGAAAGCAGCTCTGCCACTCGAATAACTGAAGACAGCATCACCATCACCACTCTGCGTGAAATCTTTATCCGCGTAGCGCGTTACCATATACATATACGTACGCGCGAAGTCACCCTTGTACTCATCATCTGGCTCGTAAACCTTGCCACTGAAGCCGGAGAAATTACTGGAGCCTATATGACCCAACGCCTTATCGCTGCCGGATATATAGTCGCGATTGCTGGTCTCACCATAAGGCAGATTGCCACGAAAGTTATTGACACGCGCATCGGTAGGATAGACATGGAAGAGGTCACTCTTCATCGGCGAAGACTCACGAAACCAACTCTGTGGTATCGAGTGTTCCTTGTTCCATACATCACAAACTTTGTTTTGTGACGAGCCAGCATCCTGCATCGTGAAATTACAATTGGAATACATATCCAATACATAACCATTCTTGCAGTCGGTCTGCTCATAGTACGGCTCCAAGCCACTGTAACTGATCACCGTGTGACCATCAATGATGTCCTGCAAACGGGTAACGATATCATCTCCCGACAAATTAGCAATGCTGCTATAGTAATTCAGCAGGTCAGTAGTTGGTTCAATATCCGTAGCCCAGGCTGACAGCGAAATCAGGAGACAAAGAAGTAAAGATGTTTTTTTCATGGTATACATTATTGATGTTATGGTTGTTTATTGTATTCTAAAATGCGATTCAATCCTATCAGAACCAGATGTTTCTCGTACTGAATGTCACCAGACACATTACGCAGGATATACGGTGAATAGCCTCCGGTCAGGAAGGTGCGATAGTGTTTCACACGCTCACCCAAGGTGCGCATATAGCCCTTGACCTCAAAACTGATACCACGAATCACTCCGGCAGCAATGGCATCACGTGTATTCTTACCGAATAGCGGAATCAATTCGTTCTCATCCGCTTCCACCAGAGGCAACTTGGTAGTCATCTGTTTCAGTACCGTGAGGCGCATCTTCAGTCCGGGAGCGATATTTCCACCCAGATACTCGCCATCCTCTGTGACAAAGTCATACGTGATGGCAGACCCAGCATCTATAATCAGCAGATTCTCATCTGCCGCCAGATACGAGGCTCCTACTGCTGCCGCCAAGCGATCCAACCCCAGCGTCTCCGGGGTATCGTAACTATTGCGGATAGGCGTAGGAGTCTGGTGATCGAATAGGATAAACTTACGCGAACAACGTGCCAGAGTATTGACAATTGCCGGTTCCAGATTCACCACCGAGGATATGATACTATCCGTCAGGTCATAGAGCGAAAACAGACGCTCAACGTCAGCGGACGCGAAGGACTTATAGATAAAGTTCTTCACAATCCGACCGTTGGCGTCAAATAGAGCAACCTTTGTCCGGCTATTGCCCTGATCTATGCATAGGTTCATGATTTCACTGGATAATACCCAATACTCAATCTACCATGCTGGTATAGAGGAAACGCTTGATTGATTTCTTTGGTGTCTTCTCAAACTCGTGAGTATAGACCTTCACCTTAGCAATCTGCTCATAGTTAGGCAACATAGCATTTACCGCCTTACGATTCTCCTCCATTGCTGCTTCCAGCTGATCCTGAGTCAGTTTGCCGGCATCTACACTCTCAAAGTCTGGGCAAACCAACGCAATGAGTCGTCCATCATGTGCCTGCAGTACCAGCGACTCCATGACATAAGGCATGTTGTTGAGTTTATCCTCAATCTCCTCTGGATAGATATTCTGTCCGTTGGCACCCAACAGCATGGTTTTGTTACGACCCTTGATATAGATAAATCCTGCCTCGTCAATCTTACCCAGGTCGCCGGTACGCAACCATCCATCCGGGGTGAAACTCAGGCGAGTAGCCTCTTCGTTCTTGAAGTAGCCGTACATCACATTCTCACCACGTACTACGATTTCGCCCACGCCCTCTGCGTTGGGTTCATCAATACGTGCCTCCATCAGGCCCGGCAGAGCGCGACCGCAAGAGGTCTGACGATACTCGGTATGGTGTGCATAGCTGATCAGTGGTGCGCACTCGGTCATACCGTATCCTACGGTGATAGGGAATTTGATACGTTTGAGGAAAGCCTCAACCTCTGCATTCAGCGGAGCGCCACCCACGATAACCTGCTCAAACTCACCACCAAAAGCAGTAACCAACTTCTGACGAATCTGACTCAGTACCACCTCGTCCAGATATGGAACCTTCAGCACCCAGCTGACAGGAGCCTTGCTGATTTGTGGCTGAATCATCTTCTTGTAAATCTTCTCAATAATCAGAGGTACCGAGAGGATTACAGTCGGCTTCACCTCTGCAAATGCCTTAAGCAGCACCTTGGCAGCAGGTGTACCACCGATAAGGTTAGTGTGTCCACCGGCAGCTAGACATCCCAGGAAGTCAAATGCGCAACCATATGCGTGAGCCAGTGGTAGGAAGGCTACAAATCGGCAGCCGGGGAACAACAGACCAGTCTCAAAGCCAAAGCGAATATTACCTGCCAATGCGTTGCACGAAGTGATTACGCCCTTGCTGAATCCGGTTGTTCCGCTAGTATAGTTAATGCTGGCGATGGACTCGTTGCTACGCTCATCATAGTGTACATCCTCGCAAGTAAATCCGTTAGGATATGCTATTGCAAATGCCTGATGCATAACATCTTCGGTCAGATCTACACCTTCCATACGAGTTGCCAAAGCAGCATATTTATTTAGCGAGAACACGGCCTTGATATCCGGCATCTGCTCAAACTCCAGATCATCCCAAATACGATCTGTGATAAACAGCAGTTTCGACTCCGAGTGGTTGATGATATGTAGTGCATCATTCGGCTTAAAGTCCTGTAGAATAGGTACAATGATAGCACCATAGGTCACAACTGCCAGGTACGTTGATACCCAACGTGTTGTGTTTCGTCCCATCAGGGCAATCTTGTCATCCTTCTCGATGCCGCATGCCTTAAAGAGCAGGTGCAGACGAGCTATCTCCTCTGCCAATTGACCATAAGTAAACGTAGTAGTAGTTCCAAAATCACTCACCGCATTCAGTTCCCAGTTTTGGCGAAACGAACGCTCATAAATCTTGACGAAATTGTCTTTTTCTGTTGTTAGCATAGTTGTTACAATTAATCATTAATACTCCGCCCCATTACTCCACGATAGGTGCATCAAATATCTGGTCGCGCTCCACCGGTGATGGGTTGCGAGGTACAACTGATATGATGCTATCCACTATATATTCGCTATTTCCGCGCCATGGCAAGGTGCCCAGATAGCGCTTCCAATGCAATTTAATCTGACGACTGCCACTATTCTCAATCTGCTGAGCGATACGATCTTCTTCTACCGAGAACTTAAACTCATTCGACTGAATCGTCGAATTGGAATTTTTGCTGCTATAGCCGGTCTGAATCATCTTGCCCTCGTAGGTCTTGAAGACAAAACCCTCTTTCTGGAAATAATTGATATCTCCCTCGTTAGTTCCCTCGCTATAGACATAGCAATACCTAAAGAAAACAAATCCACCCAGTCCTAAAATGACCAAAACGGATAGTACTCCAATAATTTTAGCTACAGTTTTCATAATATTATGATATATTTGTTCGCAAAGTTACAAAAATTAGCCGATATACACAACTTAATTATTCCAATTATTAACTATGCCTTAATAAAATACAATTTTTTCTTAATATGGAGTCCTATTTTAATGATTCTGCCGACTCTGTTTCTTCCACTCCATAGCCACCAGATTCAACTCATCGTACCACTCCTGACCAAATCGGCGAATTAGTGGTTCTTTCAGAAATTTGTAGATAGGCAAATGCAGTTTTTTACCCAACACACGAGCACAATGGCAAATATCCCAACGATGATACTCCACCCCAACCATTTTGCCATTTTGCAGGTTTGATAGTCGTATTGGATACAGGTGACAAGAGATGGGTTTCTTAAAATCTATCTTGCCCGCACGATATGCTTTTTCGATAAGGCAATAGCACCAGCCATTGTGATCAGTACGCGCAAAGACACAATCCTTGTCGTTCACGATACTGGTCACCTTGTCACCGGTTGGATCCAGATACGAGATACCCTGCTGTTCCACCACCGCACGTGCCTCCCTGGTCATATCAGGAAGCAAAATCGGCAATATCTCATTGATTTTTGCCTCCTCCTCATCGCTCAGCGGAGCACCGGCATCACCCTCGATGCAGCAGCACCCACGACACGTGTCAAGATCGCAGCAGAATTCCTTCTCCACCACATCCAAACTAACCAATGTATCCTGTATCAAAAACATACGCCTTCTATAAATATCTTTAGCCCGATGGCTATCAATATGATGCCTCCAATCAACTCCACATTCAATTTAAATTTACTTCCCACATACACGCCAATCAGGTATCCCACCAGCGAGAACGCAAAACTTGTGAAAGCGATGATGCTGATAGCGAGCCATAGCACCTCGGGGCACGGGATAAAAATCACACCCGTAGCAAGTGCATCGATACTGGTGGCGATAGCAAGAACGATGAGATTCATGACCGACCATGATTTGTGGTCATCATCGTCCGCAGCATCTTCGTGCAGGCTTTCCCAAATCATCTTTCCCCCAATAAACGCCAACAATCCCAACGCAATCCACGGCGCAAAGCGCTCGAAGAAAGAAGCGAACATAGTGCCCGCAAAATAACCTATCAACGGCATTCCACCTTGGAATGCGCCAAAAAGTACTGCCATCAGCAACGCCCACATTGACCATCGACCATTGCTCAGTCCCTTGGTTGTTGACACAGCAAAGCAGTCCATCGCCAGTCCTATGGCAATCAATATTATCGATATAATATCCATAACTGATAAACCACCCCAATCCACTCCGCAAGGAGGGGAAAAGTCTCCCTCCGTGGGGAGGTTGGTGGGGTTTTATTGTCTCTTATACTTGTAGCGAGCCCCAACTTTACCCTTGGCAATATTGGCCAGCTTACCACGAACCATCGTTTTGCGAATAGGTGACACACGATCCGTGAACACATGTCCCTCCAGGTGGTCGTACTCGTGTAACACAATGCGTGCCTTAAAGTCCGTAAACGTCTCCTCTACCTCCTCAAAGTTCTCGTTCAGGTAATTGAGTGTGATGGTGCGCGGACGAATCACATTCTCGCTAATGCCTGGCAACGACAGACAACCTTCACTATAAGAGATTGTTTCCTCGCTCTCCTCCACAATTTCCGGATTGATGAATACTTGCTTAAAATCAGCACAATCAGGATAATCCTCCACCAGCTCGCTACCATCCACAATGAATACTCGGTACGATTTGCCTACCTGTGGAGCGGCCAGGCCACACCCGTCTGCCTGCTTTAGAGTGTCCCACATATCGGCTATCAAGTTCTTGATTTCCTCGGTATTTTCTACATCTTCCGTCTCTTTACGCAGCACGGATTGTCCGTATAAATAAATTGGTAATATCATAATATTTTTCAATTTTCTATTTTCAATTAGGGCTTTGCCCCATCAATTTTCTCGAGGTACCCCTCGAGAATGATGCATGCCGCAATTTTATCTACCACGGCTTTGTCTTGTCTTTGCTTCTTCTTCATCCCGCCGGCTATCATCGCCTGGTGCGCCAGCACGGAGGTGAAGCGCTCATCATACATCACCAGTTTCACATCTGGAAACTGCTTCTTGAAATTCCCCATAAATGGTCGGATATAGTTCATCGACTCCGACTCTTGCCCATTCATTTGCGTCGGGTGTCCTATCACCACGACATCCACCTTTTCCTTATTTATATACGCGCGAAGCCAATTCATCAGTTCGCTCGTCTCGATAGTAAGCAACGGATTAGCCGTTATACGGAGTGCATCCGTAACGGCTAATCCTGTTCTGCGTCGGCCATAATCTATTGCTAAGATTCGACCCATCTGATTACTTATTCAGTTCTGCGTTGATGGCGTTGTACTTATCCTCCATATCAAAGCGGTAGTACAAAGTCTTGAGGGTGATCATGTAGTCGCGATTCTCTGGATCCAACTCATGAGCTTTCTCAAAGTATGGCAACGACTGCTTGAACATATCGTTCATGTCTGCCAATGCTTTCTTGTATGCCTTTGCATCCGAGATATAAGCGGCATCCTCATTCATCTTAACTGCTTGGTTGTAATACACACGACCCTTACCTGCCTCTGCGTCAGCCAGTTTTGGATCGATAGCCAGAGCGGCGTCAAAGTCTGCCAATGCAGCCTCGTAGTTCTTTTGGTTCTCGTCCAGGTTACCCAGGATGAGGTGATACTGTGCTACGTTCGGATCCTGTGCAATTGCCTGCTTCAGATAGTCGATAGCGGCTGCCTCTTGGCCCGAGAAGATATAGTAGTTGATCAGGTTCTGCAGGAACCAAGGCTCTTGTGGAAAGCGAGCAATTGCATTTTGCAGCACCTCTACGAACTTGGCTGTATCCTTCACGTTCACATACTCCTGATATAGGAATTGGTTCACGGTGATTGCCTCAAAGTCGCCATGCTTCATCTGCTCCAGCACAGCGATTGCCTCCTCATGCATCTCTGCTTGGATTGCAAAGATTGCCTCGTAGTACTTGTATTGGTCATAGATCGAATCCTTCGGCATCTTAGCCTGCAATTTTGCATCTTGCATCATATCCAACTCCTGAATGCCCAGGTGCATATGGAATGCGGTATAGGCACCACGGAAATCGCGCTTATCGTTCAGGTGAATACCATATTTAACCAGGTCTTGGTTCTCATAGTACTCCATCATACGCTTTACAATCTCCTTGCGGGTCTTGGTGTCGTACTTTGGATTACCTTTCTTGTCATAGGTAGGAATCATTGCCAACTCGTCAGCCTTCAGCCAATAGTTGTAGCTCTCCTCTACTGCTGGACCTACTACATCCTCATCTACAGCCTGACCCAGCATCGAGTTGGTGCGAGCCTGCTCGTTTTGATAGTAGCCAATCAGACCTGCGGTGTACCAGGTATCTGCCAGTCCCTTGGTCTCATCGTTTTCCAGAGCGGCACCAATCATTGCACGTGCACCATCAAAGTCCGGAGTCTCCTGAGTTGCCAAACTCTTAGCTTTCTTCACACTTGCCTTCTGAGCAAAGCAGCCTGTACTCATGAGTACCAATGCTGCCAGAAAAAGTGACTTTTTCATGATTAAATTGAATTTTTGTTTTGTACTATTGTTTTCATTTTTTATTCTTTTACGTTCTGCGAAGGCTCTGCAGCACCTTCTGCGATAGTTTCAACAACAGTGTTAGCGTCACCATCTGTCTCCGACGACTCTTGTTCATCATCCTTCGGAACCAGACAACCGAACATCAGCGTATCGTTGCGTTTCTGCAGTTCGATGAGTTTCACACCTTGTGTAGCACGACCCAGCACGCTGATCGATGATACATCCATGCGGATTGCGGTACCACTCTTAGTTATCAGCATCAGGTCTTCCTCATCGGTTACTGCGTGCAGTCCAACCAAGTTACCGGTCTTGTCCGTCAGATTCATGGTTTTCACGCCCTTACCACCACGATTCGTTACGCGATAGATTGGCTCGCCGTTCTCATCATCCACGGCTGTGCGCTTACCATAACCCTTTTCAGAGATCACGAGAATAGTCTTCTCTGTATTCTTCTCTACACAAACCATGCCAATTGCGCGATCTTGACCATCTTCTTCTAGTGAAATTGCTTTTACGCCGCTCGCACCACGTCCCATCGGACGTACGCCAGACTCGTTAAAGCGAACCACTTTACCGTTGTACGAAGCGATCATCATCTCGCTTTCGCCGTCGGTCAACGTTACACCAACCAGGCCATCTCCCTCTCTCAGACCAATAGCGATGATACCGTTGGCACGAGGACGACTGTAGTCCTCCAGCGTGGTCTTCTTCATCAATCCATTCTTGGTTGCAAAGATCAGATAGTGGCTCTTCACAAAAGCCTCGTCGTTCAAACCCTTCACATTGATGAAGGCGCAAACCTTATCACCCTTCTGCAGGTTGATCATGTTCTGCATAGCGCGACCCTTACTCTGCTTATTGCCCTCTGGGATATCGTAAACCTTGAGCCAGTACAGACGTCCCATCTCGGTGAAGAACATCATCGTACTATGCATCGATGCCTGGTGAACATACTCGATGAAGTCACCATCGCGATTTGCCGAAGCCTTGCTGCCTACGCCGCCACGTCCCTGCTGACGGAACTCCGTCAAGGCTGTACGCTTGATGTAACCTAGGTGCGAGATGGTAATCACCATATCATCGTCGGCATACATATCCTCAGGATTGAACTCGGTCGCCATCTTCACAATTTTGGTACGACGCTCGTCGCCATATTTATCCTTAATTTCCACCAGTTCCTCGTTGATGAGGTCATAGCGCAGAGCCTCGCTGGCGAGCAACTCATTCAGGTGCTCAATCAGTCGTTGCAGTTCCTCATACTTCGCCTTCAACTCATCGATACGCAGACCGGTCAACTGGCTCAGACGCATATCCACGATAGCCTTACTCTGCACCTCATCCAGTAGGAAGCGAGCCTCCAGGTTACGTTGTGCATCAGCAGGTGTGCGGCTCGCACGAATAATCTTAACAACCTCGTCGATATTATCTACGGCGATGATCAAGCCCTCCAGGATATGAGCATCAGCCAACGCCTTGTTGAGTTCAAACTTCGTACGACGTGTCACCACTTCCATACGATGCTCAACGAAATTAGCAATCAGGTCATTGAGGGTGAGCAACATCGGACGTCCTTTCACCAGCGCAATATTATTCACGCTGAAGCTTGACTGAAGTGCTGTATATTTATATAGTTTATTAAGGACTACCTGCGCATTGGCATCGCGCTTGATCTCAATCACGATACGAATATCGCGCTTCGAGAGGTCCATAATATCCGAGATACCCTCAATCTTCTTATCCGACACCAGGTCTGAGATATTCATGATCAAGTCGCGCTTTACCACGCCGTATGGCAACTCGGTGATGATAATCTTCTCACGACCATTGTCCTCGGTCTCGATATCCGCGCTACTGCGAATCACAATGCGACCACGACCTGTCTCAAAAGCATCACGTACACCTTGATAACCATAGATGGTACCGCCCGTGGGGAAGTCTGGAGCCTTGATATACTCCATCAACTCATCCACTGTTAGATCCGGAGTCTCCGGATTCTCCAGTTTCGCTTTCTTGTTATTAACAAATGCCACGCATCCGTCGATTACCTCGCTCAGGTTATGTGTCGGCATGTTAGTTGCCATACCTACCGCAATACCGGTAGCGCCATTCACCAGCAGGTTCGGGAAGCGGCAAGGCAGCACTGCCGGCTCACGCAGCGTATCATCAAAGTTGAGTTGCATATCCACGGTATCTTTGTCGATATCGCGTAGCATCTCCTCTGCCAACTTGCTCAGGCGAGCCTCGGTATAACGCATAGCGGCAGGGCCATCACCATCTACCGAGCCAAAGTTACCCTGACCATCTACCAGACAGTAGCGCATTGCCCAAGGCTGTGCCATACGAACGAGCGTTCCATAGATACTGCTATCGCCATGTGGGTGATACTTACCCATTACCTCACCCACGATACGAGCGGATTTCTTTGTCGGCTTGTCGCTGGTGTTACCCAACTCATTCATTCCAAACAACACACGTCTGTGTACTGGCTTGAAGCCGTCTCGTACGTCCGGCAGCGCACGACTAACTATGACACTCATCGAGTAGTCAATGTACGAAGATTTCATTTCCTCGTCAATCTTCACCGGAATAATTCTGTCTTGATCTTCAATCATATCTTTTTTGTATTTATCATATCCTACTTATTAAATTCTCCCTACTTTCTCCCCCCAGTTTACGCTACAAAGGTACACATTTTTTCGGACATACGCAAATTTTTCGGACACTATTTTTCGTTTAATCGCATTTTCTCGCATTTTATCCCCTTTTTACGCGTTCTGAGCCACTCACTATCGTTTTAGAACTTCTGTCGGTAACTTACACCGCCCCACCTCATATAGCCCGTTATACGTTTTCTATTTCATGTCTCCAGATCTTCACTCCCCGCCGCGTGCGCGCGCGAAGCACCAAAATCGAAATCTGATGCAAAGGTAATACATTTTTTGGCTTGTTGTTGGTCATAGTAACCAATGCTGCATTTTTTTGCGAAAGCGATGTTTCTTTTGCATTATTGCATTATTGCATAAAAATATATCCCCTCTCCGTGTCCAAATCGACGCCCTCACGTCTAACTCACAAAAAAAACCATAACTATGCGAAATTATGTTGCAAAGTTATGGCTTTCTCATCAGAACACTTTCTTAAAACCTATTACCATGTCATCCTCACTTCTCAACGATGATATCGTAATAGACCTCAAACGTCTCACCTACCGCGGCATGTTGAATCCATTCCTTATCCTCGTACGCACCCGCATAATGCGTACGGTCTGTGCGACCCCACCACGGCTCAATGCATATGAATGGAGCATGCCTACCCGGAGGCGACCACAGTCCCACCAGTGGCGAACTAAACTCCAGCGTCAGATAGGGTGTACGATCGTTCCGACATAGCGTCACACGATGTACCTGATTATTCTCCAGCACAATAGCATCACGAGAGAACGTCTCAAACGTGAGAGGCAAATATCCACCCACCTCTATCGCAACAGGTGCCGTATCTCCTACGCATCCGCCATCTGTGATAACCGAGCGCGTCAGCGTAGTCTCCTGCGTATCCATTGCAAAATAAGCCAATACATCCGTGTCCTTAACCACCTGCTCAGGCCAATAGAATGCCGGATGCGCACCTATCTGAAACGCCATTGGTTCATCACCTATATTATTCACGCGCCACATCACACGCACGCGATTCTCTATCAGTCGATAACCAATCTCCAAGCGAAAGACATAGGGATAGCGCAACATCGTATCTTCATTGGACTCCAGGCGATACCACACCTCATCATCCGTTGCACTCACCAACACAAAATCCATATCGCGAGCGAAACCATGTTGAGAGAGTTGATACTCACATCCATGCGAGCGGTACACCCCCTGCCATACCGAACCCACTATCGGAAAGAGCACCGGCGAATGGCGCTTCCAATACGCAGGATCGGCACACCAGAGGTATTCGTGACCGGCCGCATCGCACAGCGATGTCAACTCTGCACCATGCTCGCTGACCGCAATGGTCAAATGCGGATTACAGAGTGTCTGCATCGTTCTATAGATTAAAACAATTTAGCAGGATATTCGCCATTCGACTGCAGGTCAGCCAACTTAGCTACCACCTGCGGACGATCCTCAGCATATGTCACACCAAACCACTTAGAAGGTGTATCCAACACACGGCAACTTGCCTTGCCTGCTACAATCAAATCGTTAACCAGCGTCGGGATATAGAACTCCGACTTAAGTTCCTTCCCCTTAGCCGACAAGAATGCCTTGAATGCCTCCTCGACATACTCAAAGTACTCTGGGGTGAAGCCCCACATATTCATGCTGACAGGCGTATTATCGGCAATCACCACATCCTTGCCCTCCTCATCTTTGTAGGTCACATCGCCATTGATGCGCTCGATGCTGGTACGCTCTACCACATCAGTTAGGTAGCCATCTTCATTTGTCTGGCAAACGCCACGACTTACCGAACCATGCTCGCTGAGCGTGTTAGCTACACGATAGCCTACCATGCAATACTTGCCGGTCGTGCCCTCAATAGACTGCAGATAATCAGCCAGAATCTGGAACGACTCACGACCATAGAAATCGTCGGCATTAATCACAGCAAATGGTTCACGAATCACATTCTTACCCATCAACACAGCATGATTAGTGCCCCAAGGTTTCTGACGTTCTGGATTATACGTACATCCTGCCGGTACCTTATCTATCGACTGGAAGCATACCTCGCAAGGCACCTTGTCCTGATACTTGGCCAGCACCACACGACGAAAATCTTCCTCAAAATCCTTTCGGATAACAAACACTATCTTACCAAATCCACCACGGAGTGCATCAAATACACTATAGTCCATGATTGTTTCTCCATTCGGACCCAGGCCATCAATCTGCTTGAGTCCACCATATCGGCTACCCATTCCGGCTGCCAAAACAAAAAGTGTAGGTTTCATATTGTTTAGCATTATAAGATTATTAAATATAAGATACTCTGTTATTTAGCACATATACTGCACAGCATCACTCCTCCGGTGCAATCTCGATATGTCCATTTTGTCGCTTATGTTTCAGCCACAATCCATACACCTCCGAGCAGTTACCTGCAGTGGTGAACGCAGCTATTTTATTGACGCGAATAAACTCCATCAGCGCAGCAAACTCCGATTGCGTCAGCAATACCTGAATCTCAATATACTCCTTGCCGCCATAGCCGCCCTCAATGTGATACAGCGAGCAACCACGCACCAGGTCCTTGATGATGAACTGACGAATACGATCATACTCATCAGATATGACACACACACGCTTGCGCAGATTAAGCGTAGCCGTGAAGTAGTTGACTACCAGACCATTGATCCAGGTACCAATCAGACCTATCACCACCATACGGAAGTCGTTAATCATAAAGGCGGAGCAACCTATCAACGCACCTCCTATTGATACCGACGTTCCTATATCAAAGTGTAGATACTTGTTGATAATCTTTGCCAATATATCCAACCCACCAGTAGATGCGTTGATTCTGAACTCAAATGCCTGACACACAGATAGTAACAGTACAAAGCAGAGCAGGTCAAACCACACATCTCCCATGCCTAGTCCACCAGACATCACCGAGTCGCGCACCTGCTCCAGCACCTCACCGGATTTGCTGAGCAGATACGGATTACCATGTGCATCCAGCACCCGAGCACCGGTCTGCAATTGCGCAAGAACTTCAGGTGCATTCACCACCTGGTGTGTGAAATTGGTATATGGATAGATGCGATCCAGCAGTTGCGTGAGTGGGCCCAGGATCATGGCTGTATATACCGTCTTGGCGCCAAACTCATTGCCAATCAGCAAGAAGGCCAGCAACAGCAAAAACGCATTAATTCCCATCACCAGGTATGAGAACGTGTCCGGTGAACCACCAATTACAGTATTGATTACAATACTCAGACCCGATATTGTACCTACTACAAGGTGACTGGGCATCAGGAAATAATACACAGCGGAAGCGCCAAAGACCATACCTACGGTCATCATTATCAGTTCCTTCCAGAACTTCTTTGTTCCCAGCGCGTAGTAGAAATCCAACGCCAGATCCTTCCAATAGGACAACGTGAAATATTGACGAATATAGTTATCCATACATATATAGACTAAAGGTTACAGATTATCTTGCACCACCAGCCTTGCACTACGGCGTGTGGTTTGCGAGAGCAGAATCACTCTACCCTCACGCTCCTTGGCGATAATCTCCGGTGTAGTTCCGCGAATGGTAAGCAGGCTCAATCGGTCGTTGTAAACGACATTAAAGTTCTGATGCAATTCCTGCAGTGCATCTTCCACATAGCGTGTGTTATCCACACATACCGAGATTGATACCGCTGAGGACTGTATGAGGCTCACCTTCAAACGATGACGATGTATCACATCAAATACCTGACTGAGGCTCTCCTCCAATGCAAATGCAAAATCTTTGGCACGAACCGTAATCAGCATCTGATTCTTGCGCCAGATATACACGGGCACATTGATTGGACCTGCCGGTGCAATATGAATCTTAGATCCTGCAGCCGTAGGATCGCCAAATGGCTTCACATACAAAGGAATACGCTTGTTATGAAGCGGACGGATTGTCTTAGGGTGAATCACTTGCGCACCACTATATGCCAGTTCCACAGCGTCCTGATAACTCAGTTCCGGAATCAACACCGTATTCTCCACCAGGCGTGGATCTGCATTCAGTATTCCAGGCACGTCTTTCCAAATCGTGACAGACTCTGCATCCACCATATATGCCAGTAGCGCAGCAGTATAGTCCGATCCCTCACGCCCCAACGTGGTACGGCGTCCATCGGCAGTACCGCCTATAAATCCCTGAGCAATATACAGATGCGAGCCATCCTGTTCTGCCTGCAGCAGGGTTGTAGACGCCTCGATATCCACCTTGGCATCACGAAACATATCGTCTGTACGCAGTACGGATGCCATCTCAATCCAGTGGTTCTCTACAGATTGCGATTGCAGATAAGCACTTATCAAACGCGTCGATATCCATTCACCCAAACTAACCACTTGATCGTAGAGTTGGTCATAGTCGGTATGTGCATATGTCTTATATGCAGACTTGTAGCGAGCAGTAGCATCTGCCAGAATATCCTTGGCCGCCACTTCAATCCCCAACTCACGAGCAATCTCGCGATGGTAATCCATGATACCCAGCCACTCATCCTCCATCTTGTATGGATGGTCTGTCCACATAGCATCCACCACACGCTCCAGAGCGTTGGTCGTTTTGCCCATAGCAGATACCACTACCATCAGATCCTCTGCGCATAGGGATACGATATGTTGCAGATTACGAACGCCCGAGGCATTACGTACCGAGGCGCCACCGAACTTATAAATTTTCATTTCGCTCAAACTAAATTGGCCATTTTGATTGCCGTATAGGCACCCTCAACGCCCTTATTACCCAGTTTACCTCCAGCACGGTCCAGTGCCTGCTGCTGATCCAGCGTCGTCAGCACAGAAAAGATGACCGGCACCTCACCTCTTGCATTCAGGACAGCCACACCCTGTGTGACAGACTGACAAACGTAGTCAAAGTGTGGTGTATCTCCCTGTATCACACAGCCTATCACGATGACGGCTGCCGGATTCTGATCCATCATCAGGCGTGCGCCATAGGTTAGTTCCACCGTGCCCGGCACATGTGTAACCAGTATATTTTCGCTCTGCACACCATGCTTGACGAGCGTATCTATCGCTCCCTGACACAGAGCGAAGGTGATTTCCGAGTTCCAATCCGCCACCACAATAGCATAGCGCTGACGTGAGAGCACGTCAGCGCTAGGCAAAGTGGTAGAGTCGTATTTAGACAAGTCTGTTGTCATTTATCTACTACTATTTATCAATTATGATAACTCAGCAAGAGCGATATACTTCTCGATATCCTGTGCCTCTGTAGATGCAGGATAGTCAGCCTTGATGGACTCAAAAGCTTTCTTGGCAGCCTTCTTATTCCCCTGCTCCAGCAGTATGAGCCCCATCTTCTTGAGACTGATAGGTGCAATCAGCTCGCTCTTAGAATCAGCAGCAGCCTTGAATGCAGATACTGCCTTATCCAGTTCACCAAGTTCCACGTAGGCATCACCCAGCAATTGGTGAGCTGCAGGATCAATGGTCAAATCCTTTGCAGAGAATTTCTTGAGGTACTTAGCAGCCTGCTCCATGTCGCCCTGCTCAAAGTGGCATACACCTGCATAGAGAGCAGCCAACTTACCTGCCTGGAAGAAGTGATACTTATCTACAATTGCCTCAAAACCAATGCACTCTGCATCGTCACCATTGAGGGCTTTATCATAGTCACCCTGCATGAGATAAACCACTGCCTTTGCATTCTCGTTGCTCGCAGCCAAAGACTTCGGCTTAATCACATAGGTATGAATAGCCATCACACCGATAACTACTGCTACCACAGCAGTAATTGCCCAACTCAACACATTCTGATTGTCATTAATCCATTGACCTGCTACGGACAGCGCCTCGTTCACATTTTCGAGCTGCTCATCCTGTTTTTTAAAATCATTCTTTGCCATAATTATGTATGTAAATTTATATTAATTCAAATTAGCGTGCAAAATTACAAAAAAATTCTGATATATGCAAGTAAAAAATGAAAAATCTACAAAAAAGCACCGCAAAGCGTTTACTCGAGAAAACTCCTAAGAATAGGATTTAAGGTGTGGAATGCCTTTGTAATCCGGCCACCGACTCTGCTACCATTACTGGGTCACGGCGGAGCGTACCGGCACGCCATTAGCAATCTATTGACCTCATTACGATATGTAATTTGATGAGTTTTCCGGTCTCTTGCCTTGCGATGCTATAATATATAAGATTTCTGTTTTGCGTTGTGATATGCGACTATCGATATGCGCGTGTATGCCAATTGAGTGTCAACACCACACGATGCGAATCACCTCGCATATCGAATGGGAACAAACTTTCATAGGCAAACTGCTCAAAGTTTTGCAAACGATATTGATATGCCACGTGACCGGTAAAGAGCGAACCCTTGAATCCAAATCCGGCACCTATCGTGTGTGCAGTCATATTCTTGCGAAGGTCGGTATCTGTGCGTATCGAATTATACGAGATACGATACGAATCCAGCAACTGCTTAGCCGCCACGAACGAGCTCTCCAACGCATAACCAGCCTCCAGGAAGAACGAGCGTTTAATCACAGCCTCTACTCCCAAACGAATCGTATGCACAGGCACATATCCCCTCATGGCAGCCAGATCATATTGGACAGAAATCAGTCCATACTGCTGAATTTGCGTTGCCATACCCACACTCATATTGAGTGGCATATGTAGTGTATTGGTGATGCGTCCGTCAGGCGTATTGATAGACGTTGGTTCAGGTCCCAAATCAGACGACATCTTACCATAATTAGACGTAGTCAACTGCGTAATCGAAGGTGTCTGGAGCGACAATCCCATGCGAAATGCACGTATCGGGCGATAGATAAGTCCTACATTGGCATTAAAACCAATTCCAGACATGGATACAGCAGAGTAATTGCGAATATAACCGCCACTTTCCGGTTTCTCCAGATAAGTAGCCTGCTTGCTGTACGAGAGTGTGCGAAGGTTGAGTCCCAGACCCACATACCACTTGTGCGACATATTCATCGCCCAGGACAAGTTGAACTCACTCACGTTGCCCCACTCCTCTATTTTCAGTTCATTACGCACATTCACACCATCAGATAGCGCCGCATGCCACTTGCCGGTATAGTCGCCAGGCACACCATCCGGATGTATGACATAGTTATCATATGCCAGCAGACTGATCCAACCTACATCCGAGTCATCCCATCTACCATCTCGTTGTACATCAATCGGTTGCAGTCCATCGGTCTTGGCTGCTGCATAATGAGCAATAGAATAATCATTGGTATTGCACACTATATTCAGATTGCGGTCAAACGAGCGCAAACGACGATACCCTATCATGAAATTATGTCCGATGAAGCCTGAGACATTGTATGGATTGACGAAAGAGAATACCACCGCCACATTCTTCAGCATGCAATTATTCTTCTTGGCAACGAGTGGATTAACCACATGATAGGTCTGATCTGCCACCACGTCCAGCGTAGCGGACATCTCCCAGCGGCGATATAGTCCCAGTCCTGCAGGATTATCCATTGCGGCAGAAGGGTCACCACCAACAGCCGTCATAGCACCTGCCATGCCCACGTAGCGCGCAGTACCTACTACCTCGCGTTCGCTCAGGCGCATAGCATCCTGCGCCACCACACACAGCGGCAACAACAGCGACATGACTATGACAATATACTTCTTCATCGGCGTATGACAGCTTTCACAATCGTGTCCTGATCCAGCACTATACGTACTTTAGGTAGTGTATCCTGCACATTCTGTGGCTCTTGAGGAGCAGAGTTCACGTCTGCTGAATAGTAATTCAGGTAATAACTATCCTCATCCGTCGGGTGCCAGAAATAGGCATCATCCACCTCTGCCCGTTTAAAGAACGGATTCTCCGCCCACATGAACGAGCAGCCTGCGGTCAACAGACACAATGCCAATATGCAGTTGTTAATCTTCATCTCCTACTAGTTCGATAGGCAGAGGACGGTGGATTTGTGTATCCAGCGAGGTCAGCGTCTCGGTATTAGCCACACCCGGAATCTCCTGAATCTTGGTATTGAGCAGATCCATCAGGTGCTTCGAATCGCGCGCATAGAGTTTTACCAGCAGCGAATACGGGCCCAGTGTGTATTGGCTCTCAATAATCTCAGGAATTTTCTCCAGCTCTGCCAGTACCTGCTTGTACATCGAGCCTTTGTCCAAAGTGATACCAACATACACACAAAGCTGATACCCAAGCATCTGCGCATTCACTTGATAACCGGAACCAATAATTACACCATTATCGTACATCTTTTGCACACGCTGGTGGATAGCTGCACGACTCACGCCACATACCTCTGCCACGTCCTTAAACGGAATGCGAGCATTCTTGGTAATGATTTGTAAAATTTTACGGTCTAAATCGTCTATTTTTTCCATAATTTAGGATAAATATAACATTTTTCTTTGATTCGGGTACAAAATTACTACTTTTTTTGCATATGTGCAAGTTTTTTTGTACTTTTGCACACAATTTTATAGAAAAATGACACTTACCGAATATATAGAGCAACACAGCAGTCAGGAAAATGAAGTGCTGCAACACATCACTCGTGATACCAATCTGAATGTATTGAACCCACATATGCTGTCCGGTCAAGTGCAAGGCAGAGTGCTATCCATGCTCAGCCACATGATTCGTCCAAATCGGATATTGGAGTTAGGCACTTTTACCGGTTATTCTGCCCTATGTTTGGCAGAGGGATTAGCGACCGATGGGCAACTGATATCGATAGAGCACAACGATGAATTGGAAGACACCATCCTCAGCAATCTGTCGCGCTCGCCTCTGCATGAGCAGATACAATTAGTCATAGCCGATGCCCAAAATTGGCTGGCTGAGCACACCACAGAACTGATGGGCAGTATCGACCTATGCTTTATCGATGCCGACAAGCGCGAGTATAGCGCCTATATCGATGCCGTCTATCCACTTATGCGCAAGGGAGGTTGGATATTGGCGGACAACACACTCTGGGATGGGCACATCATAGATCCTGCCTACGACAAAGACAAGCAGACTGTTGCCCTACGCGAGTTTAATGATAAACTGGTCACAGACAACCGATTTGAGCAGGTAATCCTGCCACTCCGCGATGGACTGACCATCATACGAGTGTTGTAAATTGACAGAATTGACGAAATTGACAGACCCTATTTTATGAACCATACCATCTACATTCTGCATCTCTACCATCCGGAAGGCGGATGCAACCGACTCCTATATCATTCGCGCGTAAAGGCGCGCAAGCGCGCACAAGAGTGGCTGGAGCAGCACTTTGCGGACAAAGCAGCCGAATACCTGCACGACATACAAGCCGAGACCGACTACTTCAATCCAGTATTTCTGGCAGAGATACCGGACGATATTCCTGCCACGGCACACTATATCATCCGATTGGGCAGTACAGATGTACACTATCCTGCTACCGAGCAGGAAGCATGGCGACTGATTGACAACTATGCACTTGGGCAGAAATTTCCATCCAACTATCTAAACAAACTTCACACCTTCCTGCAGCAACACGGCTACGAAGATGGTGTGAAGATACTATTCTACCCCATCGAATGGGGCGATTAAGCAGAATTACCGCAAGGACTCAGCCGAGCATAAATGCTACTTCTGATACTTAGCAATAAAGCGCATCACCAGGAAGATGAGCCAATCTGGCGTGTGCTTTAGGATAGGTGTGCATAGGTGATTGATGACCCCCGGCATGTCCGCTTTCTTACCACGGAACATCTTGCGAAGCGCACGCTTCACGAGTTTCTCCGGCGGAATAGATACCGTGAGTGCAACTGCCAGTTTGCGGAGATTAGGTGCCAATCCAAAGAGGGCTGTATCTACCGCTCCCGGAGTCATCACCGTGATATTCACTCCCTTAGGATAGAGTTCGTACCAGATGGATTTGGAGAAATTGTAGATAAACGCCTTGGTGGCATTATAGGTTTGGATACCCGGCATAGCCATCCATGCGGACATGGATGACATATTCAGGATATACCCTTTTCGACGCGACTTACCACAAATCTTCTGAGCCGATTCCTCGGCAGTCAACTCGCGAGTCAGCATCTTCTCTCCAAAGAGACGAGTGAGTTTAGCCACCGTCATCATGTGCAGATTGAGCATGAGATCGATACGTCCCATACTGGTCTCGCAGTACGGATTAAAGAAGAAGACACCGGCATTATTGATGAGGATATCTACGGTCAGATTGTGCTCCTCGCAATAGTCAAACAGTTTCTCAGCCGCATCAGTCTGTGCCAAGTTGGCATAGAGTGCAATCGTCTTCACGCCATACTGGTCAGCCAGATTTTTTGCTACCTCCTGCAATTCCTTCTCCTGATTGGAGACCAGCAACAAGTCGGTATGGTAATCACGCGCCAGTTGCGTAGCATATTGCAAGCCAATTCCTGAGCTTGCCCCGGTCACTAAACTCAACATATCTTATTTATTTTTCGCAATGGATTTCTCGGCATCAGCTTCCTGCTTGGCAATCTCCTTCATCAGGCGTGCAGGTATTTCCTCCTTGTCGCGCAGCACACAATGGTGGCACTTCATATCGAGTGTGTACATACGACCCACGCAGTAGTTCGAGCGACCACAACCAGCGTGATACTTGTCGTTCTCGCGCATATGGTTGACAAACTCAGGATCCTTGATGAGTACGTGTGCCATCTGGAAGAGCTCAAAGCCCTCGTTCATAATCGTTTGGCAGTTCTCAGCCGACTGCACACCACCCACATAGATAAGCGTGGTGTCTCCGAGTTCGTTCTTGAGCTCCTGCTGGAAACGCTTTGCCCAATCCATGAAATAGAGTTCCTTGAATGGCACGGTAGGAATCATCACACGTCCTGCACCACTGAGCAGAGCCGCCTTGAGCCACCAGAAGGACTTCATCGGCATATAGTGTGCCAGAGTTTTGATAGGCATAGCCCCACCGAGGATAGTCATCGGGCTGGCAGAAACAGTACCGGCACTCAGCACGATACCATGCACCTTGTGCTTAAGGATCTCACGGCAAACAGCGAGACCATCCTCCATCGTGGTACCGCGCCAACAATCGTCGGTCATATTGGTTTTAACGACTACCGCCATATCATCTTTGGCATGCTCCATCACGACATCCAGGACTTCGTTCAAGAAGCGAACGCGGTTCTCAAAGCTGCCACCATACTCATCGTGACGACGATTGGTGCGCTTGGAGATAAACTGTGATATAAGGTACGCGTGACCCGCGTGAACCTCAATACAATCAAAGCCACACTCGCGGCAGAAATCTACTGCCTCACCAAACTTCTGCACCAGATTGTGAATCTCGCTCACCTTCAGGCGACGATGGATAGTAGGCGAATAGAGGTTAAATCCATTGCTTGCCGATACCGGCATACAATGACAGGTATAGAAGTGGGTCATGTTACCACAATGGCCCAATTGGATAGCCGCCTTTGCACCCTCAGCGTGGATGGCAGCCGTCAGTTTCTTAAGCGAAGCCTTGGTATCCTCACATACAACGAGCTGCCCATTGAAGCTCACACCACTCTGATCTACAGCGCAATAAGCCACTGTTGTCATCGCTACACCACCACGAGCCACACTAACGTGGTAATCCTCCAACTGCTGGGTAGCCTTGTTGTCCTTACACATGTTCTCAAAGGCAGCCGAACGAATCGTACGATTGCGCAATGTAATAGGTCCGAGTTTGAACTCGGTAAATAATTTATTTTCCATAATTCAAAAAATATTCCAAATTTAGTAAGGGTTGATCAGGATATAACGGATGGTGGCGGAATAAGCCTGTAATAACCCCAAAATAACCCAATAAGAGACTGAAACGACTCACGGACGACCCACGGACGACCCACGGACGACTCACGGACGCCCCCTTAGAGACCCCTTAGAGACCCCTTAGAGACCCCTTAGAGGAAATAGGGTCAAATTAGGGACAAACATCCATCAATAAACGAACGGAATGATACGCTTCAGGCGCTTGCGGTCGAACTGGTCAGGGAACTCCTGCGCATAGCGCTCATAGATAGAGTTGGCTCGCGGCACGAGGTTGCTGATTGTCAAGAGCAGGAAGAGCGCTCCAGCCCACGACCACGTCAGAATTGCCCACCCCAGCCACTCGGTAATCTCACCCAGGTAATTGGCAGAAGTGACATAGCGATACAGTCCCTTTTGGGGCAGATAGTGATTGGTATCACCCGGCTTGCGGAGATGGCGAATCACATGATCAGAGTGCATATTGATAACCCAACCGGCAAAGAAGATGAGCGTACCGCAAATGAATCGCGGATCGATCAGCCACGCCTCTGTGTATGGAGCATATTTCGGTGCCAGATAGAACAGCCAAGTGCCTTGTACATAGCCGTTTATCAGGTTCCAAATCATAGAGAATCCCATGATGGTGATAGGCATTTTGCTCTCGCCTTTCAGCATGAATGGAAAAACAAACGAACGCTGGAAATAATGGAACTCAAAGATGAACAGGAAGAGCAAATACGGCAGTTGCCACTTCACATCACTTTGTGCCCATAGATAGAGCAGAATCACAAAAACAGGCGCCTCCATCAGGCACCAGCCAATCTTGTTATTGATAGCCGGTCCCCACTTTTCGGTACGCATTTTACCATAACCGGCATCCACAAAGTACAAAGCGACAAAAATAACGACGCACACGAGCGCCATTACAAAGAGAAAATTATTGAAAAACTCCAGCGTGTATATATGTTCCATAAGCTAAATAGCAAAAATACGCGGCAAAGTTACAAATAATTTTTGACATACGCAAGTAAATCTTAAATTTTAACATGTTTTTCCTTGTTTTTGGCAAATAAAGAGCCCGAAAATGATAAGAAAAATACCTATCCACTTGAAAAACGGCAGTTGCTCACCAAAGCCAATCATCATGATGAGGGCGGTAAAAATAGGGCGTGCATTATTGAAAGCGTTGGTCTGTGTGACACCTATCTTCCGGACGGTAAAACAGAACAAAATAAATGCCGTCACACTACTGAGTGCCGCCAGATACAACACGGCTGCAGAAGCCTGCCAAGTGAGGGTAGAAATGGCACTTGAGAGAGCCGCAGCAGAGAGTGACGGATGATCCATCAAGAGCCACGTGGGGATGAAGAAAACGAGCGAGATGGCCTGCACGTAGAACACAATAGATAACGAATTGTAACTCTGAGGAATACGGCGAAGAAAAATAGTATAAAGTACTGCCGCAGACACGGCTGCAAATGCCAACAAAACACCCATCGGATTCCCCAATTCAAAACTGCTTTTTCCCACAAAAATAAGCATCAACACGCCCAGGCTGGAGAGCAGGATTCCGATGATATTATTGACCGTAACACGCTCGCGAAGAATCACAAAAGCGAACAGCGGCGAGAGGAGCGGAGAAGTGGACAATAAAGCCTCCGCCACAGTAGGACTGCTGAGGAGCTGGTAGGCATACGTCTCCAGCACATAGTATAGAAACGGCTGCGCAATACCCGCCAAGACAAAGAGCGGAATATCCCTCTTCGCCAGCGGTTGCAGCCGCAGCATGTCGCTACCACGAGCCGCCAATCCCACCAGAAGCATCAGCATGACCGCCAGCAAAAATCGACATACCACCAACGACATCGGAGTGAAGACCTCCAAAGCAATCTTAATCGCAATACCCGATGCCGACCAAATCAACATCGCCAAAATAACCGCCAAATAGGGCCAAAAACGTTTCATACGCGCGCTCGTACCTTAAACAAATTTAGAAAAACGGTGCAAAATTACGTTTTTTTTTGCATATGTGCAATTTTTTTTGTAATTTTGCCGCGTTTTTTTGATACAAACAACAATATGACAAGAGACACAGCAATTTTTGACATTATTCGCCGCGAGCGCGAACGTCAGACGAAAGGAATTGAGTTGATTGCCAGCGAGAATTTCGTGAGCGATCAGGTAATGGAAGCAATGGGTAGCGTATTGACCAACAAATACGCCGAGGGCTACCCCGGTCATCGCTACTACGGCGGTTGCGAAGTGGTGGACGAGAGCGAGGAGATTGCTCGCGAGCGCCTAAAGGCGCTGTTTGGCGCAGAGTACGTGAACGTACAGCCTCACAGCGGCGCACAAGCCAACATGGCAGTCTTCATGGCATGCCTGCAGGCCGGCGATACCTTCATGGGTCTGAACCTGAGCCACGGCGGTCACCTGAGCCACGGTAGTGCGGTCAATTTCTCGGGACTGATGTTCCACGCTATAGACTACAGTTTGCGTGAGGAGACCGGTCGCGTAGATTACGACGAGTTGGAGCAGAAGGCTCGCGCAGAGCGTCCGAAACTCATCATCGCCGGCGCCAGCGCCTACAGTCGCGAGTGGGACTATGCCCGCATCCGCAAGGTAGCAGACGAGATTGGTGCCATCTTCATGGTAGATATGGCTCACCCTGCAGGACTGATTGCCGCCGGTCTGCTGGAGAACCCCGTCAAGCACGCACATATCGTCACCTCCACTACCCACAAGACCCTGCGCGGTCCACGCGGAGGCGTTATTCTGGTGGGCAAGGACTTCCCAAACCCATGGGGCAAGAAGACTCCCAAGGGCGAGATTAAGATGATGTCGGCTCTGCTGGACAGCGCCGTCTTCCCAGGCACACAAGGTGGTCCACTGGAGCACGTCATCGCAGCCAAAGCCGTTTCGTTCGGCGAGGCACTCACTCCGGAGTTCAAGGTCTATCAGGCACAGGTGCAGAAGAACGCAGCCGTGATGGCACAAGCCTTCATCGACAAGGGATACAAGATTATCTCCGGCGGTACAGACAACCACTCGATGCTGGTTGACCTGCGCACCAAATATCCAGATTTGACCGGTAAAGTGGCGGAGAAGGCACTCGTGAGCGCCGACATCACCACCAACAAGAACATGGTACCATTTGACACCCGCAGCGCCTTCCAAACCAGCGGTCTGCGCTTTGGTACACCTGCCATCACCACCCGTGGACTCAAGGAGGACAAGATGCCTTGGATCGTAGATCTGATTGACGAGGTACTGAAGGCACCAGAGAACGAAAACAACATAGCACGCGTTCGCGAGGTTGTGAACCGCGAAATGAATCAATACCCACTATTTGCTTGGTAATTATGGAATCGAAATACAATCCCACAGACATTGAAGCACGCTGGTATCAATACTGGCTTGACAACAAACTTTTTCATTCTACTCCCGACGGTCGTGAGCCCTTTACCGTAGTCATTCCGCCGCCTAACGTGACGGGTGTGCTGCACATGGGACACGTGCTGAACGAGACCATCCAGGACACGCTCGTTCGTCGTGCTCGTCTGGAGGGCAAGAACGCATGCTGGGTACCCGGTACCGACCACGCGTCTATCGCTACCGAGGCCAAGGTCATCAAGCGCCTCAAGGAGCAGGGCATCAACAAGTCCGACCTCACGCGCGAAGAGTTTCTCAAGCACGCCTGGGACTGGACAGACGAGCACGGAGGCATCATCCTCAAGCAGTTGCGCACTCTGGGTTGCTCCTGCGACTGGGATCGTACCGCCTTCACCATGGATGAGCAACGCAGCAAGCAGGTCATCCGTACCTTCGTGGACCTCTACAACAAGGGATTGATCTATCGCGGACTCCGTATGGTCAACTGGGACCCAGAGCGCCAGACGGCACTCTCCGACGAGGAGGTTATCTACCACGAGGAGCACAGCCACCTCTTCTACCTCAAGTATCGTGTGGTAGAGCCGGTGGACGAATCAACCCTGGAGGAGGGCAATATCGTGCACAAGGACGCTGAGGGCTACTACGCCGTAGTGGCTACCACTCGTCCTGAGACCATCATGGGTGACGTATGCGTCTGCATCAACCCCAAAGACCCTGCTAACCGCTGGCTGAGCGGCAAGCATGTCATCGTGCCGCAGGTAGGTCGCGTGGTGCCAATCATCGAGGACCGCTATGTCGAGATCGGATTCGGTACCGGTTGCCTCAAGGTCACTCCGGCACACGACGTCAACGACTATGCCCTGGGACAGAAATACAACCTGCAGATCTTCGACACCTTCTCTGCCGATGCCCACCTTGCACTCTCCTGCCTCGAGCCGGAGGTGCTGGAGCGCGTACGCCAGTACGACGGCATGGATCGCTTCGACTGCCGCAAGCAGATTGTCGAGGATCTCAAGGCCGCTAACCTCGTGGAGAAAATCGAGGACTACGACAACAAGGTGGGCTACAGCGAGCGCACCAATGTGCCTATCGAGCCGCGTCTCTCGCTCCAGTGGTTCATCAAGATGCAGCACTTTGCTGACATCGCTCTGCCGCCGGTAATGAACGATGACATCGTCTTCTACCCGACCAAGTACAAGAACACCTACCGCAACTGGCTGGAGAACATCAAGGATTGGTGCATCAGCCGCCAACTCTGGTGGGGTCACCGCATCCCTGCATACTACGATGCAGACCTGCTCGCTGAGACCGGATTGGAGAATTACCCGGATGATAAGATTATCGTCAGCGAGACCAAGCCGGAGGGCAATTATGTCCAGGACGAAGGCGCCCTCGACACATGGTTCTCGTCGTGGCTCTGGCCGATGTCCGTCTTCGAGGACGAGAAAGACCTGGCGTACTACTACCCAACCGCTGACCTCGTTACCGGCCCGGATATCATTTTCTTCTGGGTGGCACGTATGATCATGGCAGGCTACGAGTACAAGGGCAAGATGCCGTTCCGTCACGTTTATTTCACAGGTATCGTGCGCGATAAACTGGGTCGCAAGATGTCCAAGTCGCTTGGTAACAGCCCAGACCCACTCGACCTCATCGACCGCTACGGCGCCGATGGTGTGCGCATGGGCATCCTCATGTCGGCTCCTGCCGGCAACGATATCCTGTTCGACGATTCGCTTTGCGAGCAGGGACGTAACTTCAACAATAAGATTTGGAACTGCTTCCGCCTCGTTAAGGGTTGGGAGGTAGCAGATATCCCGGCTTCGGCTTCGCAGAAACTCGCTACTGACTGGTTCGCCAGCATGCTCGCCAAGACCGCTGCTGAGGTGGATGATCTCTTCAAGAAATACCGCCTCAGCGAGGCTATGATGGCTATCTACAAACTGTTCTGGGACGAATTCTCGTCGTGGTATCTGGAGAGCATCAAGCCGGCTTATGGTCAGCCTATCGCTCGCGAGACTTACGAACTCACTCTCGGTTTCTTTGAGAAGATGCTCATGCTTCTGCATCCGTTCATGCCGTTCATCACGGAGGAACTCTGGCAGAATATCGCTGAGCGTAAGCAGGGTGAGTCGATCATGGTGACTCCGCTGGGCGACTTCGGTGCTATCGATGAGGACATCATCGCTCGCATGGAGGAACTCAAGGCAATTATCGCCGGTGTACGTAATGCTCGTGCGTCGAAGAACATCCCGCCCAAGGAAGTGCTCACACTCATCGCTCCTACCGAACTGCATGAGCTCGTATCGAAGCTCTGCAACTGCGAGGTTGTCGTTGGCGCAGAGAAGCCGGCAGGTAGTGCCACCTTCATCATTGGCACCACCGAGTATGCCGTGCCGATGGATAAGTTCATCAACGTGGAGGACGAGATCAAGCGTCTTGAGGCAGATCTTGCTCACCAGCAGGGCTTCCTGCGCGGCGTGATGGCAAAGCTTGGCAACGAGCGTTTCGTACAGAACGCCAAGCCGGAGATTGTAGCCCTCGAGCAAAAGAAGAAAGCCGATGCCGAACAGCGTATTGCTGCCATCGAGGCCAGTCTCGCTGCCCTCCGCAAGTAATTGCCCTAAGTACTCGATAAGGGGTCTCTAAGGGGTCGGCAGTGGGTCGGCAACGTGTAATAAGCATACGATATATTAAGTTTTGAGCGTTTTCAATAAGATACTGATAGCAGGTCCCTGCTCCGCTGAATCGGCGGAGCAGGTGGCTCGCATCGCCTCCGCCCTACCCGACGGGGTTATTTTCCGCGCCGGTGTGTGGAAACCACGCACCAGTCCGGACACCTTCCAGGGAGCAGGCGATCAGGCTCTGTCGTGGCTGCAAACCGTCGATATGCCCACCGCCACCGAGGTAGCGACACCTGACCATGTACGCAAGGCATTAGACGCAGGCATCCCATATCTCTGGATTGGTGCTCGTACCGCCGCCAACCCCATCGCCGTCCAAGCCATTGCCGATGCTCTGGCGCAAAATTTACATAAAGGGGTCAGACCCCAATATGTAATTTTTCCTCAGATTCTTATCAAAAACCCCGTCAACGAGGATGTCAATCTCTGGCTCGGCAACATCGAGCGCCTCGAAGCTGCAGGTGCAAACGTTCTGGCCATCCATCGCGGGTGCAATCATCGTCCATGCTGGGCTATGGCATTTGAGTTGCGACGCCGCCGACCGGATATCCCGCTGCTGCTTGACCCCAGTCACATGTCGGGCGATGCTTCGCTTGTGGCAGGACTATGCCAGCAGGCGATGGATCTCGACTACGACGGACTGATGATTGAGGTACATGACCATCCCGAGCTGGCATTATCCGACAGCAAGCAGCAAATCACACCCGATATGCTACACGATATTCTGTCGCACCTTACCATTCGTGAGAACACAGCTGCAGATACCGAACTGCTCGCCCTGCGCCACCAGATTGACGAGGTAGATGACGAATTTTGGTCTCTCATCGCTCGCCGTATGCAGATATCCGGTCAGATTGGCAAGTACAAGCAGGAGCACAATATCCCGATTCTGCAGACCGGACGATACGATGCCATCCTGCAACGACGATTACAATGGGCTGCCGAACACGACATCAGTCAGGAGACCATTCAACAAATAATGGACGCCATCCACAGAGAGAGCGTCCGCATACAGTTTTAGTCCTGACGTGGCTGGCGTATATGTCCATATACCATTTTGCAAGTCACGATGCAGATATTGTGACTTCTATTCCACTACCCTATTGGATCAGCGTCGCGCGTACGCGAGGGCGCTCTCGAAAGAGTGGAATTTTAGGCAAAATGAACATTCTGGCACGAATATTGCCACACTATACATAGGTGGTGGTACGCCCAGCCTCATGGATGTAGAGGATATCCAATACATACTGCAGACCATCTGCCCCAACGGAGTGGACCAATTGGAGGAATGTACCATCGAAGCCAACCCTGGCGATTTGACCCTTGATAAACTGCAAGCGTTGCACCAACTCGGCATCCATCGCCTGAGCATAGGCATCCAGTCCTTTCACGACCATTTGCTGACGCTCATCGGGCGACGACACACGGCATCCGAGGCTATCCATGCCGTGCAATTGGCGCGAACCGCAGGATTTGCCAACATCAGCGTTGATCTCATCTACGGATTGCCCACCCAGACGATGGAGCAATGGCAGGCAGATGTACAGACTGCCCTCTCGCTGCATCCTGAGCATATCAGTTGCTATTGCCTGAGCTACGAGGAGGATACACCTCTCACACGTATGCTGGAGCAAGGAGAGATTACCGAGACCGATGAGGACACCGAGAATGCCATGTACGACTACCTCTGCCACACCCTGCAAGCACATGGGTACGAGCACTACGAAGTCAGCAATTTTGCACTTCCCGGCTACCACTCACGCCACAACTCGTCGTACTGGAACGACACACCATACATCGGTCTTGGAGCAGGAGCACACAGCTACGATGGGCAAACACGGCGCTCTAATCGTTCGGATCTGACCATCTATTTGGCTGATGTCACCGCCGTGGCTGAGTACGAACCACTCACCCCTACCGATCGGTACAACGAGCACGTCATGCTCGCCCTCCGAACCAGTCATGGATTGGCTTGGCAGGACATACGGCAGGAGAGCCACGACTACGTCCGTCGCCAATGCGAGCGAGGACTGCTGCGAATTGAGAACGAACACGTGATTGCCACACAAGCGGGCATACACATATTAAATAGAATAATAGAAGACCTACTCATATGAAAAGTTATAGTCAGATGACCTTTAGAGGTAAGTTTATGGTTTGGTTCTGGAGTATTTTTGCCTCCGGTATCCTGTGCATTTTCCTGATTTTCTGGATGATTATACATGGTTGGCTTGGCTATCTGCCTCCGTTGGAGGAACTGCAGAATCCGCAGAATAAGTATGCCAGCGAGATTTTCTCATCCGATATGCAATCCATGGGTCGCTACTACCGCAAGGAGAATCGCGTAGGGGTGCAATACACCGACCTGTCTCCTTATCTGGTAGATGCCCTCATCGCCACTGAGGATGCACGATTCTATGAGCACACCGGTGTAGATGCCAAGTCTCTCTTTCGCGCTATCGTCAAGCTCGGTCACGCCGGAGGTGGTTCCACCCTCACGCAGCAGCTTGCCAAGCAACTATGGTCACCACGAGCAGAGAACATCTTCATGCGTGCCTTGCAGAAGCCCATCGAATGGGTCATCGCTACCAAACTGGAGCGTCTCTACAGCAAGGACGAGATACTGCTCATGTACCTCAACCAATTTGACTTCCTCTACAATGCCGTAGGTATCAAGTCGGCTGCACAAGTCTATTTCAGCACCACCCCTGCTGACTTGAAGGTCGAGGAGGCTGCGATGCTCATCGGTATGTGTAAGAACCCTGCCTACTACAATCCGATTCGTCATACCGAGCGCACCACGTCGCGACGCAATGTAGTCCTCTCGCAGATGGAAAAATACGGCTACATCACATCCGAGGCGATGGATTCACTACGTGCACTACCTATCGAGTTGCACTACCACTCCGTCGATCACAAGCAAGGCTCTGCTCCTTACTTCCGCGAGTTCCTGCGCCAGATGCTTACGGCCAAAGAGCCACGTGAGTCCAACTACTCTGAATGGAACAAACTGCAATACGAAATCGACCGCCGCCAGTGGGAGGAGAATCCACTCTATGGCTTCTGCAACAAGAATACCAAGCCCGACGGCTCACCATACGACCTCTATCAGGACGGACTGCGTATCTATACCACCATCGACTCGCGAATGCAGCAGTATGCCGAGGAGGCGGTCAGCGAGCACATGCAATACATGCAGGAGCGTTTCTTCAACGAGAAGAAGAACAAATCCTATGCCCCATTCTCGCGCAAACTCACCAAGGAGGAGATCAATGGCATCATGAATCGCTCTATGCGCCAGACCGACCGCTACCGTGCACTCAAGCGCCAGGGACTATCCGAATCAGAGATTCGAGAAGTATTTGAGACACCCGTGGAGACACAGATCTTCACCTACTCGGGAATGCGAGATACCGTCATGTCACCCATGGATTCCATTCGCTGGAACAAGTACTTCCTGCGTTGTGGATTTCTCAGTATGGATCCACACTCCGGACATGTCAAGGCTTATGTCGGTGGTCCTAACTTCACTCATTTCCAATACGATATGGCTACCGTAGGTCGCCGTCAGGTGGGTTCCACTATCAAACCATATCTCTATACCCTGGCAATGGATGAGGGACTATGGCCATGCGATAAGACCATCAACGACTCCGTCACCCTCATCGATGGCAACGGAGTGCGTTGGACACCTCGTGATGACCACACCAAGAACCAGGGAGATAGCGTCACCCTCGCATGGGGATTGCAGCAGTCCAGCAACTGGATTTCTGCCTATCTGATGTCACTCTTCACGCCAGAGCAACTCGTACGCATGATGCGCTCCTTTGGCATCCAGGGACAGATTGACCCCGTTGTTAGTCTGTGCGTAGGACCGTGCGAGGTCAGTGTATTAGAGATGGTGGATGCCTACACCACCTTCCCAAACAAGGGCATACGTATTGATCCTCTCTATGTCACACGAATCGAGGACAACAATGGCAACGTACTGGCATCCTTCACCCCTAAGACTCACGAGATCATCTCCGAGACCACCGCATACAAGATGATCTACATGCTCCGCAACGTAGTGGATCATGGCACGGGCGTGCGCATACGTTTCAGGTATGGTGTAGATGCTGCCGGCAACACGGCACTCAAGACTCTGCCTCTGGGCGGTAAGACCGGTACCACCCAGAATAACTCCGATGGTTGGTTCATCGGATTCAGTCCTTCGCTGGTCAGCGGAGCATGGGTGGGAGGAGAAGATCGTGCCATCCACTTTGATAGCATGGCGGAGGGACAAGGTGCAGCCATGGCTTTGCCTATCTTTGCCATCTATATGCAGAAGGTCATGGCTGACCAGAGCCTCGGCTACGACCCCAACGAGCAATTTGATATCCCTTCATGGTTTGATCCAACAGCAGGTTGCAACTGATACACACTCACACCCAATGGCGCCACGACAACTCAAAATAGCGATTCTACTGCTTCTCTCCCTCTGGGGAGGGACGCATACATATGCCCAACTCAATACCGAGCGAATCACGGCTATTGGGCGTAATGCACTCTATTTTGAGGATTATGTGCTCAGTATTCAGTACTTCAATCAGGTCATCAAGCTCAAACCATACATCGCTGAGCCATACCAGCTCCGTGCCATTGCCAAGACGCAATTGGGCGACT
Source organism: Paludibacteraceae bacterium (assembly GCA_045599285.1). Lineage (GTDB taxonomy): Bacteria > Bacteroidota > Bacteroidia > Bacteroidales > Paludibacteraceae > Colicola. The sequence continues at coordinate 76,252 of JAZRVR010000014.1, read as the reverse complement.
ACAATGGTGCCCTGCTGGATTGTAATCGAGCCATCGAACTCAATCCCTTTCAGCCGGGCGCGTACTACACCCGAGGATATGTCTATCGACAACTGCGGCAATTCGCCGAGGCAGAGCAAGACCTCAGTCAGGCGCTCATTTTCTCTCCCGAGAACAAGACCTACCTCCTGCTGCGCGCAGACGTCATGTCGGAGCAGAAGCAGTACAAGCAGGCACTTGCTGACATTGACTACCTGCTACGCCGCGAGCCTCACTCGGCATCGCTCCTCTTTGAGCGAGGTGTCATTTGTATGAACCAGCAGGATACCATGGCGGCTCTGGATGCTTTCTCACAAACCGTCCTCTACGACTCGCAAAACCCATCCAACTGGTCCGCGATTGGCGTCACACAACTGATGCTCAACCAGGATGATGAGGCGCTGGTAGCGATTACCAAAGCCATCAATCTGGGCTCTAAATGGCCGGGAGACTATATGAACCGAGGCATCATCTTCTATCACAAGCATAACTATCGTGGTGCACTTGCAGACTATGACAAGGCGGTCAGCATCGACCCACTGAATGCGCAATCTTACTACAACCGTGGTATGCTGCGTCACGAGTTGGGCGACTACAACCGAGCCATAGACGACTACAACGAGGCCATCAGTTTGGCACCCAAGCAGACCGAGATGCGATACCAGAGAGCCGTGACACAGATGCAACTCAGGCATTATCAGGATGCTATCCGAGACCTGGATATCCTCATTGATGTCTATCCTTATTTCTTGCCTTCCTACTATCTCGCGGCTCAGGCCAAGAGCAAACTGGGAGACGAGCGTAGCGCCTACCAATATCGTCATCGCGCATACGAACTCGAGCAAAACAAGGACAAGATCCAGCAGCAAATCAATACCAGCGTACAGATTGCCGCCACTACACCCGAGCAGCGAGACCTCAAGAAGGAGTTCTCATCTTCTGCAGCACAGCAGCAGAATGAGAGCATGGCTGGCGTTGTTAGCGAACCTAATTATGCGCTCACCTACTATGCGCCCACGGATGAGATTCGCAAATCGACTTATTTCCATTACGCGGTTGGCGATTTCAATCGCGCCAATATTGCACCTTCGCCGCTGCACTTCTCGGCACAGGACTTGACTCTCACTGCCGAGCTCATCAACCACCACTTCGAACTGATTGCTTCCCTTTCAGACCAGATTGAGCGAGCACCTGCTGCGGCTTTGTGCTTTGCCAGAGCGATGCAGTTTGCACTGGTGCAGGACTATGTGTCTGCCATGGATGATGCTACCAAGGCACTCAACCTCCTCGCCACTCCTACACAGAAAGCACCCACATATGCCGAGGCCGTTATCACGTTCTGCCGTGCCAACTGGCGATTCCGCATGTTGCAATTCCAGCGTGCGGCTGGCGAACTTAGCGCTGAATCCAGTATGGACTTCGACATCATGCTGCGCGACTACGACCGAGTCATCAGTCTCTATCCCGACTTCCAGTTTGCATACTACAACAAGGCAAACATGCTCTGTCAGCAGAGAGACTACTCTGCTGCTATCACCTATTACACCCGGGCTATTCAGATTGATGCTGACTTTGCCGAAGCATACTTCAATCGAGGACTCACCTATATCTATACGCACCAGACCGAGGCCGGACTACAGGATTTGAGCAAAGCGGGCGAACTCGGTATCAGTCGTGCATACCAACTTATCACTAAATTCAAATGAAAACCACCCTATACCGTATAGTGCTAATTATCAGCATGCTATATCTTGTTGGGTCTCGTATGAACACCATGCAAGCCCAACTGCTATACGAGGTCTATGGCAATTCTGCCAAGGACAAATCCTACATCCTTGCCACCAATCGACTGGTGGATATGACCTTCTTGGATACCATTCCCAATACCTTCACATCCTTTGGACGATGCAACAAGGTCATCACCGAGTTTGCTATGCAGGACTACGAGGCCTTATCTGCCCTACGACAGGCGGCTATCCTACATGACTCCGTTGTGCTCAGCAATTTCTATACCGAAGCTGAGTACAAGAGCATCGACGAAGCACTGCGTATCACATTGGGTATGGGATTGGACAAACTCTGCAGAATGAAGCCATCTTACCTGTGCGAGATGTACCGTGTTGAACTTATGAAGCGATGGCTTGACTACGACGAATCGCGCTCTATGGAGGCATTTTTTCAGGCAGTGGCTGCCGAGCGTGACATCCCCGTCTATGGATTGGACAATGTAGGGGAAACAATGTACATGCTCTTTGATCGTGAGCCTTTTCACTGGCAATGCCTGGAACTACAGAAGGTCATCGAGTATCCCGAGCGAGAGATCAATCGCGAGAGGAGCATCATGAATATGTACACTGCCGGGCGCCTGACAGATATTGCATATATCGTGCAAGCACCGGATAATCTATCTACCATCAGTTTCTCCGACTATCAGGTCTATTGCCAGCGGAATCAGCAGTGGGTCAAGCGATTACGACCTTATCTCAAGGAGGGAAATGCATTTATCGTATTGGATGCTATGTACCTGGGAGGAGAAAAGGGATTGCTGGAGCAACTCCGAAAGGCAGGATATCGAGTACGTGCTGCCAACAATTCAATCACAGGTAAACTAAAAAAATAATAACAAAACTATGCTACACGTTATTAGTCAGCACACAGGTATCAGCGAGTCACAGGTTGCGGCTGTCATTGCACTCATCAACGACAAAGCAACTATACCATTTATCGCACGATATCGCAAGGAGCGAACCGGAAATCTCGACGAGATACAGATCGCATCAATCTGCGACAACTACCATAAGATGCAGGAACTCGTTGCCCGGCGCGATACGATTATCAAATCCATCACCGAGCAGGGAAAGATGACCGACGATTTAGCCAATCGTCTCCACGATTGCTGGGACGCTACCCTGCTGGAGGACATCTATCTTCCATACAAGCCACACCGCAAGACAAGAGCCGACATCGCTATTGAGAAGGGATTTGAGCCCCTGGCTAACCTGCTCATGCGACAGGATAGGCATCTGACATTCCCACGCGACGAGCAAGGACTACAGTACGCGAGAGACATCATCGCACAACGTATTGCTGAGGACGAACGCGCTAGAAATGCCGTTCGTCGGGAGTTTGCCTACTCTGCCATACTCACCACCAAGCGAAAAACGGCTGCCAAGGATCTCTCGGCACGAGACCTCGCTATCTTTGAACAGACTGCTGACAATTATCGCGACTACTTTGCCATCAGCGAGCCACTACGCCGCATATCAGCACATCGATTATTAGCAATTCGTCGAGCGGAAACAGAGGGATATATACGTGTGGATATATCCCCGGATGCCGAAAAGTGCTTGGACAAACTCGCACACATCTTCCTTCGTAATGATTCTGAAGCAGCCTATCAGGTCGAACTTGCCATGGAGGATGCCTATCGCAGAATGCTCAAGGCATCTATCGAGAACGAGTACGCTGCACTCAGCAAGGAGAAAGCTGATACAGAGGCTATACGTATCTTCGCCGACAACCTGCGCCAACTGCTTTTGGCATCACCACTGGGTCAGCAGCGAGTACTTAGTCTGGATCCGGGATTCCGTACAGGATGCAAGACTGTCGTCCTTTCTGCACAAGGGGACCTGCTCACACATACCGTCATCTATCTGCATCAGCCGGAGGCTGCATGCCGTACGCTCGCAAACCTCTGTACTGACTACCAGATACAGGCAATCGCCATCGGCAATGGTACTGCCAGTCGCGAGACCGAAGCACTCGCACGACAGGCTATTCAGTCCTTACCTACTCCTCCTGCCGTCTATGTCGTCAGTGAGGCTGGAGCCTCTGTCTATTCTGCATCTAAGATTGCACGAGACGAGTTCCCTGACCAAGATGTCACGGTACGAGGTGCCGTCAGCATCGGCAGACGGCTCATGGATCCACTGGCTGAACTCGTAAAGATTGAGCCTAAGGCTATCGGTGTAGGACAATACCAGCACGATGTTGATCAGGTTCGACTGCGAGATAGTCTGGCACAGACCGTCGAGTCTGTGGTCAACCACGTGGGAGTTGATGTCAATACAGCCAGTCGACACCTATTGACCTACATCTCAGGATTGGGACCTACACTCGCACAGAATATCGTCGATTATCGTACTGCCAATGGTGCTTTCACCTGCCGCAAAGACTTGCTCAAGGTGCCTAAAATGGGAGCAAAAACCTTTGAGCAGGCCGCAGGATTCCTACGCGTCACTGGTTCCCGTCAGCCTCTGGACAACTCTGCCGTACACCCTGAGGCCTATCCGATTGTCGAATTGATGGCACGGGATTTGGGGTGTACTATCACCGACCTGATGCAGGATGACTCACTACGAAAGAAAATCGATATACAGCGTTACGTCACGCTCCACGACAACGGAGAGGGTATCGGACTTTCTACCCTGCAGGACATCATGCATGAGTTGGAGAAGCCCACCCGAGACCCACGCACGCAGTTAGTCCAGTTCCACTTTGACGACTCCGTACATACCATTGATGATCTAAGGGAGGGAATGGTGCTACCGGGAATCGTCACTAATATCTCCGCTTTTGGTGCTTTTGTGGATTTGGGCGTACACAAAGATGGACTTATTCATATCTCTGAGATGGCCAACCGACGCATTTCTTCACCTGCAGAGGTCGTCAAAATACAAGAGCACGTGCGCGTACGCGTAATTAATATTGATCGCGCGCGCGCAAGAATACAACTCTCACTCAAACAAGTGGGCGAAACCGAGTCGGCAAAATGAGGCGCTTTATAAGGGGTCTATAAGGGGTCTATAAGGGGTCACTAAGGGTGACTGGTAGTTAGGTAATAGTTAGGTAATAGTTAGGTAAAGACATAGGGGGAAGACTGAAAAATCGCCTCGGGTTGTGACCCGAGGCGATTAATTTTAAGACTAATCGTCAGAACCCTTTACGAGGGAACACGCTTACTTGATCTCTAACACGCGAATACCATCGCGCTCCAGAAGGGCATTGATGGTCGGTTCGCCACCACGGAAACGCTTATACAGCTCCATTGGATTCTCGGTGCCACCGCGCTCCAGGATGTTCTTGCGGAACAGGTCTGCCGACTTCTTGTCAAAGATACTGCCGCCGCGCTTTGCTGCCGCAGCCTTAAAGACAGAGAATGCATCTGCATCCAGCAACTCTGACCACTTATAGCTGTAGTAACCAGCTGCATAGCCGCCCGAGAAGATGTGAGTGAACGCGGTCTCCATCTGAGTGCCAAGCACATCCGGCAACACGCGAACACACTCCATTGCTGCATTTCCAAAGTCCAGTACATCACGGCTATCGCCCTCAAACGGAGCCTCCAGTGTGTGCCATGCCATATCCAAATAGCCGAACGACAACTGACGAACGCATGCATACGCTGCATGATAAGTCTGGCTCGCATGCATCTTTGCCAGCAGCGAATCAGGCAGCACCTCACCGGTCTGATAGTGCTTGGCAAAGGTATCCAGAAACTCCTTCTCGTCAATGAAGTTCTCGTTGAACTGACTGGGCAACTCCACAAAATCGCGTGGTACATTGGTTCCAGACAATGCGCTGTATTGGCAACGGGTCAGCATACCATGCAATCCGTGACCGAACTCGTGCAGGAAAGTGCGAACCTCGTCATAGGTGAAGAGAGCAGGCTTATCTGCGGTAGGTCTGGTGAAGTTCATCACATTGACGATATGTGGACGGTGATCCTTCTTGCCGACCATGTATTGCGGCTGGAAGTCGTTCATCCATGCACCACCGCGCTTACCCTCACGCGGGTGAAAATCAGCATAATAGACTGCCAGATATTTGCCTTTCTCGTCAAATACCTCGTAGGCTTTTACCTCCGGATTATAGACAGGGATATTCTTGTTCTCCTTGAAGGTGATGCCATACAGGCGCTTAGCCAAGCCGAACACACCATTCATGACATTATTGAGTTCAAAGTATGGGCGCAGCACATCGTCTGAGATTGCATACTTCTCGTTCTTGAGTTTCTTGCTATAGTAGCTCCAATCCCACGGCTGAATGGTGGCGTAGAAGCCGTGTGCAGTAGCAAACTCCTGCACCTCCTGTACCTCTGCCTTGGCCGCATCGATATAGTTGACACGCAGTTCATCCAGCAGTTTATACACATTCTCAGGAGTCTCAGCCATCGTCTTATGCAGCGACTTCTCGGCATAGGTCTTCTTGCCAAAGAGCTGTGCAAGAGCCAGACGGGTATTAACGATATCCTTGATTACCATTGTGTTATCAAACTCACCACCTATGCAGCGACTGTTGTAGGCGGTGTAGAGTTCGCGACGGATATCACGATTATCCAGGTCCTCCATCACCGGGCGATAGGTGGTAGGCTTGAGATCCAGCAACCAACCTTCCAGTCCACGCTTCTCTGCGTTGGCGCGCATCATTGCCTTGGTGTCGTCATTGAGTCCTGCCAGCAGTGCCTCGTCCGTGAGGAGCATCGTCCATGCGTTGGTTGCCTTCAGCACATTCTGTCCGTAGCGCAGAGTGAGACCGCTGAGGCGCTTACTGAGTTCGCGATAGACCTCTTTCTCCTCTGGCGACAGGTTAGCACCATTGTTGGCAAAACCTTCATAAATATCGTCCAGCAGTTTCTGCTGCTCCTTGTTGAGTTTCAGTTTATCCTTCTGATCATACACCGCTTTGATGCGCTTGAATAGTCCCTCGTTGAGACGAATCGTTGCGCTATACTCGGACATCATCGGTGAGAGTTCTACCTCTATCGCCTGCAGTTCCTCTGTAGTCTCAGAGTTCGTCAGGTTATAGAAGCAACCTGCCACTATCGACAGCAGTTCACCCGAGCGCTCGTATGCCTCAATGGTATTGGCATAAGTAGGCGCAGCAGGATTATTGACAATAGCATCTATCTCCGCTAAACCTTGTTTCATACCTTCCTGAAAAGCAGGCATATAGTGCTCTGCTCGAATCTCACCAAACGGATAGGTCTGGTGGGGAGTCTTCCAGTTCTTGTAGTTAAAGAACGGATTTGTCTGGTCAGCTGCCATTGCTGAACCCATTACTGCCATTGCAGCCATAATCACAATCGTTTTTAGTTTCATCTTACTTATTAGTTTTATTAGGAGAGTGTTCGCTATCACTTGCTGCCCCCTCTCAACAGATTAATATCTCCCGACAACTGATAGACGCCTATCACCGCCTCGTCGGCATTGCGCTTCTTCTTGTTGTACGAAATCTTATTGGTGTAGCCGGCATCCTTCGCAGCATCTGTACCAAAGGCACGAATGACATAGAAGTAGGCTCCCTCAGCCGCCGGACGACCGTTGATTGTACCATCCCAACCCTTAGCCGGATCAGTCCAGTCATACACAAGTTTACCCCATCGGTTATAGACCCAGCAGTGGAACTCACGCAGCGAACGGTATTGCACGCGGAACTCATCGTTCTTGCCATCACCATTGGGGGTGAAGGCATTAGGCACAAGCAGCATTGACTCACTAACCGCAATGGTGAACTCCGTGGAGTCTGCTGGCTGACAATCAGCATTCATCGGATCCGTGCAGGGGCAAAGCGCATTGGTCACCGTGCATACTACACGATACGAACCCGGTGCACTAAACTCGTATCGCGTCTGCTCGTCAGTACGCTGCGCCAGCAGTTGACTACCCTTGTAGATTCGCCATTGGTAGAAATCAACAGCCGGTGTAGGATTTGAGCGGAAGAGAATATCCAGCGGAGCCGAGCCCGTGAGCACAGACGCATCCGTTGGACGATCCACCTCATTGGTGCGCTCACCTGCCTCACCTCGTACCGTAGTGACAGAGGTAGGATGTGCCTTGCAGGCAACTGGCGAAGCCTCTTCGCTGCTGATGGAATCCAAGTCCAAACCCAACTCCGCCATCAGCGGCTCGTAGGTGAGCGTGAAATCCGTGGTGCGGTAGAATGGCTCGGCAAACACGTACTCACCTGTATGCAGAGGCTGATTATCCAATACCACCAGCGAGTCTGTCCACTCTTCTCCACCCCAACTGAGATCGGTGTAACTGATGCGGCAAGTGCGAGACAGTGTCCGCTGCACACCATACTGATTGGTGTACGTCATCGGTCGTATCGCGCCCACCAGTCGCAGACGAGTTGAGGTACACAGCGAATCTACAATGAGCGAGTCGAGTCGAGGACGATAGTCGCTATAGCGGAATACGTAGAAATATTCGCGCTGCCCACCTACCTCAATATAATAGCCGTCACCCTCATAGTTGGGAAAGATTGTCTCAGTATTGCTGGCGAAGAGAGTTCCATCCAATTGGTACCAATCCACCTTGCTGTTATCCCTGGTTTTCAACTCGGGATTATCGGCAAAGACAAAGATTGTATCTCCGTTGTTGTACACCTTCGTACTACCTACTCCCTCCACGTGCAACGCGTACGCGCACGCGGATAGAATAAGGAGTATGGCACTTAAGATTTTTCTCATGTTTACTTTACGTGATAAACGTGTATCTTATTTATTCACCTGGAATCGTGTGTTCCCATTGACGAGGAAATCCACAATCTGCTCTGCAGCAGCAATACCGGCATTGATATTCGCCTCGGCAGTCTGTGCACCCATCTTCTTAGGTGTAGAGAAGTAGCGTCCCTCAAAGAGTTCCTGGAACTTCTGATCCGCAGCCGGCATGATGTCGGTCACGTATTTCAGGTCGGTACGCTCCTGCATGAGCGAAATGAGTTCGTCCTCGTGGATAACCTCCTTGCGTGCGGTATTGACGAGCAGTCCACCCTTTGGCATCGAACCTACAAGTTTCGTGCCAATTGATTGCTTGGTCTCCGGTGTAGCAGGGATGTGGAGCGACACGATGTCGCAGGTGGAGTACAATTCCTCTGCACTATGCACAGGAGTAACTCCGGCAGCGGTCATTGCCTCATCCGGGCAATACGCATCAAAGGCATAGACATCCATACCAAATCCCTTGGCGATACGAGCCACATTGCGACCTACGTTTCCGAAGGCGTGGATACCCAGTTTCTTGCCCATGAGTTCGCTACCCGATGTGCCGTTGTAGAAATTACGTACGGCATACACCATCAGACCGAGAGCCAGTTCTGCCACGGCGTTGGAGTTCTGCCCCGGGGTGTTCATAGCTACCACGTGGTGCGCAGTAGCAGCCTCCAGATCGATATTGTCGTAGCCGGCACCGGCACGAACGACAATCTTCAGCTGTTTCGCCGCATCCAGCACCTCAGCATCCACTTTGTCTGAACGGATGATGAGGGCATCTGCGTCAGCTACTGCCGCCAGCAACTCCTCCTTCTTGGTATATTTCTCCAGTAGGGCGAGTTCATAGCCTGCCCCCTCAATCACCTTGCGAATACCATCTACGGCTACTTTCGCAAAGGGTTTCTCTGTTGCAACAAGTACTTTCATATTATTAACCAATGTAGTAAAAAATACAGTTTTTTGTTTGTCATCCTCGGCACGGCGAGGGTGGTGATAGAATTGCTCCATACGGCTTATAGCTTAGCCTCGTATGCCTTCATGCAGTTAACGAGTGCCTGTACGCCCTCCACATCCATCGCGTTGTAGCAACTTGCACGGAAGCCACCTACCAGACGGTGACCCTTGATGCCCACCATACCTTGTGCGGTAGCGAACTTGAAGAAGTCATCCTGCAGATCTTGATACTCCGGCTTGAGCACGAAGCAGATATTCATGCGTGAGCGATCCTCCTTGTCGGTGATGGTTGGCATGAAGACCTTACTGCTGTCGATAGCATCGTAGAGCAGATTAGCCTTCTCAATGTTACGACGCATAATCCATTCTACGCCACCATTCTGACGGAGCCAACGCATGGTCAGCACAGCTGTGTAGATTGGCAGTACAGGAGGGGTATTGAACATCGATCCACCCTCAATATGAGTGCGATAATCCAGCATGGTAGGGATATAGCGGCTCACCTTACCCAGAGCCGACTCCTTAACGATGACAAAGGTCACACCGGCAGGAGCGAGGTTCTTTTGTGCACCACCATAGATGAGGTCGTATTGTGCCACATCGATTGGGCGGCTCAGAATATCCGATGACATATCTGCTACGAGTGCCACATTGCCCTTCTTAGCATAGATGTCAGCCAGTTTGCGGTCGCTAATCTCGGTACCGAAGATGGTGTTGTTGGTGGTGATGTGGAAGTAGTCTGCATCCTGTGGCACAATGTAGTCGGTCGGAATCGAATTGGTAGATGCAGCTACCTCTACTGCCTCACCAAATCCCTTAGCCTCTTTGAGTGCCTTCTTTGACCACACGCCGGTGTTCAGATAGGCAGCCTTCTTCTCCAGCAGGTTGAATGGTACCATGCAGAATTGCATGCTGGCACCACCACCGAGGAAGAGCACACGGTAGCCTTCCGGTACACCCAGCAACTCCTTCATCAGAGCCTCTGCCTCGTCCATTACTGGCTGAAAATACTTGGCACGGTGCGAAATCTCCAGAATACTGAGACCCTCACCCTGGAAGTCCATGATGGCGTCTGCAGTTTGCTTGATTACCTCTTGCGGCAGGATGCTCGGTCCTGCATTGAAATTGTACTTTTTCATAACTCAATATATATTAATGTGATTAATTTATTCGTTTGATGCATGCCCCAATGGCATTTAGGCGTCCCTCGATATTCTCGTATCCACGATCAATCTGGTCGATATGGTCAATGCGGCTGGTGCCCTCGGCAGACATAGCAGCAATCAGCATGGCAATGCCGGCGCGTATATCGGGCGAGGTCATATTATTGCTTCTCAGTCGTACGTTGTGGTCGTGCCCAATCACTACGGCACGGTGTGGGTCACATAGGATAATCTGTGCTCCCATATTGAGCAAGTTATCCACGAAGAAGAGTCGGCTCTCGAACATCTTCTGATGGATAAGCACCGATCCACGTGCCTGTGTAGCGACCACCAGAATCACCGACAGCAGGTCTGGCGTCAGTCCGGGCCAGGGAGCATCGGCGACAGTCAGAATGCTGCCATCCAGGAAGGACTCGATCTGATAATGCTCCTGGGCAGGGATATAGATATCATCTCCGCGCTGCTCCAGACAGATGCCCAGGCGTCGGAAGGCATCCGGAATAATTCCCAGGTCGCGATAACTGACATCCCGGATGGTCAATTCGCTACCCGTGATAGCCGCTATACCGATGAACGAACCCACCTCAATCATATCCGGCAGGAGGCGATGTTGTGCTCCGTGCAAAGTGCGAACTCCCTCGATAGTGAGCAGATTACTCCCCACCCCACTGATGCGCGCCCCCATCTGATTGAGCATGCGACATAGTTGCTGCAGATACGGTTCGCAGGCGGCATTGTAGATAGTGGTTGTACCCTCTGCCAGCACAGCCGCCATGATGATATTCGCAGTACCGGTCACCGATGCCTCATCCAGCAGCATGTACGTGCCCTGCAGGCGCTCGGCAGAGAAGGTGTATGCTGCCAAATCCTGATTGTATCGGAAGGTAGCCCCCAGGTTGCTCATTCCTGTGAAGTGTGTATCCAGTCGGCGACGACCAATCTTATCACCACCGGGTTTGGCATAGGTGACGCATCCCAGTCGTGCCAATAGCGGACCTATCAGCATCACAGAGCCACGCAGTTTGGCACATTTATTCAGGAAGTCAGCACTCTGCAGATATGCCTCGTCCAGGTCACGCGCCGTGAACGAATAGGTGTGCGGCTCAAGTTTCTCCACCGTGACACCGATAGTCTGCAGCAGATCTATCAGATTATTGACATCCAGGATATTAGGTATATTACTGATTACCACGGTCTCGCGTGTGAGCAGTACCGCACAAAGCACCTGTAGTGCTTCGTTCTTGGCGCCCTGTGGCGTGATGCTGCCGTGCAGTTTGTGTCCTCCTTCTACAATGAAACTGGCCATGTTATGTACGATTTTATATGTAATTAACCTCGGGTGAGATGGCAATGCCGAACCGCTGCTGTACGCCGTTGGCTACCTCTGCTGCGAGGCCGATGATATCTTGTGGTTGAGCACCACCGGTATTGACGATGACGAGTGGTTGCTTCTCATACACCTGCGCTCCGCCCATGCGCTTTCCCTTGAATCCACATTGCTCAATGAGCCAAGCTGCCGGCACCTTGATCCCCCCTACTACCTCGTAGTGTGGGATGGTGAGATACTGGCTCTGCAAGCGAGCAAAGTGCTCGGGAGCAATGACAGGATTCTTGTAGAACGAGCCAGCTGAGCCAAGTTCACCAACCTCCGGCAACTTCTGTCGGCGGATACGGATAACCGCCTCGCGTACCTTGCTGAGCGTAGGTTCACCACTGATGGCGCTACGCAGGTTGCCGTAGTCGAGGCGAAACTCAGGGTGCTTGCTGAGGCGATAGACCACGCTGGTGACGATGTATTGCCCACGCAGTTCGCCCTTGAAGATACTATCGCGATAGCCAAAGTGGCATTCCTCGCAGGTGAAGACACGCTCCTCGCCCGTCTCAACGGACAGACAGCGAACGCTGGCAATCACATCCTTGGCTTCAACTCCATAGGCACCTACATTCTGCACAGCAGATGCACCTACGGTACCAGGGATATAACTGAGGTTCTCCAGTCCACCCAGTCCCATATCCACCAATTGACTGATGAGATCATCCAGCACCAGTCCAGACTCAGCCTCTACAAAGACCTCGTCGCTGTTCTCGCCCAACGCACGTGCACGACGCATACACGAGTGGAGCACCACACCATCGTAGTCGGTGGTGAAGAGCAGGTTGCTGCCCTGCCCCACCGGCAGGATGCGCTCGCCACGATAGCGAGACAGCAGTTCTCGCAAGTCAGCCTCGGTCTCGTACTCCGCCAACACTTTCGTGCGAACGTCCATTCCGAACGTATTGAGCGGCAAGAGGGATGTATGTTCTTGTATCTTAATCATAACTTATATCTCATTCACATCACTTGGCATGCGCAGGTCACCACGCGGACTGAGTCCCACACATACGACCTTAGGTCCATCCGGCAGGCAACTGCGCTTGAACTGCTGCTGGTAGAATCGGCGCATGAAGGTATTGAGCCACTTCTCTATCACCTCCGGTGTATATTTGTCCTCAAAGGTGTATTGTGCCATATACAGGATCTTGTCACGACTGAATCCATAGCGCAGGAAATAGTAAGCAAAGAAGTCGTGCAGTTCGTACGGTCCCACCTTGTCCTCGGTGATTTGGGCAATGTTGCCATGCTCATCAGTAGGCAGGAGTTCGGGCGAAACAGGAGTATCCACAACGTCCAACAGTACGGCACGTGTGGCGTCGCCAAAGAGGTTACGCGCAGCATACTCCACAAGGAATCGTACCAGCGTCTTTGGGATGCCGGCATTGACACCATACATCGACATATGGTCTCCGCAGTAGGTAGCCCATCCCAGCGCCAGTTCGCTCAGGTCACCGGTACCCACCACGATGCCGTTGTACTGGTTAGCCATATCCATCAGGATGAGCGTACGACAGCGTGCCTGCGCATTCTCGTAGGTGATGTCGTGTGTGCTGAGGTCGTGTCCGATGTCGTGCAGATGCTGCGTCACCACATCGCGAATAGGAATCTCGTGTATGCTGACTCCCAATCGCTCCATCAGGGCGATGGCATTGTGGTAGGTGCGGTCGCTGGTTCCGAATCCCGGCATCGTGACGGCGATGACACGACTGCGGTCGTAGCCCAACTGATCGGCAGCCAGCACGCAAACGAGCAGCGCCAGCGTGGAATCGAGTCCACCGCTGATACCCAACACCACGGTCTGGGCATGCGTATGCTCCCAGCGGCGCATGAGTCCGTTGGTTTGGATAGCAAAGACATCCGTGCAGTACGTATCCTCGTTCGCCGCTGTGGGCAGGAAAGGAGTCTGGCTGAAGGTACGATGAATAGGTGCCGTGCAGGCCTCGTCGCGCTCAATAGGTGCCACATTGACCTTACGATACGGAGCCGACTGGTCGGCGGTGAAGTTGGTATTACGCTGGCGGTCGGTACGCAGTCGCTCCACATCAATCTCGCTGATAATCATGGTAGAACTGCGTTGGAAACGCTCGCCCTGCTCCAGCAGATCCCCGTTCTCGGCGATGTAGGTTGATCCGCTGAATACCACGTCGGTTGTCGATTCAAAGACACCGGACGAAGCATAGACATAGCCGCAATGCACGCGAGCAGACTGCTGCGTAATCATATGTCGGCGGAAGTCGTTCTTGCCTACGAGGCAATTGCTGGACGAGAGGTTGAAGATGAGTTCTGCCCCTTGGATTGCCAGTTGCGTCGATGGTGGCAGCGGTGACCACAGATCCTCGCACAACTCCACACCGAAATTGTAGCCGTTGGCAGTAAAGACGAGATTAGGTCCGAAAGGCACATCCCCACTCCATATGTCTGCAGTCTGGATAGCCGTTCTGCCCGGGGTGAACCAGCGCTTCTCGTAGAACTCGCCGGTATTGGGCAGGTTGATCTTTGGCACAATACCAACGACCTCACCGTCGGTCATGACGAAAGCGCAGTTGTAGAGGTTGTTATCCACCTTGAGCGGCGCCCCCACGAGAACAATGATAGGCTTCTCGCGTGTATATTCGCAAATGCTCTGCATCGCAGCCATCGCATTCTGCTGCAACTGCTGCGTGAAGAAGAGGTCCGCACAGGTATAGCCGGTGACCGTGAGCTCTGGAAAGCAGATTACCTCCACACCCTCGCGAACAGCTTCTGCAATGAGTTTCTTAATCTCCGTAGCATTGTATTGACAATCGGCAACACGCATGACAGGCACCGCGGCAGCCACTCTGACAAAACCAAAATTCGTATCCATGACACACAATATTAAATTTGGGTGCAAAGATACAAAAAAAAAATGATATATGCAAGAAAAAAAGAAGAAAGGAGGTCTAAGGCGCTTTGCAAGCTGTCGGTAAGGGTTAACTAAGGCATCAGGGAAGTATCGAAAAAATAGCGACAATCCTGCGGTCATCCTACGGTCATCCTATGGTCATCCTATGGTCATCCTATGGTCATCCTATGGTCATCCTATGGTCATCCTATGGTGGAAGATGCGTAAAACACAGAAAAACAAAAGGAAACAGAGAGCGCCTCGAGGGGAAACTCGAGGCGCTCTGAAAACATTGCTGAGGGGGAGGGTAAATGGCAGAAAACAAGATTGGGTACTACCCTCCCCCAACTATGCAATATGTATCATGGTATATGTCGCATGCACAGAATCGTGCATCGATTATCTGCGGCGTCCCATCAGATCGTAGATATAATCGCCGCGACGCAGCAACAACGTACCATCCGGCATGAGGCACTTGACCACCTTTTCATCACAACGCGCACCATCGTTGAGCGCCGTAGGTTTAGCCTCGGGATGCAAATCCCAGGCATCGGTAACCTCGGTGGAAGTCTCCCCCATCCATCCGATAAACTGCAACTGCGCGGTATAGACACGCACAAAATCGACCGTAGAGAGAGCTACAGGTTCGCCGGCAGCATTGACAGCCCAGTCCAGTTTGAACTCAGACACATGTCGCTCAGGATCATCCGCATAGGTATTGGGATGATTATCCACGTATCCCCAATCGAAGACATAGAGCGAAATCTCGGTACCATACCCGTTCTCATCAATCATCGTATTGCGCAGAAGCGTGCCGGACAACGTGTAGCTGTCCTCGGCAATCCACTCGGGATAATATGCCTGATTATGATACTGATTCTTAGCGATATAGCCTTCCTCATCTCTATTGGTAGTATAGCGAATATAGGTGGTATCAGTCAGGTAACGACGATACTTATCTTTGACAGGCGTAGCCACGTGATCAGCAGGCGTGCGATAATAAGTGATCGCGTACTCGCGGCGCGTGAGAGGGTGCTGATGCTCCGATCCAGCCAGTTCATACCACTCATCGTCTGGCAGTCCGTTCTGATTGGCATCCACACTCACCATGACGATACCCGGCTCTGGCGATCCTGTGATGGCTGTGGTATCCCGCACTATGTAAGCAGGATCGGTATAGACAGCGTTGCCGCAAATCTTGAGGTCGTACTCGCCCGGCACATTGACCACCGGGTGGTCAAATCCAAAGGTAACATAACCACCAAAACTGCCCAAAGAAATCAGTCCACCCTTGTGATTAGCAATGAGAGAATCAACACGAGCGACGATATCCAGCTCGGTGTCGCCGGCATGGTAAGCAGGCAGGACATTGACAAACTGTCCCGGCGCAGGACGGAACTCATAAACATGGTGAATATACGGTGAGACACACCAAACAAGTGGACACGACAATCCACACAAACAACCCAAGGTTGCCAACGAACGAAAAATAAAATTACGCATCATCTCAGACGTCCCAAATCGCGAGGACATACATGGTTAAACACAATGCAATAGGTTGTCTTCTGACTAATCGCAATCGTTCATCGCCTTCCCAATGTGCAGGACATCAGTGACTTACAGATATTGATGAACGCTTCGCGCGAAACACAGCAGCGCGTCTGTGCAGGAATCTCACCTGCTTCCATTACGAATTGCGGTGCAAAGGTACTGCTTTTTTTTGGAATATGCAAGAAAAAACGTAAATAAAAATCTATTTATGGTAGAGTAAGGCGAAGTGTGCAGGGATGTCACCTGTGCGGACAGACCATCGGAGCACGCCCTGCGAGTCGTAGCAATAAAGGCGACCCGGCTCGACATAATTGCCGGCATCGGTGACATAGAAATCGTGCGTGACAGGATGCACCATCAGTCCATAAGGCTTGGTGATGCGGCTCTGCGTGCCATCGGTGATAAACTGCTGACACACAATCTGATGCGTTCGCACATCCACGATACGGAATGCCAATTCGTAGTCGTAGGTTTCGTAACTGAAAGCATGGCTGATGACATAGAGCGAGTCTCCCTGCAGCGCCATGACTGAGACAGGGATATCGACGGAGTCGGTCACCTGATCGGTAGCCGTATCGACGACAAAGAGCCGAGAAGGATTGTCAAAATAGTCGCCTCGGGAAGTGACCCATAATTGCCCATAGTGGTCGAGTTGCAAGCGATGAAGATTGACCGCCACATGTATGCGATACTGCTCGGTGAAGGAGTGCAAATCAATAACAGAGAGCGTGGTCTCGTAATTATGCACATTGTATCCACCGGAGTTGGCGACATACATTTTCTGCCCCACAATCGCCACATCATCAGGCTGATAACCCACATAGCAGGTGTCAGTAATCTGCAACGTGGCGGTATCAAATCGCGCAACATACCCAATCTGGCTATGCCCACCGAGTTGCACAGGTCCGGCATAACTGGTGACATACCCATACGCACCATCAAACGCCAGATAACGGCAGTTGGGAATATTGATTTGCCCCAGTCGCAGGCAATCGCTGCTGCGCATAACCTCAATCTTATTGGAGCAATTGATGACGGCATAGAGTCGCGCTCCATAGATTGCCAGGTCGTTGCCCACGTCGCCAAGTTCCTTGGGCACAGTGGGATTGGAGAATGCGTAGATATTGCGCGAATAGGTCGCTGACCGAAAATCGTAGTAGTCGAGGGTGGATTTATTGCTACCCATATTGCCCTCGTTGAGCAGGTAAAATCCGCATACAGGTGTGATCTGCTGCTCGCCGACAGGCACAACCTCCGGTGGAAAAATCACCACATCCCTGCGGCATCCTACCAGCATCCATAGCAGCCCCAGCGTCCCCAGCAGAAGGCAGACTCTCGTATGTAAAAGATGATCCTTCATCATAGCATAAACTTAATGATTCCCTTGCCGTTGATGCCCGGCATAGGATAGTTAACAATGACATCGTACTGCTGATTGAGCAGGTTATTGACCTCGACGGAGACACTCATTCGCCAGCCGCTGAAAGTGAAGATTTTGCTGAGCGAGAGGTCGTGCGTGTACCAGGGTTGCTCGTAATTGGCAGGGATATTGGCGGAGTTGTGGTAGCGCTCGCCCACGTAGATGAACGAATAGTTCATACTCCAACTGCGCCAGGTGATATTGCCCGTCACGCTGCCGCTATGCCAAGGTATGTACGCGATTTGTCCACCATAGAACTCGGACTCAGGATTGGTAAGGTCTCGCGCTCGTTGATAGGTATAAGTACCTGCAATGGTGAGACTTAGTTCACGTACAGGCACAATCGTGAGGTCTGCATTACAATCCACACCCAGTATCTCGACATAGCCCAGATTGAGCATCTGCCAGCGATACTGACCATTCTCGCGTGGGATAGCCACAATCTTGTCATGCACCTGGCAGAAGTAGCCATCCACCTTAGCACCGACCTGTCGCACGATGCCATGCTGCCAGAGTTTGCTGTACTGCACGCCGAGGTCGTACTGACGCGTGCGCTCGGGTCGCAGAGAGATAGAACCGACGTCGGTGTAGTAGAGGTCGTTGAAGGTCGGCATACGGAAAATGCGCTTGTAGAAGGCGCGGATGAAGAGTTGCTCAGGCAAGTAGGGCTGGTAGCTGAGGAAGATAGCCGGTGTGAACTCCGCCCGCAGCGGAGCCGCCTGCTGCATATCTGTTACCGGACGCAGCAGTTGATCCTTGACGATCGTACCCAGCGCAGACGCCTGCATGCGTAACCACTTGTATCTGAGCGCCGTAGCCGCAGCCAGCAGCACCGTATGGCGCATCGGGTGCGCAAAATTATCCAGATTGGCATGCAGCCAATTGAGTTGGTAATCAGCACTGAGGTTGACGTCCCAAACCAACTCCTGCGGGGCATGCGCGAACAAAGAAGCCAACGCGTACTTATGTGCCGTGGAGAAGTAGAACTCCTGCTGCAGGAAGGTATTATCTATGTACAGCCGTGTGGTGTCAGGATTGAGGTAGCGCAAGTGGTCGTTGCTATACTTGGCATTGACCTGAAAATCATAGTTGCCCCACCGATGGGTGAAATTGCCCTGCACAAAGGCATTACGATCCCATTGGCGCTGGGCATTGGTCCACACATTATTGACAATCGCACCCGGGATACCCTTCTCCGAGGCATAGCAGTAGCCCCTGAGATGCCACTTGCCATCCGGCAGGTAACCGTACAATCCTACCTCTCCGCGCAATGCCTGCACATCGCCGTTCTGCCGAACCGCCGTGGTGTCCCACGCTACTCCACCCATCGGCAAGACGCGACGGTATCGGAAGTGGTAACGACCATGCGCATAGGTATATTCGGCATTCGCCGAGAGGTGTACATGCTCGCTGAGGCGCTGCTCGTACAGGATGCTGGGATTCGCCAGTCCGAACGTACCGGCACGCATCGTCACATGCACATTATACGACTTATTCGCCTCAAAACGTGGACGGCGCGCACGGATATACAACGTACCGGAACTACCATAGTCCTTGGCGGACTGGAAAATCTCAGATTTCTGACCATTATACAGGCTCACCTCCTCAATATTATCCATGCTGAACTTGCCCAGATCAACGGTTCCGTTCTGCGCATTACCAATCTCGATGCCATCGTAGAAGACGCCCAGATGGTGCGTGCCCATCGAACGGACATCCACCGTTTTGAGTCCTCCTACTCCGCCATAGTCCTTGAGTTGCACACCCGAGAAATAGCGCACAGCATCCGCTACCGAATAGGTACTAAGCGACTGTAACCGTGCGCCTTGCAACGTCTGCACAGGTATGACAGCCGTTTCCTTACGGCGTGCTGTCACTTCTACCTCATCCACGCGGAAGACACGCGTCAGCGAGTCGCTGAGCGCCAATCCGAGTGAATCAGTGTGCGTCACCGATGATTGAGCAGACGATTGGGCAGACATTGCCAGCGGCAATGCCCACATCAGTAACACCCAATAATATACGTTAATATGACCTACGAAACGCCTCACTCGGCCGACTGCATCTTAACCAGTTTGCTATAGTAACCATCGCGAGCGATGAGTTCGTCGTGCGTGCCTCGCTCCACGATTTGTCCCTCGTGCAGCACGCAGATGAGATCGGCATTGCGAATGGTAGATAGTCGGTGCGCAACGACCAGCGTTGTACGATCGCGCATCAGGTTCTCCAGCGCCTCCTGCACCAGTTTCTCGGACTCGGTATCCAGCGCCGATGTTGCCTCGTCCAATATCAGAATAGGCGGATTCTTGAGAATGGCACGCGCAATGGACAGGCGCTGACGCTGACCGCCACTGAGGCGACTGCCTCGGTCACCTATACTCGTCCGGTAGCCATCCGGCAACTGCGATACAAAATCATGCGCATTGGCAATACGTGCTGCCGACTCCACTTCCGCCTGCGACACCATCGCAGCATCCTCCACGCCAAAGGTGATATTGCTATACACCGAGTCGTTAAAGAGGATAGCCTCCTGATTGACAATGCCCATCAGCGCGCGCAAGTCATGCACACGCATGGAGCGGATATCCACCCCATCAATAAGGATAGCCCCCTGCGTGACATCATAGAAGCGCGGAATCAAATCCGACAATGTGGTCTTACCACTACCGGATTGCCCCACCAGCGCCACCATCTTTCCCTTGGGAATCACCAGGTTGATATGCTGCAATACCGGTATGCCGGGATGATAGCAGAACGTCACATCGCGGAACTCTATCTCGTGTGCGAAACTTGCCGGCTTCGGTTCCAAGGGGTCGGTAATCGGATTTACGGTCGTCAGGATGCGGTCGATACGCTCCAGCGACGCCAATCCACGACGGATGCCATAGCTGGCCTTGCTCAGATCCTTGGCAGGGTTGATAATCGAATAGAAAATGATCAGATAATAGATAAACGTGGCGGCATCAAAGGTGGCATTCGCGCTCAGAATCAGGCTACCTCCGTACCAGAGCAGCACGGCTATGAGCGCTGTGCCCAAGAACTCCGACACAGGATGTGCCAGGTAGTAGCGACGATTGATGCGATTAAAGGTAGCACGAGTATCGTTGATGAGTGTCAGGAATCGGCTGCGCAGTTTATCCTCGGCATTGAATGCCTTCACCACGCGCAACCCGCCCAGTGTCTCCTCAATCTGCGTCAGGATATCAGCAGTCTGCTCCTGCCCGTGAATCGACTTGCGCTTGAGCGAACGACCAATGCGACCTATCAGCACACCCGCCACCGGCAGTAGCACCAGTACAAAAAGGGTCAGTTGCCACGATAGCGTGAAGAGCGTCAGCAGATAGACCAGAATCATAATCGGGTCCTTGAAGATAATATCCAGCGACGACATGATACTGCTCTCCACCTCGTTGACATCGTTGGTCATGCGCGACATGATATCGCCCTTGCGCTCCTCGGTGAGGAAACCAATCGGCAAGCGCACCACCTTATCATATAATTGCGCGCGCAGGTCGCGTAGCACGCCCGTGCGTATAGGCACCATGAAATAGTTCGCCATCCACGCAGCCAGGCACTTCAGTCCGGTGAGCGACACCAGTACCACACCCAGCACAAACAGCACAAAACCCGAACCACGAGTGGCAATCATCGTGCCCAGATAGACGTACATATTGCCCTTCGCCGCAGCCAATATATCCTGCAGAGACATCGTGCTCTCTATCGCCTGATACACATAGTCCGCCTGCTGCAAGCCAAATAGGATCTGCAGCACCGGTATGATCGTTGCGAACGAGAACAACGACAATATAGTAGAGATCACATTGAATAAGATATTCAATGCCACACACCCTCTATAGGGCGGAATAAACCTATGAAAGAGCCTAATGATATTCATGTTTTCGTTTTTTCTCTGCTATATAGGACAGAATTTTTCGGTCAAACTCCGAATCGATATGCACCTCAATTGGCAACAGTTGCATCTTACTGCCCAATGTCTCCGAGAGGTATATCTCGTCCAGGCGCACCTTGTCCTTCTCGGTAGTGAGCACATAGTCATAATGCTCCGCCTCGCTCAGAATCACATTGACGTCACGTTGCGTGAATCGATGATGGTCGGCATACGCCAGGTGTCCGGCATTCGGGCATGTACGACGAACGTACGCCATCAGCGGTGCCGGATTGGCTATACCGGTTACTATCAGTGGGTTACCCTCTGCGGGCAACGGGGGATAGCCATACGACGAGAAGACCAGAGTCTGAAAGGCTGCCAAGCGTATCTTATTGCTGACCACCCGTCTGTCTATCGGAGACATATCCGCAGGGCACTTGGTCACCACCACGATGTCTGCCCCTAATATGCGCTGTCGCAAATCTCGCAGGCGACCTACCGGCAGGGGGTAATCGTAGCAGTACAGATTGTCGTGCTCGGTCAGCACGATATTGAGACCACATCGGATGCGTCGATGCTGATACGCATCGTCCAGCAATATCACATCCAGGTCGGGATAGAGTTGCTGCAGACGCTTGATACCTCGCACGCGGTCCTCACATACGGCAACAGGCACATGGGGAAAATGCAGGTGCATCTGCATCGGTTCATCGCCTATCGTGGACGCCAGCGAGCCGGAATCTGCCAGCACAAACCCATGTGTACGACGACCATATCCACGCGACAGAACCGCCACCCGATACTGACTACTCAATAGTCGAATCAGGTATTCGGTATGCGGAGTCTTGCCTGTTCCTCCCACCGCCAGATTACCCACACAGATAGTAGGGATGGTGGGGCGATACGAGGGCAAGAGGTGCTCGTCGTACAACCAATGCCGAATGCTCAGCCCTAACTGGTAGAGCCAAGCAATCGGCAATAGGAGATATCGCGCCTTACTACGAATCACAGACGTCGTTGATAATCAATCGGTTAGCGATTACTCAATAACCATATCCTCCATCTTAGCCATGATGCGTGGCTGCGATGCGAATGCACGAATACGTGCAATGAGTTTCTCCTCAGGAGTAGAGTTGTCCAACGACTCAATCAACTGGGTCATGAAATCCTTCTTCTCAGGATAGGTCACGCGAGCATACTCCTCCAGACCTGCCAACTGAGCAGCCTTAGCAATAGCGTCCTCGATGTTACCCAGCGAGTCAACCAGACCAATCTCCAAAGCCTTATCACCCAGCCATACACGACCCTCTGCAATCTGCTTGATGGCATCCTGAGTCATATGACGACCCTCTGCGCAACGACGGGTAAAGAGGTCATAACCCTGCTCTACCATACCCTGCATCAGGGCGTGCTCCTCAGCGTTCATGCCCTTGTAAACCATATTTACCTCCATACCGGCATGATGATTGGTAGATACGCCATCAATATCCAGGCCTACTTTCTCGCGCAACTTGGCAAAGCATGGTACTGTACCGAAGATACCGATTGAGCCGGTCAATGTGTTCGGCTCTGCGATGATGTAGTCAGCCTCGCAGGAGATGTAGTATCCACCCGACGCAGCATAGTCACCCATCGAAACGACTACCGGCAAGCCTTTTGCCTGCAGGGTCTTCATCGCGTGCCAGATTTGCTCGCTGGCATCGGCGCTACCGCCCGGGCTGTTCACACGCAGCACAACGGCTTTAACATCCTCATCCTTAGCTACTTTGCGAATGGTCTTCACCATCTTGGTGCCTACGATACCATCGCCCGAATTGTCCGTAATCTCGCCCTCAGCATAGATAACTGCTACCTTGTCCTTTGCCTTCTGCTCCTCACGCTTCACGCCGTTCATAGCCGAGGTCGATACCAGATGATAGTCCTCGGTGCTCATACGCTGCTTGAGCACGCTATCCATATCCTGCACATAGCACAAGCTATCTACAAAGCCGTACTCCACGTAGGTCTCCTTGGGTTGCAAACCCATGAACATATCTGCATATTCATCCAACTTCTCCACGCTGATGCCGCGGCTCTCGCTCACACCCTGCTTGAGCACAGACCACACACCACCGATGTATTGCTCGGTCTGCTTGCGGTCAGCCTCAGACATTGAGGTGCGGAAGTATGGCTCCACAGCCGACTTGAAGGTACCCACCTTCAGAATCTGCATCTCCACGCCAATCTTCTCCATCAGACGAGTGTAGTACATCTTTTGTGCATTGATACCCTTCCAATCTACGGCGCCTACTGCGTTCAAATAGATACGGTCTGCTACCGAGCAGATGTAGTAGTTGGTCTGACTATACGAGTCAGCATACGAGATAATCCACTTGCCACTGGTCTTGAAGTCCAGCAGAGCATCGCGCAGCGCCTTGGCCGAAGCCTGACCGATAGAGAAATTTCCACCTACCAGGTAGATTCCCTCAATGCGCTCATCCTCCTTTGCCAGACGGATATTGCTAATTAGATCATCCAGACCTACTGTCTCTTGGCTACTCATGCCGGGCATATCCTCCATGAGGCTGGCAAAAGGATTTTCCTCTTGTCCCTGCTCCAGCACGGTACCCGACATCTGCAGGCGATAAACCGACTGCTTCTCCAATTTAGTCTCCGATCCACCAAAACTGCTTCCCATCCAGGCACCCAAAATGCCACAGAGAAGGAAGTACACAACCAGACCTATCACGGTCTTTCCCAGGCAACCTAATTTACGAGGTTCGCCGTTTTTCTTCTTAAAAATGTTAAACATACCTGATTTATTTTTTTGTTTTTTTTTGTCAATCATTAGACGCCGATGATGGTGCAAAAATTACATCGTCCCATTATTTTTCCAGTCGAAAACTTTTTCTATGGTAGGGTGTAATGCCATATTTCCGGATTGCCTCATAGTGCTCGCGCGTAGGATAGCCCATGTTCCTGTCCCATCCGTATTGCGGAAACTCCTCTGCCAATCGCCTCATGTAGGCATCGCGATGTGTCTTTGCCAATATGCTGGCTGCTGCGATGGACAGATACTTGCCGTCCCCCTTCACTATCGTGTCTGCCGGCACAGCCATGACCTCGCCCTCCGGCACCCAGGGCTTCCATTTATTTCCATCCACAATCACGTGCTCGGGGCGTACGCTCAACTGATCCAATGCGCGTCGCATGCCGGTCAGCGAGGCTTGCAGGATATTGATTCGATCGATCTCCTCGGCAGTCACTTCCACCACCGCCCAGGCCTGCGCGGTCTGCTCTATCCAGGGGCGAAGTTCATCTCGCTGTCGCTCGCTGAGTTGCTTGCTGTCGTTCAGCATCTCCAGATAGCGTGCATTCGTTGGATCAGCACTGAATGCTGCATCGATATGCCATACCACCGCCGCACAAAATACACTTCCCGCCAGAGGTCCGCGTCCTGCCTCGTCGCAGCCGGCCTCTACCACGCCATATGTGTAGTACTCCTTCAGCATCTTAGAATGGGTATCCTATCGCAAAGTGCAGAGTCATATCGTCTTTCCAACTCAATCCGTTCGGGACGGTGCGCCATTGTGTACCCGATAGTTCGCCATAGATGCGACTCGGGTCATGCAATTTGACACCCAGATCCACACGGAAAATCAAGATGGAGAATATATCCAGTCGTATGCCCACACCATAACTCAACGCAATCTGCTTGTAGAATTCGTCCCACTTAAACATACCATGCGGCTGCGACTTATAGTAGTGGATTGTCCAAATATTTCCGGCATCCAGGAAGGCGGCGAGTTCGATGAAATCCCACACGCGCCAGCGATATTCCACGTTCAGATCCAGACGGATATCACCAGCCTGCAGGTCATACACCAGCGCATTGCCGGTTCCACGGAATGCACCCGGTCCCAGCGTTCGCGCCTGCCAACCACGAACACTATTACTTCCGCCCGAGAAATAGCGCTTCTCAAACGGAACCGTATTGGCATTCAGATAGGGCAATGCCACACCGATGCCGGCGTGATACACAACCCGATGGTTCGGCACGATGATATGGTGAAAAGCAAAGTTCAGATCCGCCTTGGCATATTGCGAGAATGGGATATTGAATATCTCATGCTGCCCATCCGCATTCACAGGCAGTTTCGCCAATTTACTGATGCCATATAGCAGGTTACCCGCGGTCTCAATCGCGCACGAGAAATTCACATAGCTGCGATATGGCTGACGTGCATTATAGCCCGAGTAACTGGTGCGATAGCTCCAGTCCAGAATGAAGTGATCCTCATAACTGGTCTTCAGAACGCTGGACTTTTTGATGAAGGTCTCGATAAAGGCATCCGACATCCACGGCAGATAGATATAGCTGATATCCACCATGTTAAATGTGTGTGTCCACTTGCTCTGCGGCTTGCGCAGGGTGTAGTAAATGCCGGCATTGGCTATCGTACGGATATATTCGTCAGGGCGTTTTTGGTAGTTGTACGCCACGTTCACTTTCACGTTTGAGGCAAAGAGCAGTCCTGCCTCGGCGGTCGCCTCTATCGCGCGACCGCCATTCTGGCGCCACTCATAACTGCCGCGAGCGCGAAGCGACAACTGCTCCGCACCATGAAAGATGTTTCTATTCACATACGTGGCACCGGCAGCCACACCCCAGTCGCCTGCCGAGTAGGTTCCTTCCACCTCAGCGGTCACCGTGTTCAGTTTGTTGCGAGAGATAGTGATGTGGCAGTCCAGGCTGTCCTTCCCCACCGGCATGAAGGCAATATCCACATATTTGACAGGTCCCAAACCATTCAGATTGGCATAGGTTCGCTCCACCAGCGCCTCGTTGAAGAGCTTACCAGGCTCGATGCGAGTGTGCATACGCAGCACGCGGTTGCGCAGTAGGCGCTTGCCAACATACGAATACTCGTAGCCTGGTTCGGTTTCCGTCACCAGTTTGGCATCTTCGGGCATGTGGGCGATATCATAATCGGTATGGAAGCACACCTTACGAACCGTATATTTCGTGTACAGACGCTCGTGCAGGCTGTCCGGCAGGTACGCCACATAGTCTTGCATCGAGAGTTTTACCGACACCTCATTCTTGCGATAACTGCTGTCAGCCTCATACCTGAGCAGCGACTTCTCAAAGTAGTAATACCCTCGTCTCCGCATAGCCGAAGTGATACGCTGGCGCTCCTCGTCCATCACATCCGAATTGAATACCATCCCTTTGTGCAGCAGACACGAACTATGATTGGCGATATCGGCTAATTCGCTGTAGTCAAACTCCGTGCTGTAGTCGTTCAGCGTGTAGGGTTTATTGGCGGTCACCTCATAGGTAAGATACACTTTGCGGTCTTTCACCTTCACGAGGGTATCCACATGCGCGTTGAAGTAGCCTCGATTGAGCATGGCTTTCTCCAGTTGCTCCATCGACGCGGCGGTCAGCATCTCGTCATAGATGACAGGCTCCTCACCCATCTTGTGGGCGTTGCGAGCCAGCAGTTTGTTGCTCTTGCTGGTCGTATCAGCCGGAGCCGTGTTGTATATTTGTAGTTGTAACTTCCAGAAGCCCAGTATCTCAGAGTTCTGCTTTTGTCTCAGATAACTCCTCAGTTCGCCTCCCGTAACGTCCTTCGTATCCACCACCTTCACACGAGCCTTGTTCAAAAGGTATTTATCCTCCGGAACAAACTTCGTGGTCTTGCAGCTGCTCAGCAGGGCTACTATCCCCAGCAGAGCCACCATCCATATGTGAACCTTGCGACGCATCAATCTGGTTATCTGTTTACTATTAAATTTTACCTTTTCTCCTCCCCGTGTGGGGAGGCCGGATGGGGTCTTCCCTTTGCGTCTGCAAAGGTACTAAAAAAAACTCATATACGCAAGCGCGCGCATGCTTTTTTCATGCGCACGACCATTTTTTCTAATTTTTGTTGAATACAAGTTGAATTTTGCCTGGTGCAAACCCTCTCCATCAGCCTGTCTTCCCCCGTGGGTCACCCGTGGGTCGGCAAGGGGTCGCTAAGGAGTCGCTAAGGGGTCGCTAAGGAGTCGCTAAGGGGTCGCTAAGGGGTCGCTAAGGGGTCACCCGCTCCCCAATCAGCAACACCGGTCGCGTCGTACGCGTCCCGATGAGGTACTGTGCCCCGCCATCTTTAATCTTATACTTGCGCTTCACCTCCTCCGGACGCAACGGATAATTCCGGCACAGCACATTCGCCTGTCGCAGTTTTTTTAGTTCCTCTTTGCTCGCCTCATGTGCCGTCCATACGCGTCCGGGGAAGCCCTCCACATACTGCTCCGACGTGTACAAATGGCTGTTATCCGATAGTTGGCGAATGCCAAATCGCGCCCCCACCTCACGATAGACGCCTGCCTTCATGATGGCTGCATTCGGTTCGTAGAGATACGGCCCCATTTCTGTCGAATCCGGTGTTGCTTCCCCTACTCGTTCTTTCCCCATAACATACTCAAACACAGCATCTTCCGTCTCCAGATTCACACATCGGAATTGTACCGCCGCATGCTTCATTCGTGGCTTCACCACCACAAGCACTTCCTTCACCTCACCACGTAGCGCCACCACGTGTACGCTCTGCGCATCAGGTAGTGCGCGTAGCGCCTCCGTGATGTCCAGCATCGGACTGAGTTTCAGCAGTAGTGTATCGCATTTCTGGCACAAATCGGCATAGAGTGTCGTGACATCTGGTGTGCAGTCTTGCAGTCGAAAAACCTTGCCACCATGGCTGTCTCGCCGAGCCGGATCGATGTAGATGATTGCCGCATGTGCCAGTGTCTTCAGGTACTCTTCTGCCGTCGTATGGTGCACACGAGTGACCTGATTACCGAGCGCAAAATTACGCTCCGCAAGCTGGCATAGTTCAGCATCTCGCTCCACATAATCCGTAGCATGAATATAGTACGAATCGATGCCAAATCCACCCGTCAAATCTACAATTTGTCCAGCATCTTCGTCTTCGCATAACTGACTGCATAGTAGTCCTTTATAGCGAGCCGTCGCCTCCGACGAGCATTGTTCCATCGACAGCCGAACAGGCCACCGCCAACCCTCGATTTTGGATAGTTCGGGCAACTTTGTTTTGGCTAATTGATACCCCTCAATTTGTTGCAAAATATACGTTCGCTCATGCGGTTCAAATCGCCCCAATGATAGCGCCAACGCACGCACATCATCATCCCGATGCTTCACTATGTAGGCCTCCGTTGCACTCATCACACCTTCGCCATGAATCGCGCGCGATCTACTATATATCGCACGTGCGTACCCTCACCTATCTGTCCATTCTCATCGCTCGCCGTGATGCGAAACGTCAGTTTGCGTCCTTCCTCTGCCACCAATTCGGCAGTTGCTGTCACGGTGTGTCCCAGACCCGTCGGACGACTGTGCGTAGCACTAATCTGCCCACCTACCGTCGAAGCAGTCGCCTCCAATTCATTCGCCACGCATAGCATCGCAGCATTCTCCATCAGCGCCATCATGGCTGGGGTCGCCAGCACGCGCAGATCACCACTACCCACGTTGCACGCCAGGTTTGCCTCGCCCACCACCAGGCTCGCGGTATATGTCTTGCCTATTGTCATATCATATGTTTATTTAGATTCAGTATCAATTAGTTCGCTCCATATTTGCTCAAAAATCGCACGTATCCTTCCCTCGTCATGGATGATGGCACGTAGTGCCTCCAGCCGCTCTGCATTAGGCGATTCGGCTATCCACAATCGCAAGTATCCACCCACGTCATATTTCTCCGACATATGCTCCATCATACGCGTATAGTGCTGATTCTTATCCAGTTGCGGATAATGCGATAGTCCATATTGGATTGTCCGTCTGATGATCGTGATTGGGTCTATCGCGCGATCAGCCTCCGCCACGATGCGACCATAGATAGTGCGCGGAGCCGACTTGGCAGAGGCACGATGATCCTCTGCTGCATCTGCCATGAGTTCGATTTGCTGCTCCGTGAACCAGCGCCTCAACTGCTTATCCTCGCGGATGATTCGTGCCGACGCCACGTGGTGTGTCTCCCTGCCCTCGCATAGTCCGGTATCGTGATAGGCGGCTATTGCATACGCCATATCCATGTTGATTAGTAGGGAATTACCGTCTTCATCACGATAGTCAGGCGAGGCACTAATCCGCTCTGCCAGGGTCAAACTTTGTGCAATAACCATCTGCACATGATCCATCCGATGCGCAGCATCGTGCTGCTCATAACGCGGCAAAATATGTTGTTCTATATAGGATTGCAGTTCTTGATTAACCATCATCTTACAGCCATTTTGTTGTCCTTCTGCTGATGCAGTTTTATAATTTTCTACCTTTGCAAAACTTGCATAAGACTCGTTACCTTACTTCTACCTAACTACAGGTAACCCTTAGTTAACTCATTCTCGCCTGACGTATCACTCCTCCTTCTTCGCAGAATCCAGCGCAATCAGCCGATTGAGCCGGCGCATACCATATTTCCACATCCGGCAATATATTCTCCAGCACGATTGACGCCAGACCAGCCAGAATGCCGTATCCACACGCACGACGAATCCAACCCCAAGGTTCGTGCTTGAG
The DNA here is from genome assembly GCA_045599285.1 of Paludibacteraceae bacterium. Taxonomy (GTDB): domain Bacteria; phylum Bacteroidota; class Bacteroidia; order Bacteroidales; family Paludibacteraceae; genus Colicola. Next base: position 45,950 of record JAZRVR010000014.1, on the reverse strand, counting down.
TCGATCTTTCCAATAGATAAACATCACCCCAATAGATAAACATCACCAGCACCAATGCTGGCAGTATCGCCCCTAAAATCATTATTTCCATAGAGTCCTATCCTTTATCCCTTATTATTTCCCCCTTATTATTTCCCCCTTAATATTTCCCCCCTTATTACTTTCCTCCTTATTATTTCCCTCCTTATTATTTTCTCCCTTAATATTTCCCCCCTTATTCCCTTTTCAATACCCCTTCCATCCCCCTGTGGGGCAGGTCACGTGGGGTTATATTTTCCTCCCCATGAGGGGCAGAGCGTCCTCCCGATGAAACGGGAGGAGCGGCTTAGGACAAAGTCCGCGCCAAGGAGGGGTTTATTTTCCTCCCCAGGTGGGGTTAAAGATTTGGGGCGAAAGCGTTCGCACACTTTCGCCCCAATCATACTAATGTACTAATTAGCAGATGATTACTCCTGGTTGAGAGTTACGCGACGGAAGTCCGCGATGGTAACGTTCATCTTCTTCAGTACATCCTTCACGAGCTCCTTGCTCTCGCTCATCACGTAAGCCTGCTCTACCAGAGTGCTCTCCTTGAGGAACTTACCCAGACGACCTTGTGCGATCATCTCGATCTTCTTCAGGTTGAGGTTTGCCTCTGCCTGTGCCGGAACGGTAGCACGGATCTGACGTGCAGTCTCAGCCTGCTCCGGAGTCAGCCAACCCTTAGCGGTGTTGGACTCGATGTGCTCGTCGCTATCAACGTGAGCTGGGTTGATACCAGCCTTCTTGATCTCGAACTCTACAGCCTTGTTGATCTCGTCCTGCTTGGTCTTGTCAACAGCCAGAGCCAGCTCTTTGTCCTTGGTCTCCTGCGATACGTGATCTGCATCCAGAGCCAGCGGGTTCATAGCAGCTACCTGCATCGAGATTCCGTGTACGGTCTCTGCATCAGCAGCAGCGTCAGTTGCAGCTACGATGGTAGCCAACTTGTTACCCAGGTGGTTGTATGCATCTACCAGCGGAGCCTCCAGGAATGCGTAGTCGCTCAGCTCCATCTTCTCGCCGGTTACACCCGAACGCTCAGTTACGAGGTCTGCTACGGTCAGGTTGCCTACCTTGCAGGCAGCCAGTGCCTCCAGGTTAGCCGGCTTCTCTGCCAGAGCTACATCCAGAATAGTCTTCACCAGACCTACGAAGTCTGCGTTCTTTGCTACGAAGTCGGTCTCGCACTTTACTGCTACGATAGCACCAAAGCCGTTAGCAGCCTTTGCCAGTACGCAACCCTCTGCAGCCTCACGATCCGAACGCTTGGCAGCGATAGCCTGACCACGCTTACGCAGCAGATCCTTTGCTACCTCGAAGTCGCCATTTGCCTCCTCCAGTGCCTTCTTAACGTCCATCATACCTGCGCCCGTGATATCGCGCAGTTTCTTAATATCAGCTAATGTTACAGCCATAGTTGTAATAGTTGAATCGTTTAAATGTTGAATTGTTGAATTGAAAATTGTTAGACCGCCGAAACGGTCTAACAGTTCATTTTTACTCAGCAGCTTCTGCTACTTTCTCTGCCTCTGCCTTAGCGGCAGCAGGAGCAGCTTTGCGAACGCGAGCACGACGCTCCTTTGGTGCTGGAGCCTCCTCGGTTGCAGTTGCCTGTGCGGTAGCAGCCTCTTCGTCAGCCTTCTCTACCTTGCGCTCCTCCAGACCCTCCTGGATAGCTGCGCATACTGCGCTCAGGACTACCTCAATCGACTTGGTTGCATCGTCGTTTGCTGGGATAACGTAGTCGATATTGTTAGGATTCGAGTTGGTATCAACGATACCGAATACTGGAATACCCAGACGGTTAGCCTCTGCTACTGCGATGTGCTCCTTCATTACATCTACTACGAAGAGTGCGCTCGGCAGACGGGTCAGGTCTGCGATACTGCCCAGGTTCTTCTCCAACTTCTCGCGCTGGCGAGTGATCTGCAGTTTCTCACGCTTCGAGATGTTATCAAAGGTACCATCGGTCATCATCTTATCGATGCTGCTCATCTTCTTCACTGCCTTACGGATAGTAGGGAAGTTGGTCAGCATACCACCAGCCCAACGCTCGGTGATGTATGGCATCTGTACACTCTGTGCAGCAGCTGCTACTACCTCCTGACCCTGCTTCTTGGTAGCTACGAAGAGGATCTTACGACCGCTCTTTGCGATGTTCTTCAGTGCCTCTGCAGCCTCGTCAATCTTAACGGCGGTCTTGTTGAGGTCGATGATGTGAATGCCATTACGCTCCATGTAGATGTAAGGAGCCATGGCAGGATTCCATTTGCGCTTGAGGTGACCAAAGTGGCAACCAGCCTCGAGCAATTGATCAAAATTTGTTCTCATTTTGTTTGATTTGTTTTGAATAATTTATTGATAATTATTAATCCGTGCTTCCACCTCGTAGAGAATCACGAAGCAGAAGAATTGCGAGGTAGCCCATGAGGGATCCTCGCAATTTGGATAATAGCGATTAACGCTTACTGAACTGGAAGTGCTTACGTGCCTTCGGCTGACCCGGCTTCTTACGCTCTACCTCACGAGCATCGCGAGTCATGAAGCCCTCTGCCTTCAGCGCAGACTTGTCTTCCGGATTGATTTTTACCAGCGCACGAGCGATAGCCAGACGCAGAGCCTCAGCTTGCCCCTTGAATCCACCACCGTCCAGGTTTACCTTGATATCATATTTCTCGGCTACACCCAACTTGTTCAGAGGCTGCTTAACAACGAACTGAAGAATTGAAGATGGGAAATATACCTCGATGTCACGACCGTTGATCGTGATTTTACCAGCACCCTCATTAACGTAAACACGAGCGACTGCTGCTTTACGACGACCTAATGCATTAACTGTTTCCATTTTCTCTAAACTTTAAACATTAAACATTAAACTTACTTGAGGGTATTGATATCAATTACCTTTGGCTGTTGTGCCTGCATATTGTGCTCAGCACCAGCGAATACGTGCAGGTTTGTGATGAGTTTGTTGCCCAGACGATTCTTTGGCAGCATACCCTTTACTACCTTAGTGATAAGGCGATCTGCACCCTTCTCCAGCAATTGCGCAGGAGTCATCTCGCGCTGACCACCTGGGAAGCCGGTGTAGCGGATATAGATGCGATCATTCCACTTATTACCTGTCAGTTGCACCTTGTCGGCGTTGATGATGATGACGTTGTCACCACAATCTACGTTCGGGGTGAACGATGGTTTGTACTTGCCACGCAGGAGCTTTGCTACCTTTGTGCACATACGGCCAAGAACCTGGCCCTCAGCATCAATTACAACCCACTCTTTTTGAGCGGTTGCCTTGTTCGCTGATACTGTCTTGTAACTTAAAGTATCCATTAATTTTGTTCTTTTAGGCTATGCCGACGGACATCTTTACAGGCTATCATTTGCGCCCCACCGCCCAGCATAACGAGTTTATAAATTGGTTGTTTTGTTTGTTCTTTTTCAGCATTTCTGATGACTGCCGAACGCAGTACACCCGAAAAAGCATGCAAAGGTACTAATTTATTTCGACATACACAAATTTTTCTGCATTTTTTTGCATATTTTCTATCTCTTTTTGCACATTTCGCCAATTTACGGGCAATCCATGCTGCATTTCGTCCATCACATCCTCGATTGGCCGCAAATCTCGCGCCACAACAGCGATCGTCGAATTAGCCCTTTCCTGCTCCTCACGCAGCGCCTGTTCAGCCTCCAGTTCACGCACCACTTTCGGATAGACCTTGTCAAATAGTTGAGGGTGATCGGTGTACCACACGATGGTGCTGTCAAACTGTGCCTGCGTCAGACCATGCTTCGCCAGCACAATCTGATACGCCTTGGCCACCTCCTCATCGTGACCGTAGTTGTACCCGGCCACCTGTAGCACGGCATCCGCCTTGTGCAGGTCGATGAGCACAATACGCAGTTCACGACTAGACAGCACACCGCGAGGGCGGCACCCTACCAGCGCCAGCACCACTATCATCCATATTGCCACTCGACCAAATTTCATTTAAACTACCTACTTTTTTCCTCCCTCCAAACTATCATTCAAATCCTTGCGGTACCATACCAGGATAATGAATACCGCGCACGTGATGCACGAATCCGCGATATTGAATACCGGCTGAAAGAATATGCACTCTCCTGCCGAATCCTTGATAAGGGGGAAGTAGAGCATATCCACTACCCTGCCGTACATCCAGCCGGCATAGCCCCAAATCTTGCCATAGCACACACAGTCGATGATATTGCCGATGGCACCCGCTATCACCAGCGCAATGGTTGCCAGGTAGCCGGTTCGTGCATTTTTCTTATGAATCAGCAGATGGCTGTACCATCCCAGCAGACCTACTGCCACGATGCGGAATAGTGTCAGCAGCAGTTTGCTGAACCACTCGATGCCAAATGCCATGCCATTGTTCTCCACAAAGCAGATATAGAACCAGTCCGTCACCCGAACCGACTCACCCAGGTAGAAGTGCGTCTTCACATACACTTTTACCGCCTGGTCTATCAGCACCATCAGCAGCACAATCCCCGCTACCAACAGCGATTGTTTGGTTTGTTTGGTCATAGATTGAATGCTTTTTTGATTTCGTCTACCTTATTCAGCGCCTCCCACGTAAAGAGTTCCACCTCGCGCTCAAACGTCTCGCCGTTCTCATCCACAAAAGTTTTCTTCACCACCTCGTTCTTGCGTCCCATGTGTCCGTATCGAGCGGTTTCCTCATACATCGGCTGACGCAGTTTCAGGTCGCGCTCGATAGCCGCCGGACGCAGGTCAAACAGTTCGCAAACCTTTGCAGCAATCTCAGCATCTGCCGCGATACCAGTGCCATACGTGTTCACATACACGCTCACAGGTTCTGCCACGCCGATGGCGTAACTCACCTGCACCAGCATCTCGCGCGCCACACCGGCTGCCACCATGTTTTTCGCAATCCAGCGAGCCGCATATGCTGCGCTACGATCCACCTTCGACGGGTCTTTACCGGAGAAGGCACCACCGCCATGTGCGCCACGACCGCCATATGTATCCACGATAATTTTACGTCCCGTCAGACCGGTGTCGCCATGAGGTCCACCAATCACAAAGTTACCCGTCGGGTTCACCAGGAGTTTCGAACCGCCCTCCTTGCCCAGCATCGCGATAAACTCATTGAGCAGCGCCTCGTAGCGTGCATCACGTGTCGCCACACGCGGCAGCAATATCTCGCGCACGTCCTTCTCAATCTGCTCGCGCGTCACGTCCGGGTCATGCTGTGTAGAAACCACAATCGTCTCTATGCGAACCGGCTCATTCTGCTCGTTGTACTCCATTGTCACTTGCGACTTGCTGTCCGGACGCAGATAAGTCATCTGCTCGCCCTCCTTACGTATGCGCGCAAGCGTATATACTAAGGTGTGTGCCAGGTCCAATGTCAACGGCATGTAGCTCTCGGTCTCCGTGGTGGCATAGCCGAACATCATCCCCTGGTCGCCTGCCCCCTGCTCCATCTCGCTGGCACGACTCACGCCCATATCGATATCTGCCGACTGCTCATGCAGAGCCGTCAATATACCGCAACTCTCCGCCTCAAATTTGTATGCCGACTTCGTGTATCCAATCTCTGCAATCGTCTTACGCACAACGCCTTGCACATCTACGTAACCACGAGCCTTCACCTCGCCGGCCACAACCACCTGACCGGTGGTCACCATCGTCTCACAAGCCACATGCGCATGCGCATCCTGCGCAAGGAAATTATCCAGAATAGCGTCGCTAATCTGATCTGCCACTTTGTCTGGGTGTCCTTCCGACACCGATTCACTTGAAAATAAATAGTTCATCTTACATAAATCTGTTTAAGTTTTGTCCCGATGTCGTTTCGAGGTTGTGATTCAGCATACTCGCATTACCCCTTAGAGACCCCTTATAGACCCCTTATAGACCCCTTATAGACCCCTTAGTGAGCCATTTTCCTCTTCCGCAACCGGACAAAAAAATCACAAGCCGACTGTTTAGCGCTTGTGACACAAGTTTTAGCATTTTTTACCGAGGTTGCAAGCAGTCAAATCCATCCTCCAGCATGTCATTTGATTCCGTTCTCCCGAAATCGCCTGCAAAGGTACTACAAATTTTTCACATATGCAAATAAAATCAAAAAAAATATAGTTCTTGCATTAAGATTAGAACGGATAGCCGATACCAAAGTTGATACGGATGGCATCCAAGGCAGAAGGGATGTTGAAATAGTTGTGGATTGGTTGCGTCTTATCCACATTACCCTGCTTGTCGTATTTGAACGTCTGGTAAGGTGCATGGATGCCCACACCCAAATCCAATCGAACCACCAAACCATCCAAGTCCAGACGAATTCCTGCACCCGTTCCCAACGCTATCTGACGAGCGAAATCAGGGTTATTTAACAGACCATCCTTCATGTCCTCCGACAACTCCAACCGCTTGATATAGTCTTCCATACCAGCCTCTTTCAGCAGGTCAACCGTGCTATGCCAGTTCCACACGTTGCCGGCATCCAGGAATGCGGCACCATATAGTTTCCACACTATCGGGAAGCGCAGTTCGAAGTTGCCTTCCAACTTAAAATCTCCGGCATGGAAGAAGTTCTGATTGTACTTGGCGGAGTAGAAATTACCCGGACCGTAAGCGTACGGAGCCGAAGCACGCAGGCTGTTTGGGCCACCGGCATAGAAAGCCTCCGACAGAGGCGTAAACATAGAGTTACCCAGCGGAATATTCACTCCGACAAAGAGACGCGTAGCGATTGCTACCTTGTCGGTCAGGTTAAACTTATTGCGAAGCTCTGTGTTGAGTTTTACAAACTGATTGAACGTGATCTTGCCCAAAGGCTTATTCTGCTCGCTCCACTTATGACCAAAGATGCAATAGATAGCATTTATGAGGTTACCCGACTCCTTGATACCGAAGTCGAACATGGTATTGACAGGGCGTCGTGTGCGATAGTCGTTGTAGGTAAAATTATATGCAATGGACGGCATAAACTCGTCTCCTGCAAGCACCTTAATCAGTTGCGGATATTCGGCAGCCTTGTCCAACAAATCATCCGACTCCGGCTTCATGCTAACCACCGAAAGCGAGAATGGTGTGAAGGAATGTGTGATATATTCGGACGAACGAATGAAATAGGTGAACGAACCCGTAATCTTATGCACTCCATATCCTCCGGCTATATTTTCGTACTGATAACCAAGCATATATCGTGTATCACCAGCCGGGTTATTATCCCCTACCCAATGCAGATAAGGGAAGACCAACGAGGCATTCGCCCCCAATTTGTAGGTATCGGTTTTCTTAGGGTCACCATGATGACGCTCACGTAGTGCCCAATAGTAGGCGCCATTGCCCTGCAATGTGAAGGTCTCGCCATGCCCCATCAGGTTTCGTATGGACGACTTGAGCGTCAAATCCGGACCTAAACTGTTGTTTGAGCGATATGCCAGGGCTGCATTTGCCGACAGACCATAGGTGCGCGTCAGACTATCTTGCGCCAGTCGCATATATTCGCGACGTTCCCATTCCTTGGTTGCCACAACGCCAATACCCGACTTATTCAATTCTCCCTCCAGCACGTTGTTCTTGTCCAGTTGCGAGAACAATCGCAGCAAGAGATTGCCATCCTTAGTCAACTTATAATCAGCAGTTACACTACGCAGCAAACCTTTCTTCTCCATCTCATCGGGTTTGTCGGAAATGGTCGAACCCAACGTCACACGCAGTTTGTCATTGAACATCGTCTTGCTGACCGATATATTCATATCGCTATTCATACCGCGGCTCAGGTCAATATCTATCTTCTTGCCCAATTTAGAGTTGGCAAGTGCGGCGTTGATTCGGCTGTTCACGATGCTGCTGAGGGCATATCCCTCGCGTTGTGCAGCAAGGTTATTGTTGCTGACATACATGCCGGTAGCCAGCAATACCGCAGCCAGTCCCTCGCGTGTATCGTTGTCCGTTGCAGCGAGTTCACGACGTACGCTCTCATCACCCGGTGCCTCCAAGAAGAATCCAACAGACCGGATGCCAATCGAGTCCACCACGCCTCGCACACGTACACCTGTATTGAAGTTGACGCGACGAAGGGTTTCCCCTCTCGGTTCGACATCAGCTTTAACCTGCTGTGAAGCAGAGACATCCAGTCGTGTCTGACCTATCGGACCATGGAACGAAATTTTACTGCCCTTGTCCACATGGAATGGAATCACCGGATAGAACTTGGGCGAGAAACGAACGATACCATCGTCCACGTTGATCTGACCGCCCAGATTGAGCGAGCCGTCCGCCACGGCATATTGCACATTGACTGTGCCATGAGGTTTCACCTGTGCCAGATTCTTTTTATCTATCGGATAGGTGATGTCAGTAGATGGCAAAAGTGTAATATCCACATTGGCAAGAATGCTGTCCAGAGGTCCAGATACACGTCCATGAATATCGGTTGCCAGATTGCCATAGACAGGGAATGATCCCTCCTGAGGAAGAAGAACCGGGACGAAACTATCCGCCGCCAATGTGATGTCCAGCAGCATACTATCCAAAGTCAAGCCACCTGTGAGTGCCAAATAGGTACTGTCTGCACCATAGATTGGGAAATCGCTGAGGTGCAGGCGATTATGCTCCATCGTGATAGGTTTTTCACCCAGGCTCACCACCACATCGTAGGGTTTATACAGCGCCGACACCTCGATAGGCAGCACCTCAGCCGACAGATCCACCTGCGCCGGTAATCCATCTGCCGTTGCCGAAGCACGAACCATACCGCTGAGGTCCAGGTCTGCCATCTTGATGATGCTATCCACCAAATCCAACGGTATATCATCCAGTCGCACATCCGCCCTGATGGCGTTGTCATAACGCTCGGAAGGAGACAAGAGCAGATCTACCGTGCGGCTGCCAAAGTTCAAATTGCCATATGCCAAATCTTCCAGCGTCAGTTGTCCATTACCATGTATTGCCTGCTCATGACGCAGCACTTCAAGTCTCAGATTAGCATCGGTTTTCAGTCCATGCACCATCATCGCACCATCTGTCAGACAGGTATGCGCCTCCATCGTGGCACGGGTTTTCCCCTCTGCCATTGTCAACTCCGCCTTTGCTCCAACGGCAGGCAGACGCAGAGCGGTACTGTCCTCGGGATGACAGATATCGGGGATAGAGGCCGCCAATGCCAGCGCGGTCTCAGCGGAATCCGAGGCGAGCGTCACATTCACGGAGTCCATATCCAACCCCATGCGCTCGATAAACGGCTGCACAAGGCTACCCTTCTGCACAGAGATAGCCGCCGCAATATCCGGTATCAGACGACGCAGGCTGTCAAGTACCGTGATATCCGACAGTGTCACAATCGACTGAATAACAGCAGAATCGCTTGCAGCGTTGATTAGCGGTTGCACCTTATCCACCAATGCCATCACGTGCATTGGGCTGGTCACATTTATGCTGATGCCCTCGGTCTTCAGGTCAAGAGCGGTAGCCGTGTCGGTCGTGAAATTCAAACCGAGGTAAGGCAGACGAAAGTCCTCGTATTCAGCCTCGGTGAGGTGAATATTCACATCCGTCTGTAGTGTCTTTGGATTAATACCCCTACCCTTCGCCGTCACCTCGCCGGCAAGAGCAATATGCTTCGGCTCGCTCATAAACGGCGCGAGGTTCACACGCTCCACATTTACCGCAAGGTCATACTTCTCATCATCAATATCGTAGTATCCACGCACGCGAGCCTTACTGCCCTGAAAATCAGCATCGCCCACTATATCCACGCGCATAGTCTCCAGATTCATCTTCGTAGCCATCAAGTCCGCCTTGGCGCCCAAAGCACGGGAGCGAGCATGCAGTCCACGGCTCTGAATGAGACCGCGCTCCAGATTGACACGCGCATCGCCATAAAGCGTATCGATTGGAATATTCAGATTACCCAATATGAACGCCGCGCGACCAATATCCACGCGACCTACATCATACAAGTTGTTGCCCACATCGGCTATCGCCGTCGCAAACAGCGAACCGGCACCAATCTCCATACCCAGCGGAGTCAGTCGGAAGCGGATATTCTCAATCTCGCCACCCTCCACATCAAAGCACATCGGCATCGAACTCGTCGTATCAGTCGGCACCGTATCAGTCGTGCTGCGTAGGTCGATGCTGACGTCGATATTCTGTGCGCGCAAATCGCGCAGCGGGAATTGTCCTTTGCCAATAATCAATTCCGGACTGCGAACATCCAGGTTACCCAGCAGCACATCCACGCCCACCGCTGCGATCAAACTATCCGAGTGAAAAGTGGTCGTATCGGCATGCAGCTCCTCCACCACAATCGGCATGGCGAGCCAGTCCTCTGTGCGGGCACTCGTCATCAGTTGCGCCTGCAGCCGCAGAGCATGTACATACACCAGCGTATCTTGTCCGCGATGCCCCACGTAGAGGCTATCCACCTCGATGCGCAGCAACAGATCCTCCTCGCCCTGCCATGCCCGATAGAGCACCATTGGCGAGTGGTAGAAAGGCGACAGATACAACCGCCCGAGGTCAATATCCCAGTCGGTCTTTTCGTTGGCAATCTCCACACCTCTTTGCAAAACGTATGCGCGCGCAGAAGGAGTGGATACGACATAGGTCGCCCCAATTAACATCAATAGTAGCAGTATAATCACTCCTACCACTATACCTAACACGGCTAAGCCAAACTTTCTACCAATCTTCCTGCTCATTACAAAATGTTAGAAACTCTTTTGTACACCTATTTTCAATCCGTATAGTCCGGGGGTGAACTGGTTGGCAATCAGATTGCGGAGTTTACCGGAGAAGATAATGAGGTCGTTGGAGTACTCACGATAGCGTCCTCTCTCCTCGTCTGAATAACAGAAGGTTGTGCCGCTATATCCAAAGCTAAGAATGGAGAAGAATATCTGGAAGGTACTCTTGCTATTAAACTGATACGTGATGACCGGTGACAGTTGTGCTCCGTAGGTAATCGTATGACGCAATCCATCGAAATCAGTTCCATGAACGTCTCCATCTGTCACGCGAGGGAACTCCATTCCCGCATACAGATGTGTCTCCAACCAAATGCCGACTTTATTATTGAACAAAGTCTTCAGTCGATAGCGTGCAAAGGGCGTCACCTCCCACGAACCACTCTGTATGCGCAGATCGCGCGTTTGCTCAGAAAGTTTCATCTGATAAGTGCTGCGAGTGCTGGAGTAACTGCCTCCAAATCGCACACCAATCAGCGCACTCTGACTGAACTTATAGCCAAACTCAGGTGTCACACTTACCGACCAGCCATTGTTTTTCTGACTGTTACGAGTGTCGTTATGGTAATAGATGTCAAAATTATAGCCATAGAAGAATCGCTGTTTCGTGCTCAACGTCAGGAAGGCAGAGTCCGGCTTGAGTGAAAACCTCGGTTTCACAGGTTCAGTTTTCTGAATAGTCTCTACAGCTGCAGTATTCTGCACGCCTAAAGTATCCTGAGCATGCATAGCCACGCTACCCACACACGCAAAAATAAAAATGACAAGTAGCTTTTTTCTCATATTGATTTCTAAATTGCTAAATTATTACTCTCCACACACATGCGATCGGGAAATCGCGCAAAGGTACAAAAAAAAATCGGTGTACGCAAATTTTTGCCGTAAAAATATGCTATTTTGGGGGGCAGTTTCGTGCCTTCTTGCCATGAATGCAGAAAAATATTTGTGTATATCCGTTTTTTTTCGTACCTTTGCGCAACTAAAACTAAAATTAGTTGTCCGATGAAACGAATTTATTCTCTTTTGCTGGTGGCAGTACTCGCCATGAGCGCAATGGGGCAAAGCCCCGTCTATCGCAATGGAAACCACTATTTCGTCAATGGTGAGAACATGGATCAGCGTGCTTTTCGCGGCTATCTGCAGAACAACAGTCCGGTGGCTTTTGAGCGCTTCAACAGCGGTCAAAAGATTGCTACAGCCGGTTGGGCATTGTTCGGCACCGGTTTGGGTATCGAGGCAGTGGGTAATGTGCTGATGCAGACAATCGCGAAGAAGTCGGCAGGTAAGACTGCGGAGCAAGTCTATCAGGGATTGAGCATCAGCCAATCAATTATCTCGCTGGGTAGTGCAACGGTGGCAAGCGGTATCGCCTGCTTAGGTGTGGGTTATGCACGTATGCACCGCGCGGCAGACCTCTATAATGTGGAGACAGCCTATCGCAAGGGGGCAGAGTTCACATTATCGATGGGCGAAAATGGGGTAGGACTAACCTGTAAGTTCTGATAATGAGCAAACATATGACACTTCGTATTCAGCGAGCGGTATATCTAATGCCGCTCCTGCTATTTATTTTATCCAGTACGATAGTGGCGCGTGCGCAACTGTCCGGCGAATTGGATGCCAAGGGAGCATACAATCTGCAGCATGGACACAACGAGGCTTTGGGTCTCAAACTGCAGTGGGACACCACGCGCTATACGCTGCGAGTTGGGCTCAATGGCGGGCATGATTTCATACCAACAAATGAGTACGTCGATATAGAGGATGCCAAGAAAGAGAGCCACTATGTCTCACAGTATGAGGAACGCGTCATCTCGCCACGCAGTTGGCAAGTGGGCGGTTTTCTGAATCTCAACTACCGCGTGACAGATCGCGACCGCATTGAGTTTGGAGGGAAGTATGGCTATACCGATTGCTCGACACATAATCAATTGCAGATGGCGAAACTCAAGCACCAATTGCTGTCAGGTAATGTGCTACAGACGGATACGCTGTTCGGTGATCAACTCGACTCCACGCGCTACCGAATGCATGCCTGGAGTGCTCGCCTCTACTACGAACACCTCTTTGCCAAGGGCAAGACATTGGGAGTGGCAGCATCCACGGATAGCCGTATGTCCGGCGAAACGATGCAGCGCCGCCTGGCCGGGAATCTGTACGCCACCGAGCAGGACTACGCGACACGAGCATACCTTGGTGAGCAAGACTATGCCCTGCAGTTGCACTATAATGATGACCGTTTGGGCGATGTAGAGGGGCTCAAACTATCTACCGGATTGGATGCATTCTTCAACTATGACCTGGACGAATACCATGCTGATTATGGTGGTGGGGCAAAGTCGGATACGACCTTGGGCGGAGACTACACCTACCTCTCGCAGTTCACCGAGCCGTTCATCAAGCTGCGCTATCAGATTCGCGGATGGGAGTTCAATGTGGAGGAACGTCCACAGGTATATACCAATATTCACTGGAATATGGAACTGTCTCAGTATGGTACGATTGTGCACCGTCAGACGAGATTCAACAACATAGCGAAGGGAATAGTGGCTTACACTATCCGCGAGCGTCACCGTCTGGAAGCCGGCTATCAATACACGGTCGTGCAGCCGGACTATCGCAAGTTCAGCCCTATCATAACCATGACAGGCTCGAACGGTGAGTTTCTGGTGGGTAACCCCGACCTCCGACCGGAGCGGTCGCACAAAGCGAATCTCCGCTACACCTATACCCGCGATCATATCAAAACCATTGCAGACATCCATTACCGCCACACCTACGACCGCACGGAGAAGGTGACGGAGAAACTTCCCAGTCAGGGGGAGGTCATCCGGACTCTCAAGACCTGGGTAAACACCCAGAATCAGTCCTCGCTGGGCGGAACGATGCGGCTCAGAATAAACTATGAGCGCATCAACGCTGAGATATGGGGCGGAGTCAATTGGGAACGATTCACCTATATCAACAAGAACCCCAAGACGGAGATAAACTACAATATCGGTCTCTCGATGGATGCGCGACTAAACAACATCGTGGACGTTCGCGCACTGGTGGCATACAACAGTCCGACGCGCTCGGCATTCACCGAGAAGAACGAGTATGTCGATGCCAACCTGCGTATGACCTTCCATCTGCCGGAGCGTGTCAATCTATACGTGGAGGCAACCGACATAGTCGATATGCCGCGCACGGAAATCAACTGGAATGCCGAGTTGACCTACATGAAAATCAAGACCGTACAACGTAATCGTCGCTGCATTGGATTAGGTCTTACCTACAATTTCTGACCAACATAACCATCACGGAGGATTCACGGATGACCCCTTAAAGACCCCTTAGAGACCCCTTAGGCAAGTAGCGCGGCGGGACGGCGCAGGGAAATAAAATATGCGGTGCAGGCGGTGGTGAAGTAGATGAGGGTGAGGCGCCAGAGCCAATGGAGTTCGTGAGCAACCTGCGTGAGATCGGCTCCCATACAGTTCATCTTGATGAAACCTTGCACGCCATGCGTGGATGGCAACAGATAAGCAACCCACTTGAGGACAGGTGGGAAGGCATCAATCGGCCATGAGGCTCCGGTGAGGAACATGAAGATGATGCTCGTGAACACGAACAGAATCATCGGCGTTTCACGGTCGCTAACCAAGCACGAGAGCGTCATGGCAAAGAATATACACGACAACAGGTACGGCAGCAGGAAGAAGGCGATTTGTCCCGGATGACCGATATGCGGGAAGGAGAATGCCCACGGGATGAAATAGACAAGATACGCCGTGGCTGCGATGTATAACACGAAGTAAACCATCGACTTACCGATGATGAATCGCATCACACCTTTCGGACGCTGTAGCATCGGTCGGAAGGCATCATAGCGACCTCGCTCTCGCGCCGTTCCAGCCAGCATGCAGATACAAAGCAGGAGCGTCTGCTGGATGATGAGAATGAGCACAGCCGGCAATAGGAAGGACGCAAAACCGCCGGTGGGGTTATAGAGCGTGACGTGCTCACTAAGCACAGGTGCGGTGGTTACCTCGTCCTGACGGGCAGAGATATGCTTCTCCTTATTAACCTGGAGTTCGGCGCCCATCTGGAGCGAGACTTCGGTGGAGGAGAGCACGATAGCCTTGTAAAACAGCAGGTTAGACATATCGCAATAGAGCGAGACGTGCGCCTGCTCTCCACGACCGAGGTCTGTAGAGAACTCCGCCGGGATGGTGATGATGCCATAGGCATAGCGGCGGGCGAGCCACTCTTGTGCGTGTGGCAGGTCAGGACAATGGGCGACGACGCGTACCTCTGGCGAGGCATCGACACGAAAGATGAAATCGCGACTTTGTGCAGATTGGCAGTTATCAATCACAACCACCGGCACCTCGGTCGCCTTCTCTCGGTTGTAGATGGCGGAATAGATGAGCGGATAAACGACGGGCACGAGGAGGAAAAAAGTAAGCGTGACGGAGTCGCGGAAGATTGCCGTCAGTTCCTCGCGGAAGATATAAAAAATATCGTATATTCCGTCGCGTATTTGTTGTCCAAAGGATTTCATTAGGGCACGTATTTGAAGTTCTTGAGGGCGTATTTGAGGTTAACGGACGTGAGCAGCGGCAGGATGCCCGGAAGGAAGACGCTGTTGAGATAGACGGAGTAGTTGAGCTGCCGAATGACGGTTCGCGAGGTGGCAGAATTATCCATATCGACGATAGCCGCGGGCAGGTTGATGGGCAAACCGCCACGCATGAGCAGCAGCATCGTGACCGCCGTCAGAATGGGCGCAAAGAAGATGCCAAAGGCGTAGATAGGGCGCTGGATGATGCGTCCTAACTCACGATAGATTATGAGCCAAAGTCGTTTCACGGGTGTGGGGTTACTCTACGGACACTTTGATTTTCTTGATTTCACCTTTGTACTTGTAAATCACGGACATACCAGGATGGAGGCCATCAATTTTGACGGTAGGTTGAGCCACTACCTCAAAGGTTTTGAGGTCGTATTGACCGTTCATCTTAGTGGCCTTCCAAACGGCGTAAGAGCCCATGTCCTTGAGTTTGGTGACTTGCAGTAGCACCTCGCGGTTCTCCAGCGCCGGAATGAAGGCGGTGAAGGTAGACCCCGGTGTGAAGAGCGGCAGCATGTCCTCGCGGACGTGGAACGCGTGGTTCGGATAGTCTGCAGCCATGTCTCGTATGCGTTGTCACGGGCATTGGAGGTGGTAGTACTAGTGGCCTGACGCATACGCTGGGCATCAATGGCGTGGTGCATAGCCTCCGCCTGCTCCTTCTTGGCAGCCACGATGGGGCTGGCAATGGAGCGTTACTGTACTCACTGGCGTGTTCATGTCGCATGCAGGGAATCAACTTCTTCGAGTACATCACCGATGTGCTCAATCAGCAAGTGGCCATCGGCAATGGTGCTGATCCGTCAGCCTATCGCAATCTACTTCCTGATGAATGGAAGCGAACACACAATCAACAATAAATAGACACAATAAAGCGACCTTAAAAGGGTCGCTTTATTGTTCACATGAACTACAATTAAATTGTCAGCCTAGTTGAATGTTCACTTGATATATGCAAAGATCTTTCGTTCATTGAAATTATTTCATACAAGTCATTACACATATGGTATCTGTGCAAATAAAATTCTCATTGATGTAGTTGTAATGCTCTTCTCGTTCTGTTGGATTTTCTTCTTGACCGAATACTGCTTTATGGTCGCTATCCCAGAATACCCACATTCGCCAATATTCTCCGTGCTCATTATTAGCTTCTCTATCAGTTTGTGCAACCAGCTGGTCTTTCGAGTTCTCAATATTCGTCCAGATAGTGTAGAATTCTTGACGCCCGGCACGAGATGGCCAAAGTACTCTAACTCCGTTAGTAAGATTATCAATAGATTGGCATATCCAGTCGATATTGTGTGCAGGATCTGCTATACCCCATACCTCACAGTCTGGGTTAACATCCACTTTCCAACGCTCTGTTCTTGGGCGGTCACAGCTTGCCAGTCCTACTAGCACAAGCATTATCAAAAAAAGATTCTTTTTCATATCTTATATAGGCTTTGGCGCATGAAGCCATACGTGTTAAAAAATTTTGCTTACAAAATTACTATTTTTTTTTGATATTTGCAAATTTTTCTTCAAAATTTCTCTAATTACTTACATTTTCTTCACTATCACATAACTATTTACAGAAAAAACAACAAATAAATCGTCTGAACTAAAAATCCAACCATATTACAATCAATATCAGCCAATTACGTATTACTCCCCCATATACGGTAAAAAGGGGAACAAAATTCCCATACATTCACAACTACTTCATTTACAGCACATTCCGTGTGCTGCTCAACGCGGAGACGCTTACACAGAAAAAGCAAATCTTATGCATCTTTTAAAAATTTTGATGCAAATATAAGATTTTCAGCAGGTTATGTCAAGTTTTATCACCAAAAATGTCAATTAGGCCACAAATTGGTTTATTTTAGCCCCTGTTTTGGCGAGCAAAAAATATGCCATACCACCTCCGAAATGGTATCGCATAGTCATTATAATACTCCTTTGAGGCCAATTTTTCCGCAACATAGAACATATTGGCAGAAGTGATGTCAGGACATTCGATTTTGATAACAGTAGTTTGCAAAATATGTTTTATAGCATATTTTTCGTCAAAATATTTGCACAATTCAAGAAAAAGCAGTACCTTTGCATCGCTTTTGAAAAAAAAGCGTGTTTTTCATGGTATTAGATTTAAGGTTAAGTAAAGATTGTGGATGCCGGGAGGCATCCCTTCTTTTTTTTGTACGATTTCGTCAAAAACGAACAAAAAAGCTTGCAGCGAACACGCTATACGGATGGCAGTTGGAAGACATCATCTTACGGTCATCCTACGGTGGAAGACACATAAAACATAGCAAAATGGCTCGCCAAAAGCAGGCTCAAAATGTACGATTATTAAGATTAGTGGAGAATCTTGTAGATGAGTTCCTTCCAAAGGTCGGCATCCTTGGCTGAAGGATTATTGATACCCTTGAGTCGCGCATCCGTCTCGCGGAAATAACCAATGATATGGAAAGTCTTCATCGCGTTGAAACGACGAGCCGCAGCTGCATAATCCTTGACCGCAAATTGCGAAATTCCCAATGCAGGCATCACAGCACGGTCACTCTTATCCTGCAAATAATGAAAAATCATCAGGTTGGAAAAGAAAGTAAACAAGAGTCCCAACTCCTTAATCATCGGATGATCCTTACTGGATGCAAAATACTGCGTGATGCGATTCGCCTTGACAACATCTCCACGAATGAGCGCATCCTGCAACTCAAAGACATTGAAGTCCTTGCTGATTCCGATGTTGCGCTCCACGAGGGAAGCATCAATGGTGTGCACACCGGCCGGACGACCATCAATGAGCTTCTGTAACGCCCCCACAATAGCGGTGAGATCCGTTCCAAGCGAAGCAGCAAGCAGACCAGTGATACGATCATCGATAATGACCTCGTCGCCCTGCTGACGCAGTTCGGCATTCTTGGCAGCGATGTAGTCACGAATCCATTTTTCTACCTGATAATCACGCAGTTTTTCACTGAGAAACATCACTCCACGAGCCTTCTCGACCTTCTTCCAAACCGATTGTCTGCCATCCACTTTGCCATACTTATAGCAAATCACCAGAATCGTATCCGGCTGAGGATTATCGAGATACAGGCTCAACGCCTCCCACTTTTTGATAGTCTGTGCCTCACGCACGATGACGACCTTCTTGCCGCCCATCATGGCAAACCCACGTGCCGCAGCAATGACAGAGGATATATCCGCTCCTGGCAAATCACGACCATAGACGATGGTTTGATCAAACTCGCGCGCCATCTCATCCAAGGCATGCTCCTCGATATATCCAGCAATCTTATCGATGTAGTAGGACTCGTCACCGTGCAACACATAGACGGGAGCATATTGCCCCTGACGCAAAGATAAAAGTATTTCTGCTACTGTCTTAGCCATAAAAATAATAATCTAACTATCAGATAATCACCGTCTCGAAGGTATTTATCTTCTGCTTATCGTAGGGTGCACTCACACGAATATAATTCTCGGTAAAGCCAGACATCTCGTCTCCCACACGCTTTGCCTCCCATAGTACGCAAGCCGATTCGCCCCGATGGGCAGCATAGAACTCGGCGAGTTTGCGCTCGGAGACCTCGTGCAAGACTCGGCTGCGACGCTGACGCTCGCGTGATGGCACGACCTCCAAATCCATCTCCAGCATGCGCGTGCCCGCGCGTTCCGAATAAGTAAAGACATGCAGTTGACTAATCGGCAAGGACTCGACAAACTGCACATAGTCCTCAAAACAGGACAGAGTCTCTCCACGCACGCCAACCATGCAATCGACCCCAATAAAAGCATTGGGCATCACATGGTGGATATGCTCCACGCGTTCGCGGAAAAGGGCCGTATCATAGTGGCGATGCATGATGCGCAGCACAGTATCCGAACCGGACTGCAAGGGGATATGGAAATGTGGCGCAAAATGCTGACTATGAGCCACAAAATCGATAATCTCGTCGGTCAGCAGATTGGGTTCGCAACTGGAAATACGCACGCGAAAATCTCCACATATAGCATCGAGCGCCAGCAAGAGCGCCATAAATGATTCGCCCGTCGAGCGTCCAAAATCACCTATATTCACACCGGTCAGCACAATCTCTTTGGCTCCATCAGCAATCGCCTGCTCCGCCTGGCGCACGATGTCTTCGACGCGCCCATTGCGGGACTTGCCACGCGCCATCGGGATGGTGCAATAGGTACAGAAATAGTTGCAACCATCCTGCACCTTGAGGAAACAACGCGTGCGGTCGTCCTTTGAATACGCGCCATGATAGTCCTCGACCTCACGAATGACCGAGGTCTGGATTTGTGCCTGATTCTCAATATCCTCAATGAGTTGCGGTATGCTGAATTTCTCGTTTTGCCCCAGCACATAATCCACATCATCCCAAGGGAAAGCACCCAGTGCCCCCCCCTGCTCTCGCGCCTGGGTGGCGAGTTGCGCATAGCAACCGGTGACAATCAGTATCGCATCGGGATTCTCGCGTCGGAGACGATGGATAGCCTGACGGTCCTTCTGATCCGCCGTATCCGTCACACTACAGGTATTGATGATACACACATCCGCCTGCTCCCCAGCCTTCACCCGACAATGACCACGCTCGGTAAGAGCCTTCCCCAGCGAGGAAGTCTCGGCAAAATTCAGTTTGCAACCTAATGTGGTGTATCGTATCTTCATTGCGTCAGGCAATTATAAGCCACGAATGGTCTTTGCCACGTTGATAAGGTGGTCGGCAATACGCTCGGAATCGCTGGAGAACTCCAGATATTGCGCCCCCACGCTGGCTGTGCAAGCGCCTGCCGTCATACGCTCGATATGCCTCTCGTCCATCACGCGACTCAGTTCGTCCACCTCGTCCTCCAGGCGATCCGCCTCGCGTAGAGCATCCAACGAGCGCTCCATATACGCCTTGATAGCCCACTCATAGACAGACTGGATGTGGTCGCGCAGATTAGCAATCTCCATCTTCGCCAGATCCGAGAACTGCTCGCCATGCTCGCGGAGCGCCATCGCATACTCGGTAATATTCTCGGCATAGTCACCAATACGCTCGATATCACTAACGGTCTTGATAGCAGTAGAGAGGTACTTGTGGTCCAGCTCCGACATATCCATCTGGTTGAGGCGAACGATATATTGAACCAGTTCCTTATTGAGGAAGTTCAGTTGCTTCTCATCCTTCTCAAAATCAGACATTTCCGAATCGTCCAATGTGGTAATGACACGTACGGAACGATTATAATTGAGCATCGCAACAGCCGCCATATGCTCAATCTCACGCTGCACCTGTCCTACCGCAATAATAGGAGTACGCATCATCGCCTCGTCCACGAAGAAGAAGTGCGGCATATCGTGCTGCTCCTCGGACTTCGGCTCCGGAATCATCTTGCAAACCAGCGCTACCAAAGCATTGGTCAAAGGCAGGATGATAATCACAGTAGCCACATTGAAGATGGTATGGAACATAGCCATCTGCCATTGCGGAGCAACAGGGAACCAATTCTCCATCAGCACACCGAAATTGAGATTGCCCCCCGTAAGAAGCTCCATCAGCCATGCTGCAATCATGAAGACAACCACACCGAAGCAGTTGAATAGCAAGTGGATAAGGGATGTACGCTTGGCATTCTTACCACTGGTGAGACCCGCGATGAGGGCTACGACACAAGAACCAATATTCGAACCGAGGGTGAGATAGATACCCTGATTGAGCGAAACCAGGCCTGCCATTACCATCGTGATGGCGATGGAGGTTGTGACAGACGACGACTGGATGATAGCCGTGAAGACGGCGCCAATCAGCACCAGCAGCAGACCATTGCTAATCGAGCTCAAGAAGAGCTTCACCGGCTCTGACTGAGCAAAATCTCCCATGGCATGCGACATGACATCCAATCCGACAAAGAGCAAACCAAAACCGGTAAGGATACCACCAATCTTCTTCCAGATATCCTGCTTTGCCAACAGCGACATGAAGACACCCACACCGGCAAAAGCCGCAAAAATAGTAGTGGTAGAGATACCGCCACCACCGAGACCAAGCGCTACAATCTGCGCCGTAATTGTGGTACCGATATTAGCACCATAAATGATGGTAGCCGCCTGCGTGAGGGACATGATTCCCACATTGACAAAACCAATCACCATCACGGTGACAGCACCCGAAGACTGGATAGCCGCCGTGCCCAATGCACCTATTCCCACACCCAGAAGTCGGCTGCCACTCGCCTTCTCAAAAAGGCGCTTGAGTTTATCACTACCAGCAGACTCCAAATTATGAGACATCATCTGACATGCCACCAAAAATACACCTACGCCGGATACCAGCGTAAGTATAGCAATAAGCAAATCTGTAATTGACATAACGTAAAAACTAAATTTGCGCAAAGGTACAAAAAATTATTCAAATACGCAAGATAAATTTGCATATTTACACAGTAATTAGTATTTTTACAAGATAACAAACAATATTTCTTACTACTATGACATACGGCTATATTCGCGTTTCCAGCGACAAACAGACAGTGGAGAACCAACGATTTGAGATCAACCAATTCTGCGAGCGAGAGCAGATTCACATCGATGGGTGGATCGAAGAGACCATCTCGGGCACCCAATCCTACAATAAACGGCAGCTGGGGAAACTGCTGCGACGCATACGTCCGAACGATGTCATCATCTGCTCGGAGCTATCTCGACTGGGCAGGAACCTATTCATGATCATGGAGATACTGAACCTCTGCATGAACAAGGAATGTCGCGTATGGACCATCAAGGACAACTACCGTCTGGGCGAAGATATACAATCCAAAGTGTTGGCGTTCGCCTTTGGTCTAAGCGCAGAGATTGAGCGCAACCTCATCTCTCAACGCACGAAAGAAGCCCTCGCTCGCAAGCGAGCAGAGGGCACTCATCTGGGCAGACCCTTTGGAGCCAAATCCTCACTCAAAAGGCTGCGTCTGTATCGATACCATAAGCGAATCGTCCATATGTGTGACCAAGGGTACACTACGTATGCCATCGCGAAAGAACTGCATATCTGCCGCAGCACGCTGACGCGCTATCTGGACAGAATAACTGATTTATAGGGCATTATACGCCTCCAGCGCCTTGCGCAGGGTGAAGACCGCCTTTGCCAGATCCTCCTTATTGAGGACATAAGCCACACGCACCTCCTGCTTACCCTCGCCCGGCTCGGTATAGAAACCACTACCCGGAGCCATCATCACAGTAGCACCTTCGTACTGGAAATCCGTCAAGCACCACATACAGAACTTCTCCGCATCATCAATAGGAAGCTTCACCATCGTGTAGAACGCTCCCATCGGCGTGGGGGCAAAGACACCCGGAATCTGGTTGAGCTGGTCGATGAGGAAATTACGACGACTCAGATACTCATCGTACACCTGATCCATGTACTCCTGCGGTGTAGAGAGGCTCGCCTCGGCAATAATCTGTCCCATCAATGGTGGCGAAAGACGTGCTTGGCAGAACTTCATTACCGCCTCGCGGATGCTCTTGTTCTTGGTAATGAGCGCACCGATACGGATTCCGCACTCGCTATAGCGCTTGCTGACACTATCCACCAGCACCACATTCTCCTCGATACCCTCCAGGTGGCATGCCGAGATATAAGGGCGCTTGGTATAGATAAACTCGCGATATACCTCATCGGAGAAGAGGTACAAGTTGTATTTCTTTACCAAATCGCGTATTTGCAGCATCTCCTGCTTGGTGTAGAGATAGCCGGTAGGATTATTCGGATTACAAATCAAAATAGCACGTGTCTTGTCGGTAATCTGCTTCTCAAACTCCTCTACAGGAGGCAGTTTGAAACCATCCTCGATATGCGTCTTGACCGACTTCACCACCGCGCCACACGAGATGGCGAATGCCATGTAGTTGGCATAGCTGGGATCGGTAACGATAATCTCATCTCCCGGATTGAGGCACGCCATGTAGGCAAACATGATTGCCTCGGAGCCTCCGCTGGTGATGATAATCTCGTCCGGAGAGAGGTCGATGCCATACTCGGCATAGTAGCTTACCATCTTGGTACGCAACGACTTAGTACCTTGCGAAGGCGAGTAACTAAGGATAGACTGGTCGAAATTACGAACCGCCTCCATAGCACATGGAGGAGTCAGAATATCCGGCTGACCAATATTAAGATGATACACATGTACGCCATTGCGCTTGGCGGCATCGGCATACTTCGCCAACTTACGAATAGGAGATTGGGGCATGTTTTGTGCCCGCTGAGATATTTCCATACTTACTTAACGATACCCTTTTCCAAATATTCAGCCAGGTTGATTCGTGCCTGCTCGGCAGCATGGTCGGCAGCCACCTTCTTCATATCATGCTCTACCATGATGCGAACCAAATCCTCAAACGAGGTCTTGGCAGGATTCCATCCCAGCTCACGCTTAGCCTTGCTGGGGTCACCCCACAGATTGACCACATCGGTCGGACGATAGAAGTCCTTGCTAACCTCTACCAGCACCTTACCCACAAGGCTCTCGCCTGCATTCTGCTTGCGATGGTCTGCCACGCAGATACCCTTCTCGTCGGCTCCCTCGCCCTCAAAGCGAAGTTCCAATCCCACATGGCGGAATGCCAGGTCGCAGAACTCACGCACCGAATGCTGCACGCCGGTAGCGATAACGAAGTCCTCCGGAGTCTTGTTCTGCAGAATGAGCCACATGCACTCCACATAATCGCGTGCATAACCCCAGTCGCGAAGCGAGCTGAGATTACCCAGGTAGAGTTTCTCCTGCTTCGACTGCGCAATACGAGCGGCAGCCAACGTGATCTTGCGCGTCACGAAGGTTTCGCCACGGCGCTCGGACTCATGGTTGAACAATATACCCGAGCAGCAGAACATATTGTATGCCTCGCGATACTCCTTGACAATCCAGTAGCCATACAGTTTAGCCACAGCATATGGACTATATGGGTGGAAAGGTGTAGTCTCGGACTGCGGAACCTCCTCTACCTTGCCGTACAACTCGGATGTAGATGCCTGATACACACGGCAGGTCTTTTCCAGACCGCATTGGCGCACAGCCTCCAGCACACGCAGCACACCGGTAGCATCAATGTCGGCAGTAAACTCAGGCGAATCAAATGACACCTGTACGTGACTCTGCGCAGCCAGGTTGTAGATCTCGTCCGGACGTACCTTGCCAACGACCTGCACAAGACCCATCGAGTCGCTCAAATCACCATAGTGCAGGTGAAAATGCGGTTGACCCTCCAGGTGTGCAATACGCTCGCGATAGTCCACACTACTACGACGGATGATGCCATGCACATCATATCCTTTTTCTATTAAAAACTCGGCCAAATAGGAGCCGTCTTGTCCGGTAATACCGGTTATCAAAGCTGTCTTCATATGTTATCTCTCTGCCCTCATCGGGTTCTCTAAAAAGTCCTTATATGCCATGCGGATACCATCCTCCAGCTCGGTACGATAGGTCCATCCCAGTCGTGTAGCCTTGCTGACATCCAGCAACTTACGCGGTGTACCGTTCGGACGTGTGGTATCCCATTGGATTTCGCCATCGTAACCTACAACACGTGCCACCATCTCGGTAAGCTCACGGATGCTGAGCTCCTTGCCGGTACCGGCGTTGACGGTCTCGTTGCCGCTGTAGTTATTCATGAGGAAAACGCACAGATTAGCCAAATCATCCACGTAGAGGAACTCACGCAGCGGGCTGCCATCACCCCAGCAGGTCACAGAGGGTTTGCCCTCTATCTTAGCCTCGTGGAAACGGCGAATCAGAGCCGGCAACACGTGGCTATGCTCTGGATGATAGTTATCATTGGGTCCGTACAGATTGGTCGGCATCACGCTGATATAGTCAGTACCATACTGGCGGTTGAGGAACTCACAATACTTGAGGCCGGAGATCTTGGCCAAGGCATATGCTTCGTTGGTCTTCTCCAGTTCGCTGGTGAGCAGGCAGGACTCGGTCATCGGTTGCGGTGCCATGCGCGGGTAGATGCAACTGCTGCCAAGGAACTCCAGTTTCTTGCATCCATTCTGCCATGCAGCGTGGATGACGTTCATCTCCAGAATCATGTTGTCGTACATGAAATCTGCCAGCGCATTCTGATTCGCCACGATACCACCTACCTTAGCCGCAGCTAGAAAGACATACTCGGGCTTCTCCTCTGCAAAGAAGCGCTCCACTGCATCCTGACGACAGAGATCCAACTCCTTGTGCGTACGAGTGATGATATTGGTGTATCCCTGACGCTCCAACTCGCGCACAATGGCAGAGCCTACCATTCCGCGATGTCCAGCGACATATATTTTAGCATTTTTCTCCATCATAGAGTACTGAATTTTGAATTAGCGCGCAAAGGTACGAAAAAAAACTCACATATGCAAATATAATTTGATTTTGGCATACTTTTTGCGCCAAATCACACATAAACATGTATGAACCACTAAAAACATCAACATTATGGAACATAAATCATCCACACTCCTTTCGGCGGTAATACTCGCCGTAGGTATGGCTCTATGCGGTCTGTGTATCAGTCAAGGAATCAAGCACTATGCTGACAAGGATCGCTCGGTAGCCGTCAAGGGTCTATCGACTCGTCAGGTCATGGCAGACCATGCCATTTGGCCATTATCGTTTGCCGTACAGGGCAATAACCTGCCCGAACTGTATCAGCAATTGGGGAATCTGCAGAAGACTATCGTAGATTTTCTGGTAGAGCAAGGATTCGCTCGCGAAGACATCACGATGGGTAATGTATCGGTGAGTGACAACTGGGACAGTTACTACGAGCGCCGTCCGGAGTTCCACTACGCACTCAGCACAACCGTTGTCATCTCGACCGACAACGTAGAGCTCGTTTATTCCAAACAGGGTTGCCAGAGCCAACTGCTCTCGCGCGGCATCATCCTGTCGTCGAACGAGTGGATGCTGGACTACCAGTTTAATGGTCTGGCAGAGCTGAAGCCATCCATGATTGAGGAGGCTACCAAGAACGCACGTGCCGTGGCACAGAAGTTTGCCGATGACGCCAACTGCCGCTTGGGTAGCATTCGCCACGCCAATCAGGGTCAGTTCTCCATCGAGAGCGACAGCAACTGCCCGTGGATCAAATACGTGCGCGTGGTGACCACCGTTGACTACTACCTCAACTAAGGGGTCGATAAGGGGTCGGTAAGGGGTCGATAAGGAGTCGAAACGAAAGAGAGCAGCCAGCCGGCTGCTCTCTTTCGTTATGCATATGTTATGCCTGTGTGCCAAGATCTTACTTCTTGGCAGGTTTCGAGCCTACGAGGGCGTAGAAGAGGATGTAAGCAACCATAGCTACAACCAACCAGTAGCTCTGCACGTAACCGATAGCACCTGCCAGCGACTCCTGAATGAGCGGCATAACGCCACCACCGACAACCATAGTCATGAAGAGACCACTTGCAGCAGCCGTGTATTTGCCCAATCCCTCGGTAGCAAGGTTGAAGATGCCACCCCACATTACGCTGGTGCACAGACCACAAAGCACGAGGAAAAGGCACTTGACAGGAACCTCTGCACCACGCATCACAATCGTACTGGTCTCCGGAACGAAGATAGCCAAAAGCAACAGCAACAGAGCCACAGATGCCACCGTAACCAGCTGAGTACGAGTAGAAACCTTACCGCTGATGAACGAACTGGTGAAGCGACCAACAAGCATAAGCAACCAGTAGATAGCCGCAATCGAACCACCAATAGCCACAGCATTAGGAATACCGATGCTGTCCATATAGAAAATCATCTCGCCCGGGATACCTACCTCTACACCTACGTAGAAGAAGATGGCGATGATACCGAGCACGAGTTGACGATAGCCCAGAGCACCCTTAACGCTGGCGAGTACATCGCCGCCGTCCTGCTCCGGCTCCACGAGGTTCGTGAAGTAAATGATAACGAACGAAGCCGCGAAGATAGCCATTGCGATGAAAAGCAGTGGAGCCACATCATTCATCGAAGTGGACTTGGTCACCTCACCTATCATCATACCAGCCAGCATTGGAGTGAGCGTTCCCGACAACGAGTTGAGACTACCACCAATCTGAATGAACTGGTTACCACGGTTACCGCCACCGCCGAGCAGGTTAAGCATCGGGTTAACGACCGTGTTGAGGATACATACGCAGAAACCGCAGATGAAAGCACCCAAGAGATATACCAGATAATTGAGATTCATCAGTCCACCGAGGATAGCAGTCTCAGCACCTACCTGGCTGGAGAGGTACTGCACGCAGATACCTACGAAACCGAGAGCCAGCGCCACGAGGGCAGTCTTTTTGTAACCCATCTTGGTAATCATCATACCAGCAGGGATACCCATAAAGAGGTAAGCAGCAAAGTTCATCATGTTACCCATCATACCAGCCCAGTCGTACTGGAACTTCCAGATAGTACCAAACGGAGCGGCCATGTTCGTCACGAACGAAATCATGGCAAACAAGAACATCATCGCAACGACAGCGACAACGACACTTTTGTTTTGTTTGTTTTCCATAAATAATAGAGTTTTAGTTAATTATAATTTGTCTTTCAGGAATGTCATCAGTCGGCGATGCAGGTGCTCATAGTTGGCACGCTTGCGCAGATGATGGTCGTCATCGGGATAGAGTTGCATCTGAAATTGCTTACCCGCCTGCACGAGCGCGTCCACGTATAATAAAGTATTTTGCGCGTGCACGTTATCGTCCGCGAGACCATGCACAATCAGCAGTTCTCCCTGCAGGTCGGCGGCTCTTTGAGACAAATCAGCCGCGTCATATCCGTCCTCGTTGACCTGCGGACGACGCATGTAGCGCTCGGTATAGGCCGAGTCGTACAGACGCCAATCGGTAACCGGCGCAATCGCTATGCCGGCATGGAACGGACTGAGTGGTTCGGACATCGTTCTAAGTACCTGAAAACCACCATAACTCCATCCTACCATTGCCATGCGATTAGCATCCACATTTGCCCATGTTGCCACATGCTTGGCTGCCGAAATCTGGTCCTCAGCCTCTTTCTCACCCAGATTCATGTAGGTCATGTTTCGCCATGCACGACCACGTGCGCCCGTGCCTCGACCATCCACACACACGACCATATATCCTTGATTAACAAGGTAATAGTCCCACGTACGGCGCCAACGATTCAGCACGCGCTGGCTATCCGGTCCACTGTATTGGGTGAAGACTACAGGGTATCCCCTGCCATCATGAGAAGTAGTAGGTGTGAGCACCCATCCGTTGAGCACATCGCCTCGCTCGGTAGTGAAGGAGAACCACTCCTTCTCGGGAAGACCGAGTTCATCCCATGCCTGCTGCAGGGAGTCATTACCCTGCACGACCCACGGCCGACCCACGGCCGACCCACGGACATTGTACAAGGTATATTGGTTGGGAGTGTGAACCGATTCGTAGCAGTCAATCATCTGCTTGTAGTTGGTAGAGAAACGCAACTGGTGCATTCCCTCGCCCTCGGTAATGCGCGTCACAACATTTTTCTTCATATTGAGCGCATATCCTGTGCGCGTCTGAGGCGAATCTGCTTGCAGGTAATAGAGTGTGTTGGTCGCTTCGTCCATACCATAGACGCGCATCACGTCCACACCATCTTTAGTAAGTGTCTGTAGTTCACGTCCTTGCGCAGAGTACAGATAAGCCTGGCGCCACCCACTCTTCTCGCTAACCAGAACCACGCGATTGTCGCTCAGCCAT
This sequence comes from Paludibacteraceae bacterium, assembly GCA_045599285.1. Classification (GTDB taxonomy): domain Bacteria; phylum Bacteroidota; class Bacteroidia; order Bacteroidales; family Paludibacteraceae; genus Colicola. Next base: position 16,823 of record JAZRVR010000014.1, on the reverse strand, counting down.
TGCCACTCGTCAAAGAGCGCGTAATCGACATAGCAGTCTTTGCTCTGCTCACGATAGAACGAGCGGCAAACCGTAGAACGCGGATTGCAGAGGAAGACCTCCATCTGATTCTGGTCGCGATTGAGACGTAGCACCACCAGCTCGGCTTCGATGGTCTCTTTGCCTTTGGTTTGCGGGTTGGTCCAACTCAGTCGAGGCAGATAGGCATCGTCCATCTCGGGCAGTTTCATGACGCGAATCGCCTTGGTCTGGATATCATACACGCACACCTCAGCCCGTGCATTTGTGCATCCGGCTTTCGGATAGCGAAGTGTCACAGTCTTAGGGTATTGCATCAGTTCATCACTTTGGGGATCGGTCTCGCCGAACATGTACTCCTGCCAATCAAACGTAGGCACAGACGTCTCATCCACACGCAAGAATGCCAGTTGCTTCGAGTCCGGCGAGAACGCCATGACATGCGTCAGTCCGAACTCCTCCTCATAGAGCCAATCCGTCACACCCTCAAAAATCTCGTCATTCGTGGAGGAAGAAACTGCCACTTCGGTACCGAAATCCAACTTATGGATATGCAGTTTGTTGCCCACCGCATAGGCTATATACTTACCATTCGGGGAGATTATCGGATCGCGTACCGGACTGTCTGCCAATGGCTTACGGGTATTCTTCTGCGTATCTACAACGTAATAATCCGCCTCAAACGAGTGGCGAAAAAGCACACGCTTGTTCTCAAAATCCAATCGATACCTCTGTCCATCTGCGCCATTCAGGATGCTGTCCTGCTCTGCAGCAGAGAGCATCTTGGGCGCATAGTCTCCACGCAGGATTTCGGTCAGTAAATCAGCCTGCGCCATCAGCGGCAACAGCAGCAGCAAAATGCTATATAGGATCCTCTTCATATGCTATCGTAATTCTAAATATTTCTTACCATTCACTATCTTCAGTCGGTATATACCAAACTGATATTCAAATGTTTGCTGATTATCCATCTGCACATCTGAGATTGGCAGATAGCGCATCGGATAATGCGAGAACAGCGTCTCGTGCAGCAATTTGTCCATCGGGAAAAGTGTCAGTCCAGCAGAGGGCAGATTGCGGTCCTGCTGCAGAGCGAAGAACACATCCTCCTCGCCATACACGGGGTCACGCGCCACAGCAACTCCTATGCTGTACCAGGTATCGCCGGTTTGTTTGCAGAAGTCGAAAGTACCATCCGTGCGCTTTGCCACCGTCCATACACTATCATTTGTTGCCAACTTATCGATGGCGTATCCCACAGGCAAGCCGGATGCCAGATTCGTAATGACAGCATGGCTATCGTCCAGCATATCAATCTGATAGGTTTGATCATCTCGAACCGTCTCCCAATCATACACCCACGGAGCACCCTGCTGCTCCACATCCTGAAGGATATGGGGTTGATCCTCTGTTCGCCACAGACCTTCAATCACGTCTCCGTAGCTATTGGAGTGCAGAACGACATTGGTTATCAGGTAGTTGCCTGTATCCAGATGATCAACGGCATAGCATGCGCCCGCCTCCTGAATATTGGAGAACAGGGCATACAGATTACAATCGTGCATAGGATAATAGATTTCTCCTGCGCGATGGTAAGCAGGAGCCTCGGCAGCCTCATCCACAACAGCCTCGGTCCAACCCAGAAAACGCCAATCCTGCTGCTGCCAATCCAGATAGGGGAGACGCACTCCCTGCTCCACTCCAGGCTCACGTACAGCAGCCGGAGCAGAGCCCACGCTGGTGACAAAAGATACCATATGCGGCACAGGCGCATCTTGCTGATACTCTATCAGATAGGACGTAATAAAGAGCGAATTTTCCGACGCCTCCACACGCATATTCATATCGCCGGTTTGCGAGGTGACCCAGGGTAAAAACTCGTGTCGAATAGGTACATCCTCAGAACTGAAAGCGCCTGCCCACGTCATAGCTGAGAACGACGAATTGGGTATCGACCAATAGAGCGAACCATCAATCTGCAACGACAGACTACCCGCTCCTGCCGCCTTGTTGGAGTGCATATTCAGCTGCACGGCGGCAATCTTCATTCCCTCCATACCGGACATGGTCAAGGTGGCCGAGTTGCCTGCGGTCAGTTGCCCCTTCTTGTAGGTATTCTCGTAGGTGGCAGACACTCCTGCCGGCACATCACCACTCAGCGAGACTGCGGACTTGGACTCAATCGTGATGGTCATCACGGACATCATTATGGATAGTATCAACTGATGTATCATCATTTTAAACCTTATTTGGGCACAAAGGTACGATTTTTTTTGCAAATATGCAAATACTAACTTCTTTTTGACAAAAATTATACCGGATTTTGTCATATACACTTTATATTTCTGTTTTTTCCTTAATTAAATATGCGCTCGCGCTTGCGTATGTGAGAAATAATTAGTAACTTTGCACGCTTTTTTTGCAAAAGCCCAATAAATCGATTCAGCGAATCAACAATTAAACAATTCAACAATAAAATCATGAAACAAATCAAACTGAAAAAGGGTTTGGACATTCCCATGATCGGTGAGGCAGCGTTGCAGGTTGGCAGCGTCAATCGTCCCGCCGTTTATAAGGTTGTTCCGGACCACTACGCCGGCCTGACGCCGAAACTGGACGTCAAGGAGGGCGAAAGCGTGAAAGCGGGTGCTCCCCTCTTCCACGACAAGCAGTTCAGCGAGATGATGGTCACTTCGCCGGTGAGCGGTAAGGTCGTTGAGATCAACCGTGGCGAGCGCCGTAAGGTCATGTACATCGCCATTGAGGCGGATGCTGCGTGCGATTACCAGACGTTCGACACCAAGGGCGATGCTAAGGCTCTGTTGCTCGCGTCCGGTCTCTGGACGCTCATCAAGCAGCGCCCGTATGACTGTATCGCTATCCCGACGAAGCAGCCGCGTGCTATCTTCGTCTCGTCGTTTGACTCGGCGCCGCTGGCTCCGAACTACGAGTTCGTCTGCAAGGGTCAGGCACAGCTCCTCCAGGCTGCTGTGGATGCCCTCTCAACCATCGCTCCTGTCTTCATCGGCGTTCGCAAGGGTGCCGCTGCGGTTGAAGTTCGTGGCCTGAAGAACTGCGAACTCTACGAGGTAGAGGGCGCACATCCGGCTGGTAACGTGGGTGTACAGCTCAACAACGTGGCTCCGCTGGCTAAGGGCGAGACCGTGTTCACCGTTAACATCCAGGATCTCATCGTCATCGGTCGCCTCTTCGCTAAGGGCATCGTGGACATGCAGAAGCTGGTTGCCGTAACGGGTGACATGGCGTACGAGCCGCAGTATTATCGCGTGCTGCCGGGTATGCCGGTTAGCGCACTCGTGTGTGGTAACATTCACCAGGAGGTAGAGACCCGTATCGTGAATGGTAACGCACTCAGCGGTCACAAGATAGAGACCACCGAGATGATCGACCCGTACATGAACCAACTCACCATCCTGCGCGAGGGTACCGAGGTGCACGAGTTCATGGGCTGGCTCCTGCCGCGTTTTGGTGCGTTCAACGCCTCCAAGACCGACCCGGCTAAGCTCCTCGATAACTGCATCATCCGCTACATCTTCGGCAAGTCGAACCCCAATTGGGACGCACGTCTCAAGGGTGGTCGCCGCGCCATCATCGTCAGCAACGAGTACGATAAGGTCTTCCCGATGGACATCTATCCGGAGTACCTCATCAAGGCTATGATTGCCGGCAATCTCGACAAGATGGAGCAGCTCGGTGCGTACGAGGTAGCACCGGAAGATTTCGCTCTCTGCGAGTATGTATGTACCTCCAAGATGCCGCTGCAGGCTATCGTCCGCCAGGCTCTTGATAATATGAGAAAGGAGATTGAGTAATGGAATGGCTTTATCAAATTTGGAAGAAGTTCGGTAAGAACTTCGAAGAGGGTGGCAAGCTCCAGAACCTGAGCAGCTTCTACGATGCGTTTGATACGTTCCTCTTCACCCCGCAGACTACCGCTAAGCGCGTTGGTGCGCAGATTCACGATGGTGGCGACAGCAAGCGCACGATGATTCTTGTCGTTCTTGCGCTCGTTCCAGCGCTTCTGTTCGGTATGTTTAACGTAGGTTACCAGCACCTGCTCGCTACCGGCGAACTCGTTAAGGGCGCTATGACCTGCGCATTGTTCTGGAAGGCATTTGGCTTTGGTCTGCTGGCTGTGCTGCCGTATATCATTGTCGCTTATGCTGTCGGACTCGGTATTGAGTTCGTTGTAGCACAAATCAAGCACGAAGAGGTAGCTGAGGGATTCCTCGTTACCGGTTTCATCATCCCGCTCATCGTTCCTATCGGAACGCCGCTCTGGATGGTGGCTATCGCAACCGCTTTCGCTGTTATCTTCGCTAAGGAGGTCTTCGGCGGCACGGGCTACAACATCTTCAACGTAGCGCTTATCACGCGTGCGTTCCTCTTCTTTGCTTATCCTACCAAGATGTCGGGTGACCAAGTCTTCGTTCGCACGGACGGCACCTGGGGTTGGGATGGTGGCAAGACCCTCGTAGATGGTTTCTCGGGCGCAACGCCGCTCGGTCAACTGGCTACCAGTGGTTCGACCGCTATCCACGACACCCTCGGTAACCCGCTGACCTTCATGGACGCCATGAACGGTCTCTATCCGGGTTCGGTAGGTGAGACTTGCGTTTGGGCAATCGCTCTTGGCGCATGCCTGCTGCTCATGACCGGTGTGGCAAGTTGGAAAACCATGCTCTCCATCTTCGTTGGTGGTGGCTTGACCGCTTTCCTCTTCAACCTCGGTGCTGACAGCGCTAACGCAGTCGCACAGACTCCGTGGTATATGCACCTCGTATTGGGTGGTTTCTGCTTCGGCGCTGTCTTCATGGCAACCGACCCTGTTACCTCCGCTCGTACTGAGTGCGGCAAGTGGATCTACGGCTTCCTCATCGGTGTGGTAGCTATCGTAGTACGTGTCCTCAATCCGGGTTATCCGGAGGGCATGATGCTGGCTATCCTCCTCATGAACTGCCTTGCTCCGCTCATCGACTGGTGCGTAGTACAAGTTAACATTAATAAAAGACTTAAACGTGCTGCATAATTATGAAGATCAATACAAATAACAATGTATATACAATAGTATATGCTACTGTGATGGTTGTCATCGTGGCACTGCTTCTTGCAGTGGTCAGTGCAGCCCTGCGTCCGCGTCAGGACGCTAATGTCAAGCTCGATACTCAGAAGCAGATTCTCTTCTCGCTTTATGGTGAGGAAGGTCGTGCTGCCATCACCAATGCCAATGCGGCTCAGATGTATGAGCAGATGATCTTGGAGAAGACCTGCGACAAGTGCGGCCTTAACTGGATGGAGGCAAACGTAGAGGGCAACCTCTACTACATCATCCCTCTGCGTGGCGCCGGACTCTGGGGCCCGATTTGGGGTTATATCTCTCTGGAAGCAGACAAGAAGACCGTTCACGGTGTTTACTTCAACCACGAGGGTGAGACGCCGGGTCTGGGTGGTGAGATCAAGAACTACACCGTCTTCCAACATCAGTTCGAGGGCAAGCCTATTCTCGGTGCAACCGGCAATGGCCTGACCATCGAAAAGGCAGGCAACGGCGGCGATGTCGATTGTATCTCGGGTGCCACTATCACCTCTAAGGGTGTAGAGACCATGATTCAAACCATCCTCGCTGAGTATGTCAACGCAGGTTGGTTTAGCCTCACCCCTGCCCCCTCTCCTGAAGGCGAGGGGAACGAGGAAGTAGAGAATGTTGAACAAGTTAATTTGGAGGACTAAACTATGGCATTATTACAAGAAAAGACTAAGCAGGCTTTCATGGGTCCGCTGAACGCCAACAACCCGGTCGTAGTACAGATCCTCGGTATTTGTTCGGCGTTGGCTGTGACTGTGCAGCTCAATAACGCACTCGTTATGGGTCTTGCCGTTACCATCATCGTCGCTCTGGCGAACGTGGTCATTTCGGCTTTGCGTAACACCATTCCGGGTCGTATTCGTATCATCGTGCAGCTCGTTGTTGTAGCTGCTCTCGTAACGCTCGTTTCGGCTGTCCTCAAGGCGTTTGCTTATGAGGTTTCGGTGGCTTTGAGTGTGTATATCGGTCTGATTATCACCAACTGTATCCTGATGGGGCGTCTCGAGGCATACGCTATGACGAATGGCCCGTGGGACAGCTTCATGGATGGTCTGGGTAACGGTATCGGTTACACTTGGGTACTGGCAGCTATTGCTTTTGTACGCGAGTTGTTGGGTAGCGGCACCCTCTTCGGTCTGCAGGTTATCCCTGACTGGTGCTACGAGCACGGGTATCAAAACAACGGTATGATGATGATGCCGGCTATGGCACTCATCCTCGCCGGATGTATCATCTGGGCACACCGTGCCCTTAACGATAAGGAGAAGAAGTAATGGAACACGCACTAAGTTTGTTTGTTCGCTCTATCTTCGCGGACAATATGATTTTCGCATTCTTCCTGGGTATGTGTTCGTACCTGGCTGTATCGAAGAATGTTAAGACCTCGCTTGGTCTGGGTATTGCGGTAACGTTCGTACTTCTCGTTACGTTGCCTGTCAACTACCTCTTGCAGGTCTATGTACTGGATCCGATGAACCTCAGCTATCTGTCGTTCATCCTCTTCATCGCCGTCATCGCTGCTATCGTGCAGCTCGTGGAGATGGTGGTGGAGAAATACTCGCCTTCGCTCTATGCAGCTTTGGGTATCTTCCTGCCGCTGATTGCTGTGAACTGCGCCATCATGGGTGCATCGCTCTTTATGCAGCAGCGTGTAGCGCTTGACCCGGCTGATCCGAAGGCTATCACCGGCATCTTGGATGCTTTCAGCTATGCTTTGGGCTCTGGTCTGGGTTGGCTGCTCGCTATCTGCGCATTGGCCGGTATTCGTGAGAAAATGGAGTATAACGATGTCCCGAAGCACTTGCAGGGTCTGGGTATCACGTTCATCGTGGTAGGTCTCATGGCCATGGCATTCATGTGCTTCAGCGGCCTCAAAATCTAATAGGAGGAATGATTATGGAATTAATGCCTATTCTTACAGCAGTCGGCGTCTTCCTCGCCGTTATTCTGCTGCTGGTCATCATCCTATTGGTGGCTAAGCGTTTTCTCGTCGCCAGCGGCGACGTCAAGGTCGTTGTCAATGGCGACAAGGAGTATCACGTACCTGCCGGAGGCAGCCTCCTCAACGCTATGGGTGAGGCGGGCGTACACCTGCCTTCCGCCTGCGGCGGTAAGGGTTCTTGCGGCCAGTGTAAGTGCCAAGTCCTCGAGGGTGGCGGAGAGATCCTGCCTACCGAGACTGTTCACTTCTCCCGCAAGCAGCAGAAAGAGGGCTGGCGCCTCGGTTGCCAGGTTAAGGTGAAGAACGACCTCACCCTCAAGATTGACGAGTCCGTTATGGGCGTCAAGGAATGGGAGTGCACCGTTATCGGAAACAAGAACGTCGCAACCTTCATCAAGGAGTATAAGGTAGCTTTGCCTGCCGGCGAGCACATGAACTTCGAGCCGGGTTCGTACGCTCAGATCCGCATTCCTGAGTACGATATCGACTACGATAAGGACTTCGACAAGTCCCTCATCGGCGATACCTACCTGCCAGCTTGGAACAACTTCAAACTCTTCTCGCTCAAGCAGAAAAACACCACTCCGACCATCCGTGCTTATTCGATGGCTAACTATCCGGACGAGGGCGATATCATCACCCTGAACGTTCGTATTGCTACTCCGCCGTTCAAGCCGAAAGACCAGTGCCCGAACGGTCCTGAGTTCCAGGATGTGCCGTGTGGTATCGCTTCGACGTATATCTTCTCTCTCAAGCCGGGTGACAAGGTTATCATGTCTGGTCCTTATGGTGAGTTCCGTCCAGTTTACGGCAGCGGCAAGGAGATGATTTGGGTCGGTGGTGGTGCCGGTATGGCTCCGCTCCGCGCACAGATCATGCACATGCTCAAGGGCAATGGTATCGCACCGGAGGATCGCGCACGCGAGATGCATTATTTCTATGGCGCACGCGCGTTGGAGGAGATTCCGTTCTTGGACGATTTCTTGGCATTGGAGAAGGAGTTCCCGAACTTCCATTTCCACTTGGCATTGGATCGTCCTGATCCAAAGGCAGACGCAGCAGGTATCAAATATACCCCGGGCTTCGTAGCACCTGTGATGGGCGATACGTACCTCAAGCAGCACGACGCTCCGGAAGACTGCGAGTACTACCTCTGCGGCCCTCCAATGATGGCCAAGACCGTCCTCGACCTTCTCCACTCGCTGGGTGTCAGCGACGAAGACATCCGCTTCGACAATTTTGGTGGATAAAACCAAAAGAAAACAAAAACAATGTAATGGACTGATATTCAGTCCGATCAGTAGCAAAGTAACGGTAAGCGATTTAACCGTTGTTTGCCGTTATTTTGCTATTTTTTACTTATTTTTGTCACATCCTGGTCACACGGGATTGAACAAAAATCGTAACCAACTTAACTATCAGAATGTACAACCTATTGTATTTAACTATGAAACGCAACTCTTTTGACTTGGACGAACTCGCCCAAAGCAAAGAGAGTATTTGCCTGAGGGCACGCGCGTTAAAAAACGGCACAAGTTCACTTTATTTAGATTATTACGATCATGGCAGAAGACTTCGGGAGAACCTGAAGCTATACCTCGTTCCCGAAACCTCTGCTATTGCAAAGCGACAGAATGACGAGACCTTGCGCACGGCTTACGCTGTGAAGGCGCAACGAGTTGTCATGAAGCAGAATGAAGAACAAGGCTTCATCGGTAAAGTGAAGTGTAACTATCTCTTTGTGGATTACATGGAGACGTTGGCGCAAGACTATGACCTTAATAATAGCGCGTGTTACGCGCGTAGCGTGCGTAACTGCATTGTTATGTTCAAGCGTTTCCGACCGGAGATTAAACTGGGGCAAGTGGATACACGTGTTCTGGAAGACTTCACACGCTTTCTCAACACCACACCCAATAAATATGGGCGACCGCTTGCACAAGCTTCCAAGAAGCTTTACTTTGAAGTGGTGATGAACACGCTCAATACCGCTGTCCGTGAAGACCTAATTCCCATGAACCCAGCCATCAAGATGGATAAGCGCAAGCGTCCAAAGGCGGATGGGGCAACTAAGGTTTATCTCACTTTGGACGAAGTTAAACGAATGATGGCAGTTGATTCAAGCACAGTTCTTCCTTCTACTCTGAACCAATACGATGCTGTCACATACGAAGAGATCAAGAACGCTTTCTTGTTCTCATGTTTTTGTGGTCTGCGCTATGGCGATATCATGCGCCTGACATGGGGACAAATTCGAGATGTGTTAGACGAAGATGGTGTAAGTCAGAAGCAGATAGAACTGACGCAGCATAAGACATCGAGCGCCGTTTATATACCACTATCTAAGAATGCACTCAAATGGTTGCCTCAACGTGAGAAGAAAAAGTTGAGCGACTATGTATTCTTCATGCCCCATGTTAGCACGACGGAGAAGTTTCTTGCAGCATGGGCACAGAAAGCCGGTGTGTACAAGCATGTCACTTTCCACGTTTCACGTCACACTGCTGCCACACTGATGATCAACTTCGGCGCGGACATATACTCCGTGTCTAAGATTCTTGGTCACAAGAACGTATCCACCACACAAATCTATGCTAAAATCGTAGATTCCACGAAGCGTAAAGCTGTTAACGTTGTACCTGAAATTTAATAAATATGTCAAACATATCAGAAGCATACGTGGAAAAATTAGATTTTTTTACCACGTCATTAGTTAACCATTGCACACAAAAGCAACAGAACTTTAGTTTGTATGACCTCACACACAAAAGATGTTTCTCTTGTGATTGTGATAAAATTATCCCACAGAAAAGTATCTGGAGGAAACGTTTTCGTCACTGTGACGGATGTCTATTCAACTACAAAGAGTTGCTACTAGAATATGGTGCAACGAGAGGAACACGAATGCGTTTTTTAGATGCCGAACCATTTCTAACAAAGGATCATAGATTTCGTAAAGATAAGAACTCCCCTGCACAATACTACAACACGTTGGTTGCGTTTGGATTTATTGCTTACTTCATTGGCAACAAATGCCATAACTTGATACTGGATGATAATAGTCGAGAGACATTGTTATCAATCTTTGACGCATATTACCAAGAGAGCAAACAATTGTATGAATCTAAAATCCTTCAATCTGGCGAGTTGAATAATATTAATGAGACTATTCCAGAATCAGATTTCATAAAGTCACACAGAGAGAAAGAGAATACCTATTTTCAATTAATTGAGCAAAAGGTTGAGGATGACGAAGAAAATTTCAGAAGCATTCTACTCTACCTAACTCCAGAGTCGCAAGAAGACCTTATACGATACGGACGGCTTTATCTTTCATATATCGATAATAAGTTGGAAGCACTAGTGAAAAATGAGGATACAAAAGCAAATGAGTTCTCTTCGATTTCCCAAGAAGACGAAAACGTAAGAGAGTATATGGATCATTTCAGTAATCCAGATGTAATAGAGTTGCTCTCCATTGCTATCGAGAAGAAAATCGTAGCTAAAAATGGGAAATACTATCGCTGGCTTCACTCTAATGCACTCTTTGGCTACTTTACAGATAAAACCAGCGAGGTATTAGCACTTCGCTACAACGAAAGGATTCCTTGGAAGATGTATCAGACTATGTTCCAGATGGAAGACCCTGCAATTAGAACCGCCAGACAAACTGTTGCTAAGTATAACAGCATGGCATCACCTCCGAAGGGGGATGATATTGTTGATGATATAATCTCCTGCTATTTAAGCAAATAAGCATACTTACCCTAACCACGTCCCTAACATTGCCTCTAATGTTAGGGATTTTTTTCATTTTTTTGTAGTAATTTTGCAGCCGGAAACGAAAAAGACTAAACGTTTCTATGGAATTGCATAGTGCACTCCATAATCACCTATACTGTAAAAACTATGATTGAAAATGAGGACAAAATTCTCAAAGAGTTGAGCGAGATCAAACAGTTGACGCTCATCGGAACAAAGAAAGTGCTAACACTCAGTGAGACGGCCCTACTCACGGGTATGAGCCGTAGTCACCTGTACAAGCTCGTGTGCCAGCGTCGTATACCTTATTATAAAAGCGAGGGCGGTAAACTTACGTACTTCCACAAAGAGGAAATTGAGAATTGGTTGTTAGCCAGTCGAACCATGACCGAGGACGAGCGTCAGCGAATAGTTGATTCGTATTGCTCACCTGTCCGTAAGCCGAGTGTACAATCACGCCGTAAAGCTGCACAACTATGATCAACAATCACATTGATGGTATTGCAGCCGAACTCGCTCACGCCCAATCGGTCGGTCAAACCTCCGAACACGTTGGCATGTTCCGCATTCGCTCTGCCAATCAGACCGTGCAAGAGGCACTTCTGCGCCCAGACCCGATTCCGCTTTGGTCGAGTCTGTGGTATCAGGGAGAGGTGTGCTGTCTCTTTGCAGATAGCAATCTCGGCAAATCTATCTATGCTGTGCAGATCGCTACCTGCATCGCACAAACTCAGAAGGTGCTCTACTTCGACTTCGAACTATCCGACAAGCAGTTCCAACTCCGCTACTCAGACCTTGGTGTTGCATATCAGTTCCCGGAAAACTTGTTCCGTGTTGAGATAGACCCCGAGATGATGGATTGCGATCACTTTGAAGATGCACTCATCATGCAGGTTGAGTTGGCTGCACTCCAGACCGGTTCACGTGTGCTCATCATCGACAACCTCTCTTATCTCTGCAATGCCACAGAGAAAGGTGATCTTGCCGGACAACTGATGATGAAACTCATGCAACTAAAGAAGAAGCATGAGCTTTCCATCCTCGTTCTGGCGCATACACCCAAGCGACCATTATCCAACCCTATCACTCAGAATGATTTAGCGGGCAGCAAGAAGCTTTACAACTTCTTTGATAGTGTCTTCGCTATTGGGCGTAGCGCAATGGATGACAAACTCCGCTACATCAAGCAACTAAAAGTACGATACGGAGAGCAACACTATGGTGCCGACAATGTCATCGTTTGCCAGATTGAGAAACTCGACAGATTCCTGCAATTCACTATATTAAATTACGCGCACGAGCGAGACCACCTCAAAGAACTATCCGAACACGAATGTGCCGTATCCGTCAACCAGTGCAAAGAACTTGCAGCACAAGGACTCAGCCAACGCCAGATAGGCGAACGACTGGGTATCTCACTCGGAACCGTCAATAAGTACCTACACAAAGACTAACCGTTCACGTTCATTTGTTCATCGTGTTCAAGTGTTCACGCTCGTGAACATCGTGAACACCTCGAACGCCCGAACAGCACGAACATTGAACGCTCACCATCATGCTAAACAAACTCTATACATATCATCTGCAACCTTATGCCGGTCCATCGACTCGCCATCGTTGTCCACAGTGCGAACGCCCCCACGAATTCACGCTTTATGTTGACCAAGATGGTAAGCCAGTCCACGAGACCGTGGGCATGTGCAACCGCTCCAGCAAGTGCGGCTACAAATACACACCCAAACAGTATTTTCTCGATCATGGAGCCCCGGACAAAGCACAACGGATTTACACACCCAAAACAACACTGTTGCCGGACAAACCTAAACCAAATTACATTCCGTTCACTTATGTGCAGCAGTCCCTAAGCCTAGCCAGCAGCTTCGTAACCTTCCTGTTTTCCATTTTTCCCGAGGACATTGTGCTGCGAGTAGCACAGGACTATTGGTTGGGAGCCACAAAGGCTGGTGAAATCATCTACTGGCAAGTGGATGAGCATGGTCAACCCCGCACCGGTAAAATCATGCAATATGATGCCCGCACCGGTCACCGTATCCGTGACCAATGTGGTGTCAACTGGGTTCACTCAAAACTCATCAGGCGACACGAACTGCCAACAGGCTTCCATATGGTACAATGCTTATTTGGCACACATCTTCTGAATAGATCAGGAAATGAGGACAAATTAGTAGTGCTCGTAGAAGCAGAGAAAACAGCAATCATAGGTTGTTGTATGTACCCCGAGTATGTCTGGTTGGCAACAGGAGGCAAGCAGCAACTATCCACCGAAAAACTCAGAGTTCTTATTGGTCGCAAAGTGCTTGCGTTTCCTGATGCAGACGGGTACGATGAATGGCGTAAAAAGATTGATTTATGCAACCATATTGGCACATCTATCACCATATCTGATTATCTCGTACGCAACGCTGACTCGCAGTTCGTTGACTCACATGCGGACATAGCAGACCTGCTCATCTCGCAGCTACAAATCGAGCCTGTTCACACCCAACTCGCAGAAGTACACGAGCCCAACACCGAGTATTTATAATCACTCTCGGGGCTCTACAGCGAGCGAAACACCGTGTTAACACCGAATAACGCCGAGTAACTCGGCATTTTTATAAACCTATTAAAACCAATTACTACTATGGCAACTACATCCAAATTGCCCGTGACTTTCAACGTCACACCCGAAGCGAAGGAACGCTTTAACGCTATCCTTCCGAGTCCTCACACCGAGGAACAACTCCTTGACTTGCTCCAACTCTACGAAGACCGCGAGTCCGGTCAACTGCAACACCTTGAAGAAGGCAGCATCATCCTTTCCGAGGAAGAGTATCAGCAACAGGAGCAAGAGCTCGCAGATCTTCGCGAACAAGTCAATAACAATCAAGAAACGCTCGCCAATGCCAGTTACCAAGAAACTCGTGTGGCCGAGTTAGAGGAAGCAATCGAGCAGATGACCTCCGAACAGGAACAAGTCAAGCAGCAGAACACAACTCTCACTACCGAGATTGCAAATTTGACTCAGAGTCTCGTCGGCAAAGAGCAAGCTCTTTCAGATGCACTAAGGAACTCTGCCGAAGTCCAACAGAAGTACATTGATAGTTCCGCTCGTGTGGACAATCTGATCCAGCAGGTCGAGTCTCGCGACAAAGCGCTCTTCGAATCCAGACCCTCATGGCAAACCATGAAGTCCCTGCTCCATCCGCTTGTAGTAGAAAGTCTGGAGGTAGCCTGCACCCGAATCCAACGTGCGGCACAGGAACGTGGCAAAGAAGTTCATATCACACCACTCCAAGCTCTGCAACTTGCCTACATACAGAATGTCTGCGGTGATGTGCTATTGACCAACTACATTATCCGAGAATCGCTCTCGGATGTAATCAAGAATATCGCGACACACAACCTACACCATTCTTTCCGAGCTAAATCTTCCATCGCAGAGACCTTCAAAACCGAGATCGGTCTCCCTAACATGGAATAATTTCAACCTCACAAGAGGACAAATAGATCCCCGTCATTAACAAGAGTGGCGGGGATTTGTTGTGTAATATCCTATGTGTTTGAAATCGCTAATTAGACAGAAATATGTATGTTTGTTCAAACAATAACAAGCGGAAATGCATAAAACTTGACAAAATCAAATAAATTTCATATTTTTTTGTCAAAATAATTTGCACATGTCAAAAAAAAGTTGTACCTTTGCACTCGAATTTAATAATAAATGAATCTATGAACTCAAATGTATTTCCTGAGCGTTTACAGCGCATACGCAAAATGAGAGGATTCTCTTTGCGTGATCTTTGCGCCAAAATGGAGGGATTGGTCTCCGTCCAAACGCTGAGCAATTATGAAAAAGGGATTACCTTCCCAGACGGCAAGGTAATGACTGCCTTACTCGATGCGTTAGATGTTCGCATTGATACCTTGTTCCGTCCACAACAGATAGAATGGACGAATATCGAATTTCACTATCGCAAACGTAAGACAATGACACAAATGCTCGGTAACAAGATTGACGAATTGGTGCGCGACTTTGCCGAGAGATACATGGAGATTGAATCCATTCTGGAGATTCCACAAGACACCAAACTGCAAGGAATATGTAGTAATAAAGAGGTACGCACGTGCGAAGATGCACGCGCTATGGCTCAAAGTATTCGTTTAGAGTTTGGTCTCGGTGAAGGCCCGATAGCAAATATGCACGATTTTCTTGAGTCTGCCGGCATTAAACTTATTGGTATAGATGTGGATGCTAAGTTCGATGGTGTTCATTTCAGTTGTGGATCGCATAACTTCATAGCATACAATAGTTCTAAGGAGAATGCGGACCGGACGCGCTTCACTATAGCGCACGAAGTAGGACACCTCTTCCTCAATATCCCAGATGAGATAAATGATGATATGGAAGAGAAACTCTGTCACTCGTTTGCCAGCGAACTCTTATTGCCGAGCAAACGACTCTATACTATGTTGGGCTTCAAACGAGATGGAATATCCTTGATGGAGCTTAAGCGAATTCAGCAACTCTACGGAATCTCTGTCGATGCCGTTGTATATGCGTGTGTAGAATTGGGTATTATGCCCGAGGCTCGCAAGGTCCAATATCATAAATGGAAAAACGCACATCCCGAATTTAAGGAGGAAATTGAGCGTTCTTCCTTTCTTGCAGAGCCGGATAATGAGCGTTTCGAATCATTGGTTTTTCGTGCATTATCCAATGATGTTATAACGTCATCTAAGGCAGCAGAATTGTTGGAGATTACAATTGATGAGTTAAACAAGAAAATCCGTGTGATCTGATGCAGATAGTCGTTTATGATACAAATATAATCATTGACCTCTACGACATGGATCTTTTAGAAGTCTTGGAGCATAGCGGTTGGCTGATACACACCACAAGTATCGTTATGGGAGAACTACATCGTCCTCAGCGTTCAGAGGTGCAGGTGACATTGCCAGGTTTATGCATTCATGAGTACAATTCTTTAGAGCAATATTTGGCACTCCAAACATATATGGATGGATTGGAGCAAAAAGGAAATCTCAGTATGGCTGATGGTTCCGTGTTATTACTTGCCAAAGAGATCAATGCTATGCTCTGTAGTAATGATGGCAAACTACGAACTGTCGCTCGTCGAGAAGGACTGTTGGTAAAAGGATCTATAGGAATTGTACTACTATTGCTGGAGCAAGGGGTTATTGATGCGGACAAAGCTTTGTCATGCATTGGCAAACTACAGATATTTAATAGTCGAATAGCTCCAAACCTATTCGAGGAAGCGACACAGAAAATTAATGAAATAAAAGGAGGTAAAGCAACAGATAGTATGTTTTGAGTCTGAGGCAAGAAAATCCAAGATTATGAAAGATGAGAATCCTATCATAGGGCGAGACCTACTAGGTTATCCCTTTAATCGCAAATACCCTCCAATGCCCGAGAGGTATGGATCGGCGTATTATGGCTATTCTAACTGGAACCAGCAAGCATTCTTCTACGAATTTGCGGTTCAAAGTGCATGTATCAGTTTTCGCTACCAAGATAAAGATTATTATCTTATCGCAGAAGAAGATTGTGCAGCAACATGTAAAGATAGCAAATTCATGCCCGATGAAAACTCATTGCGATTTGCTAGTTGCAACGAACTTATAGAGCAATTAGAAATAGATGGCCACAAACTGATCGATATTCTTGATGATCTCGAAGATGTTGACATCCACTAAGTCTAAAAACTCATAATTAGAGTTCATCATCTCCACCTCACATGAGGACAAAAGCAATCCCCGTCATTCTCACGAGTGGCGGGGATTTGTTGTATATTTAGGGCTGAGAACTGAGATGGATAGATTGAATTTAGTCGTGAAAATCCTTGTCAAACGAGTAATATGTTCGGGAATGCTTAACGCGTCGCTCCGTCCCATATTTTACACTGCGAAGTTATAATGCTGCTTGGGAACGCTCAAAAGATATTCAACAATCTCCAGCCCTGACGG
>JAZRVR010000013.1:0-46955 GCA_045599285.1 Paludibacteraceae bacterium | reverse complement strand
CTTACGTTCAGGACGTTGCAGCGTGGAAGACGTTGCAGAAGACCAAGCCTTCGCTCACCTTCCGACAGTACCTCTGGAGTCTCGTGTGAGGTAAATAGGTCGCACCGGATGTCCGCTCCGCCGACATCAAAGCGACTATTTACTCCCACTCCTACCTATTCACTATTACCTATTACCTGTTATGGATTCTACACAACGTCACAACGAGGGGGTACACATTTTCACCCTCGTGCTCCAGTTCATCCTTGCCCTCGTCAACGCCTGCCGGCGCAGCAATACGCCGCCAACCAACGACGATACGAATCACGACGAGTAGTACAAAGAGAGGGCGTGCCAATTCGGCACGCCCTCTTACTATGCTTGACTAAATGCGCTTTTAATCCAAATCCCGGGCACGACCGGTGTAGTTCGGCGACCGCTTCTCCAGAAAGGCATTGATGCCCTCGCGGTAGTCGTGACCCTGATAGACGGTGGTGCGATAGGCATTGATGTGCTCAAAACTCTCCGAAGACAGCACGCTGGATGCCTTGCTCAATAGTCGGAACTGGCGCTTGATTGCGCTGACAGACACCACAGAGTTGCGGCGAAGTGGGTCAAGAATCGTGCGATTGAGCACCTCGTCCAGTTCATCGGCTGGAGCCACGTGGTTGACAAAGCCCACATTCAGAGCGTCTTGTGCCGTGATTGGCATAGCGGTGAAGAACATCTCACGCGCCTTGTTGATTCCCAACTGGTTGATAAAGTGCATGATACCTGATGCGTTGTAGGGGATTCCTATCTTGGCTGGTGTGATGGCGAACGTGGCTGTGTCGGTAGCGACTATCATATCGCAACTCACGCACAGGTCGCAAGCGCCACCCCACACCGAACCGTTGGCGTAGGCGATGACTGGTATCGGAGTATCTTGTACGCAGCGAAGCAGACGCTCCATCGGAACGTTGTACGCCAGTGGGTCGGCGCCGTCTTGGGGCAACTCGTGGATGTCGTGACCGGCGCTCCATACGCCCTTCGGGCAATCGGCTTGAATGACTATGCCCACACATTCTGACTCATAGGCGTCGGTGATAGCGTCCACCATTTCCGAGCACATCTGCTCGCTCAGGCAGTTCAGATGCGCTGCATTCTGCATCTTCACATAGCAGATGCGATCGATTATTTCTGCTCTAACCATATTCATATTTTACCTTATTTGGGGTCATTGGCCATCACCACCGGAGCGATACTGCCGTAGTAGGTCTCGTCGTAGTGGAAACCATTGCAGCGCAGCGAACCGGTGCCCTCCTGTGCGTCGATGTAGATATCTATCGTGTTGGTGCTGTTCATCGTGTTGAAGTTGGAACTGAGCACCTCGTAACGCACGCGAATATGCAGGTCACCGCCGTTGTTCGTCACATCCTGATTCGTGATGCGACAGGTCGCTTCGAACACCGGAGGCATATCCGATGGCCCCCAAGGACTATTCATCTCCTCATACATCTCCTCGGCCTGATGAAAGGTCATGTTATCTACCACTCGACCGCCGAAGTAGTCGATGTTGATTAGCATCTGATCGTCCACAAAGACGAAGCGATTCTCGTCTGAATCCAGTCCCTCAATGCGAAGACCTGCGCCAAACTGCGCTGACTCGGGCACAAAAGCCCACCGCTTGCTGCCTACCAGACTTTGTGCATTCTGGGCGACCATCATACCCGACCAGCAGAGGATCAGCAGCAATGAGAAAAAATGTTTACTCTGTCTCATATTTCAACCGATGTCATTTATTTCTTGATAGAGAAAGGGAAACTGCCAATGAGGTTGCCCTCTGCAAAGAAGTCGGCATTGTAGATGCCCTGATGTGGCTCCTCGTCAAAACTCCAATACATTACGCCGCTGATGTTCTCACCACCGTATTCGATGTTCTGCTTTGCGGAGTATCCTATCTCGGCTCCCTCAAAGGCAAAGACATGCGTGGAGTCGTTGGTCAGCAGTTCGCCTTCCGGGTCGATGACGCGCAGGTAGATTGTCTTCATCCCGGGCTCGCAGGTGATGTTTTTCGCTATCGTGTAGTCGAATTGCAGTTTGGCTATTTGGCCAACCAGACGCGTCTTGCGGTCGCGCTTGTTCAGTGTGGTGACGTTCACCTCGCAAATCTCAAGCATGGCTGCACGGGTGACAACCTCGGTGAGTTGGTTGCGCTCCTGAGTCAATTGCTCGGCTTGCTTCGACACCTCCCTGTACTGCTGACGGTATTGCTGGTTCTCCTGCGTCAGGCGCTCGTTCGTCGCATTGAGTGAGTCAATTTGGCGCACATACGTCACCATCACGGCACGAACGGTGGCTAACTCCTGCTTGAGTTCGGCGATGCGCCGAGCGTTCGTCACCTTGGTGATGCGAAGCTCCTCCAGCAGGTCCTGCACGCGCTGTTGCTCGCGGCTCAGAAGGGATTGCAGAGAATCGTTTTTGATATCCAGGTTCTGATAACCATCAAACTGAATGGCCAGATCCTCGTATTCGTCTTGCAGTTGCTCCTTCTCAAACTCCATTTGCTCCACCATTTCATTCATCTCGCGGTGTTGCTGCAGGTTGAGAACCAATAAGCCGGCTATCGCCAGCGCCAGAATCACAATGATTGGTATGATAATTTTCTTGTTCATAAGTGCGGTAGAACTTTTTCCAGTTGGTTGCCTCGTGAGCCTTTGACGAGGATGTGCTTGCCCGTGATTGGGTGCTCCGTGAGGTAGGCTGCCAGCGAATCTACGGTGTCAAAGATAGGGTAGGGAGCCGTGGTTGCGCGGTACTCTGTGCCTACCAGAAGGACGTTCTCTGCTTTGCGCTCTGCCAGCATATTGACGATGTTCTGGTGCTCCAGGTGGCTGTATTCGCCCAGCTCGCGCATCTCTCCCAGGATGTAGGCGTCCCCCTTAAAGGCATTGATGGCTGCCTGCATGCTGGTAGGATTGGCGTTGTAGGCATCCACAACCAGTTGGTTGTGCTGCGTCTGCATCGCCTGACTGCGGTTGTTGGTAGGCACATAGGCGCGGATGGCCTCCATACCTGCCTCGCGGCTGACACCAAAATATTCCCCTACCGTGAGAGCGGCTTGTACATTTTCGGAGTTGTATTCTCCTACCAGATGTGTGCCGGAAGGCATCTTGCCTGTGTGGTATAAGACCCCTTGACGACTGTCGGTCGACTGTCGGTCGCCCCTCGGTTGACCCTCGGTGTTGGCTGTGTGCCACATGTGAGTCAGAAACTCGTTGTCTTCGTTTCGGAAGACGATACCACTGTTAGCGACCAGGTAGTCATAGAGTTCGCGTTTGGTAGCCTGCACGCCCTCAAACGAACCAAACCCTTGCAGGTGCGCGCGCCCCACATTGGTGATCAGACCATAGTTAGGCTCAGCGATATCGACGAGTTCCTTGATGTCCCCCGGATGACTGGCACCCATTTCCACGATGGCGAGCTCGTGTGCGCGCGTTATTTGTAGTAAGGTGAGGGGCACGCCCAGACTGTTGTTGAGGTTCCCCTGCGTATAGTGCAGATTATATTTGGTCTTGAGCACGGCGGCGGTCAGTTCCTTGGTGGTCGTCTTGCCGTTTGTGCCGGTGATGCCGATGATGGGCAGACCCAGGTCGCGACGCCACGCACGAGCCAAATCCTGCAACTCCAAGAGCGCATTGGCACCCTTGATGATGTATGCCGCACCATCACGCTCGGCTTGCTCTACGAACGAGTTGCCGTCGAAGTGCTCACCCTTCAGCGCCACAAACACGCAGCCGGGAGTTACCTTCCGGCTGTCGGTTGTGACATTGAGCGATTCTTTATTTCTTATTAGGAAGCTCCAATCCATAGTTTTTCTTTTTATCCTCAATCTTGAGGAGGAAGGTCAGCAAGAATGCCAATACACCGAAGCTGGCGAACACAATCATCGGGACGAAATACGACCCCGTGGAGTTACGCAGCGAACCGATAAGCATCGGTACGAGGCACAGACCAATATTCTGCACCCAGAAGATGAGGCAGTAGGCCGAACCGAGCACTTTCTCGTCGATAATCTTTGGCACTGAAGGCCAAAGCGATGCCGGTACGAGCGAGAAACTGACACCCAACACAAGGATAGTGACGAGGGCCAGAGTCTTCGACGGATAAGCCGGCAGAACGAATGCGAAGGTGAGGTGGCAGGCTATCATGATGAGCGAGCCAAGCATCAGCATCGAGGCACCCTTACCCTTGAAGTCCAGAAAGGCACCAAGAAACGGAGTCAGTATCATGGCCAAAATTGGGAACCACTTGAAGAGGCCTGCTGCAGCTGCTGCGTCCAGACCGGGAATGGTTTCCTCAAGGAAGTTCGGAGCAAAACGCTGGAAGGGGAAGATAGCCGAATAGTAGAGTACACACAGCAGAGACACAATCCAGAACATCTTCGAGGTGAAGATTTGTGCGAGATCCGAGATGTGAAACTCCTCGTCGCTGCCTTCCTCCGATACCTCACCGATAGCAGCCAATTGCTTATCAAACTTGGTGTCCATGATGGTGAAGACGAAGAAGTTGATGAGACCTACCAGCAGCAGGATGGTTGCAAACAGCAGCGGAGCCACCACCGAGTTCTGACCATTGGCTGTTGGGAAGTTGGCCGAGATCAGTGGAGCTGACCACATAGCCGCAAACACACCGATACGGGCTATGGCCATTTCTAGACCCATTGCCAGAGCCATCTCCTTGCCCTTGAACCACTTAGCCAGAATCTTGCTGACCGTAGTACCGGCCATTTCACAGCCGCAACCGAAAATCATGAATCCGAAGGCTGCCATCTTTGCCGAACCAGGCATAGAGGTCCACCAACTATTGAGCCACACCACATTGTTGGCATCAAACCAATCGCTGATGCCCACATACTTGATTGCAGCACCAATAACCATCAGCGAGGCGGAGAGCAGGCCGGTGAAGCGGACACCCATCTTATCGAGGATGATTCCTGCCAAGATGAGGAAACCAAAGACATTAAGGATATATTCACCGGCAGCGTAGGTGCCGAAGACACCGCGATCCCAGCCGCGTGCCTCCTCCAGCAAGGATGCGAGTGGAGATAGTATATCCACAAACATGTAGGCGAAGAACATCATCGACGCCACCAATACAAGCACCGACCAGCGGGCTACTGCGCTATCACGCAGGGTCTGTTGTAATTTTTGTACCATTATTTCTCTTTTTTAGACTAAGTTGATAACTATATGATTGTTTACGGCGAAGCCACTCTGCTTTACGTTTTTCGTAATCAGCATAGTGGCTCTCCAGAAATCCGTCTGCCATTTAGTCTTGCGATTTGACTGGTGACGATTTACTTGATTCCGAGCTCTTTCTTCACTGAAGGAAGAACATCGGATGCATCAGCAGAGATATGAACCATTGCTGCTGAATCAAAAATATAGGTGTATCCCTCCTTCTCACCTACGCTCTTGATAGCCTTTGCCATCTTCTCGTGGATAGGGGCGAGTAGCTCCTGTTGCTTCTTCTGAATATCCTGCTCAGCGGTCTGCAGGAAGAGCTGAATCCGCTGCTGCATCTCCTGAAGCTCCTGCTGACGAATCTGCTTGATTGCGTCTGCCATGCTTGCCTCTTGTGACTGATAATCTTGTACTTTCTTCTGAAACTCCTCCTGCATCAGGGCATACTGGGTCTCGTATTGACCTTGTATAGTATCCATTTGCAGACGCACGGTATTTACCTCTGGCATCAGAGAGAATAACTCTTGCGTGTTGATGTGTCCAAACTTCTGTGCGCTAACCAATACCGGCATCATGAGCGCAATTGCAATGATAATCTTTTTCATATTGTTGTTTTATTTAGTTATTTCTTGTTAACTTTTCATTCCTTATTATTCCTGCTTATTCCTGCTTATCCCTGTCTATTCCTGCTTATCCCTGTCTGGTGGGGCGGCTATTTGGCGCCAAGTCTTTGTAGTATCTGATCGGAGACATCCAACTTCGAGGACATAAAGATCAAGGCCGGATCTGCACTCCTATCTTTAATTATATCTATTTTCTTCTCGTTAGCGAGTTCCTGTATTGCGGTGTATATCTCGTCTTGTATTGGCTTGATGAGTGCCTCGCGCTTCTTGTACAGCTCACCGTCTTGTCCGAAGTATTTCTTCTTGAGCTCCAGCACCTCGTTCTCTTTCGCCACTATCTCTTGCTCCCTGCGTGATCTCATCTCATCTGAGAGGAAGATTTGCTCCGTCTGATAGTTGGTAGCCAACACGCGGGCTTCCTGTGCTGCGGCATCTATTTCCTTTTGCCAACGTTTGCTGATCATTGCCAACTGCTCGTTGGCAGACTCGTATTGTGGCAGATTCTTCAGTATATATTGTAGATCGATATAGGCGATGTTTGATTGATCCTTTGCAAATACTGTGCCAAGACTAATGAATGCAATGGTAAATATGTAAAATATTCGTTTCATTATTTGTGTGTGATTTGTGATAAACTTCTGTAAATAAGTAGAATAAGTGTTATAACTCTTGTCCAAGCACAAAGTGGAATTGACTGCCGCCATATTGTTTTGAGCCGTTGATTTCGTCGAATCCCCAACCCCAGTCGATACCCATCAGACCGAACATAGGGAGGAAGATACGTACACCCAGTCCGGCGCTTCGCTTGAGGTCAAATGGGTTGAAATCTTTGATGTCGGCAAAGCAGTTACCTGCCTCAACGAATCCCAATACCCAGATGGTTGCGTTCTGCTCCAGAGAGATAGGATAGCGTAACTCCATTGTAAATTTGTCATATACATAACCCATGTTTCGACCAGTCTGCGGGTCGTATGGCGTTAGCGAACTGGATTGGTAACCACGCATCGAGATGTAGTCGGTGGAATAGCTGGAGTAACTGGACATTCCATCACCTCCCATGACAAAACTCTCAAATGGAGACTTGGCATCCTTGTTGTAGTGTCCCAGATATCCAAACTCAGCGCGTGTCATCAGCACCAGTTTGCTGTCGCGTGTGAGTGGGGTGAAGACCTTACCGGTAAACTTCCATTTGTGGTACTCAATCATATGATAGCGCTCAGCCGTGCTCATCTGTGAGTAATCTGCACCCGAGATGAGTGAATAAGGCGGCGTAATCTTCAGTCCCAAAGTGAATTGCGATCCACGGCGTGTGTAGATTGGGTTATCAATGCTGGAGCGAGATAACTGCAGATTGAGAGCCAGGTTGTGGCTGTTACCGTTTGCAATCAGCAGGTACGGCCAGTCCTTCATCATATATAACTGATAACTGAGTTCGCCGTAGAAGGAGAAATAGTCATCAGGCCAGCGCAGACGCATTCCGTAACCCAGGCTGACACCGAAGGTGCGGAGGTACTTATCCGGGTCAGCCTCCGACTCCTGCAATTGCTGGTAATAGTCAGAGTTACCGGTGTAGTAATAACTGCTTG
This sequence comes from Paludibacteraceae bacterium, assembly GCA_045599285.1. GTDB lineage: Bacteria > Bacteroidota > Bacteroidia > Bacteroidales > Paludibacteraceae > Colicola. Next base: position 39,542 of record JAZRVR010000013.1, on the reverse strand, counting down.
CATAGGTGTTGTAGAGGTTCTGGTAAGCCTGATAGTAGCGGTCCGAGAATCCCGACTGAGAAGCAAAAAATACACTTGCACTCAGCGAGTTAGGACGCTTTCCACCCATCCATGGCTCCAGAAAACTGATGCTGGCAGAGGTGTAGTATCTACCATTGGTTCGAGCATTGATGGAGAAGGTCTGACCTTCACCTTGTGGCACGATGCGGTACGATTTCTTGTTAAATAGATTTTGAATAGCAAAGTTGGTGAATTTCAGTCCCAACGATCCTACCAATCCCGTGGCTCCCCAACCTAACGAGAACTCAATCTGGTCGCTGGACTTGGTCTCCAATTGATAGGTGATATCTACAGTACCATCTTCCGGATTTGGCTGAATATCAGGCACTAATTTCTCTTGGTCAAAGTGTCCCATTTGTGCTAACTCACGTAGAGAGCGCATGATGTCGGATTGGCTGTATAGCTGACCCGGCTTGGTGTATAACTCACGACGTACGACGTGTTCGTACACGCGGGTGTTACCTACGATACTGATATTGTTGATGGTTGCGGGCTTACCCTCGTACATGCGCATCTCAAAGTCGATACTGTCTCCATCTACCTTGACCTCCACAGGATCTACATTGAAGAACAGGTATCCGCGGTCGGTATATAGTTTCGCCACTGCATCATCGTCTGTTTGCAGACGTTCGTTAAGGGTCTTGAGGTTGTAGATATCACCTTTCTTCACGCCCAGGGTGGCATCCAACACCTCATACGGATAGACTGTGTTTCCCACCCAATTTATAGAGCGGATATAGTATTTATCACCCTCGTTGATAGTCAAATATATGTCAACACGGGTTGGATCATCCGGATTGGGAACTACGCTATCCGCCACGATGTATGCATCTCGGTAGCCTATCTCGTTATACTTCTCAATAACGGCTTTTTTGTCGTTCTCGTATTCTTCGGTTACAAATTTCTTGGTTCGGAAGAGATTGATAATATTATTATCATTCGTCTTCTTCATTGCCTTATTGATTTGGTTGTGAGAGAGTGCCTCGTTTCCGGTAATGTAGATCTTGCCAACTTTGGTCTTCTCTTTCTTGTCCACGTTCACGGCTACCTTTACATACCCTGGGTGGTCTCGATCCTCAAATTGGTAAACCTTAACTTCGGCATTGTGAAATCCCTTTTCTGCCAGATATTTCTTGATGATGGTTTGAGCACGATCGGAGATGTTGGGCGTCATTTGACCTCCCTTTTGGATACCTACCTTCACCTCTACATCCTCTTTCTCACTCTTTTTCAATCCGTTATAGGCTACATCCGAAATACGTGGACGCTGCTTCAGGGCAATCTCTAACCAGATTTTATTGCCCACAATTTTGGTGGCTTTGATCTTGACATCCGAGAATAAACCCTGCTTCCAGAAGCGCTTAATCGACTTCGTAATTTGTGGCCCCGGCACCTCAATCTTATCTCCGACGGCTAAGCCGGAGAATCCAATTAGAACAAAGTCCTCGTAGCTATCGGCTCCGCTGACGGTGATTCCGGCTATCTCGTACGTGTTGTGTTGCATTGTGTACTCGATGTCAGGAATCTCGTTGGGCTCTGGCTCGCTGATTAAGTCGCTTTGTGCGTAAATAGGCAGTGCCAATAGTAACAAAAATAGTATGTTAATGAATCTGTTCACTGGTTTTTCCAAATCTACGTTCACGATGTTGATAATCAAGTATTGCTTTGCAAAACTCCTCTTTGCTGAAGTCCGGCCAGAGGCAGTCGGTAAAATATAATTCCGAGTAGGCTAATTGCCACAATAGAAAATTGCTGATTCTCAGTTCTCCACTGGTGCGAATGAGCAAATCAGGATCGGGTATGCCGCTTGTTGTCAGGAGATTATTGATTAGTTCTTCGTTGACATCCTCCTCATGCAGGCTGCCTGCCTTGGCCTGGTGTACAGCCTCCTTCATGGCTCGGATAATCTCCCATCTTGCTGAGTAACTGAGGGCTATCACCAGACTTAATCCTGTGTTGGAAGATGTCTCCTCTATGCAGGCTAAGAATTTTTGCTTTGTGACCTCGGGCAAACGCTCGATATCACCGATGGTCAGCAATCGAACGTTGTTTTTCATTAGTGTGGGGGTCTCTTTGGCAATGGTATCGACCAGTAGAGTCATCAGGGCGTCCACTTCCTCCTTCGGACGATTCCAATTCTCGGTGGAGAAGGTATATAGGGTCAGGTATTGTACACCCAACTCCGAAGCTGCCTCCGTGATGTTATGAACGGTTTGCACGCCTTGCTTGTGTCCAAACATTCTTGCTAACCCCTGTCGCTTAGCCCATCTGCCGTTGCCGTCCATGATGATAGCAATGTGCCGAGGTATTCTGTTCTTGTCTATTTGTGCTTTATAGTCTGTCATTTTTCGTCACAAAATCTGCAAATTTTCTTTTCTTTAGCGAACTCAAACACTATACCTGCCGTTATCTGTCCTGTGTGGTCGTTGTTGGCAGGATTCCAGCCTCCGAAGTCGTATGTGTCATGTAGCTGCGCTACATTCTCAAGCTTATCTACTAGATAGAAGTTGTGCTGCCACATGACGTTTAGTCCCCATCGATCGGCAAACTTCCATTTGATTCCGATTCCCACGGGGATGTAGGGTAGTGCTGTGCGGTCTTTGCTCTGTAATATGCGGTGGTCAAATGTTATACCTACTCCTGCAAAGATGTATGGTGTCCATTGCTTCACGCGAGAATCATAGACTTTGGCTCCGAATCTGAAGAAGTTAAATTCGGCGGTGATGTCTATGTTGCCATTATTTCTTTTCCAGACTGAGGTGGAGTCATTATCCTTAAACCATGGGTTGGAGGTGCGACGATTGTCGTAGTACTGACCTCCAATCTGGTGGTATAATCCCTTGAGCTGCAGGCTCCATCGCTGATCAAATTTATAGCGGAAATGTCCGCCCGCTACCCAGCTGATGTTATTGAGGTGATTAATCCCAGGAGCTGATACGCCTGGCAGGGGAGTGGCATCACCTGCGTAGTACCCCATACCTCCTTGTACACCGATCTCACAATGATACATATGAGTGGCATATTGCGCTTGCATAGAGGTTGACACAAAAAAGAGTACCAAAGCAAATAGTGCCTTGCGTACCAGCATATGTATTGTTTTTGTCTGTTTCATCTCTACACACTACTACAAATAGCGTGCAAAGGTACTAAAAAAATACCAATTATGCAAAAATATTATGTTTTTTTAAGGAAAAAAGTGCTTTTTACCAAATAATTGGCTCTTTATCGTGGGAGGCGAGATACTCATTGGCTCTTGAGAAGTGCCCACAACCTATAAATCCACGATAGGCTGATAGCGGACTGGGATGCGGAGCCGACAGTACTAAGTGTCGTTTCCGATCTATAAATTGTCCTTTCCGTTGTGCATACGACCCCCATAGCATGAAGACGATGTGGTCGCGTTGTTGATTGAGTGCCATGATGGCTGCATCGGTCAGTTCTTCCCAACCTTTATTCTGGTGGCTGCCTGCGCGATGTGCCTCTACCGTCAGTGTTGCATTAAGAAGCAGTACCCCCTGATCTGCCCAGTATTGCAAGTTGCCGGACTGGGGCATTGGCTTCCCAAGATCCCGATTCAGCTCTTTGTAGATGTTCTCTAATGATGGCGGAATCTTGACCCCATCTGCTACAGAGAAGCATAATCCATGAGCCTGCCCTACATCGTGGTAGGGGTCTTGCCCGATTATGACTACCTTGACTGCCTCAAATGGACAGGAGTCAAACGCATTAAAGATGAGGGGCGCCGGAGGAAAACATTGTGTCGTACGATACGCATTCCGCACAAAGGTGGTAAGCAACTCAAAGTATGGTTTGTCAAACTCCGGTTGTAATACTTGCTTCCAACTATGCTCAATGCGAACGTCCATTTCTGCTTAATCTACAATTAGCATGGCGTCGCCATAGTCTCCGAATTTGTATCCGTTCTTGAGGGCAATATTATATGCCTTCATGACTGGGTCGTATCCACCAAAAGCTGCCACCATCATCAGCTGACTGGATAACGGCATATACAGATTTACGAAGAATGCGTTGGCAACAGTGAAGTCGTATGGTGGATAGATAAATTTATTGGTCCATCCTGCATATGGTTTCAGTTGACCGCCTGTTCCTACTACGTGCTCTAGTGCACGCATCACCTCTGTGCCTATAGCACAGATTCTGCGGCTATCGGTGTGCGCCTTATCTACTGCATCTGTCAGTTGCTGCGATATGTTGATTTGCTCCGAATCTACCTTGTGCTTTGTGAGATCCTCTACATCGATGGTCTTGAAGTTACCAAGAGACATGTGGGATGTGAGAGTCTGGTACTCAATGCCCCTGATTTCAAGGCGCTTGAGCAGTTGCTTGGAGAAGTGCAGACTGGCTGCCGGCGCTGCTACTGCTCCGATATTCTTGGCAAAGATAGATTGATATCGCTCGATATCCAATTCTTTGATATATTTGTTTACGTCCACAGATTCATCCAAATTGTATTCCTCTCTGAAGGCTTCTGCTGTAGCATCGTCCATTGGACGTTGTATATACTTGGGCAATGGAGTAGTTCCTAATGCATACAAGTGACGAATGAATTCCTCGTCATCGTAGTCAGTTAGGAAGCGGAATGTACGTCCGCGTGAGGTGGTGTTATCTACTACCTCGGCAAGGATGGCTGGATCGGCATCAAAGGTCAACTTGTTACCGATACGAATCTTGCGTGCGGGATCAACCAATACGTCCCAGTATCTGTTCTCCTGATTCAACTCACGGAGCAGGAATACCTCAATATTGGCATTGGTTTTTTCCTTCTTAGCGTATAGTCGGGCAGGGAAAGTGGCTGTATCGTTAAAAATGAATAAATCACCTTCTTCAAAGTACTCGGCAGTATCTGAGACATGTCGCTCCTCTAATTCTCCGCTCTTACGATGGACGACCAGCATACGAGCGTCCTCGCGATAAGGGGAAGGATATTGGGCCAATTGTTCGTCGGGTAATTTGAATTTGAAGTTACTGAGTTTCATGTTTATAGGTTGTTTATTAGCTCTGTGAATTGTTCGAATGTCAGGCAGTCTTCTACTCGTGTGTTGCCTATGCGAGTGCGTCGTAATGCAATCAGGTGTGCTCCGGATTGTAGCGCTGTACCGATGTCGCGTGCCAATGCACGAATGTAGGTTCCCTTCGAGCACACTACGCGGATGGTTAGTTGCATCGCTTGCTCGTCAAATTGTAGCACTTCTATCTCGTCGATTACCAGCAACTTGGCTTTCAACTCAGGCGTCTCGCCTTGTCGTGCTAACTTATATGCGCGCTTTCCATCTACTTTGACGGCAGAGAAGGCTGGTGGCACTTGCCATTGCTCGCCTAAGAAACGTGGGATGACCTCGTCTATCAGTTCGCGACGAATATGCTCGGTCGGGTAGGTTTGATCGATAGGTTTCTCTAGGTCAAAACAGGCTGTAGTAGCTCCTAACTGTAGTGTGGCTACGTACTCTTTGACGTGGTTTTGCAACTCGTCAATTAGTTTGGTCTTTTTTCCTGTGCATATCTCCACCACGCCCGTTGCCAGGGGGTCTAAGGTGCCGGTATGACCTACTTTTAGTTTCTTGACACCTAGTTTGTGACATAGTAGCCATCTGACTTTTCCTACCACGTCAAAACTTGTCCAGTGATAGGGCTTGTCAAATGCTAATATTTCACCTTCCAGAAAATCCACAATTCAGTCTGATGTTTAGAGAAAGTTGAATACAATGGCTGCACAACCTACTATCGCACAGTAGATAGCAAAGTATATCAGTCGCTGACGGCGGACTATTTCAATCATAAACTTACAAGCAAAGCAGCCGGTCAGGAAGGCAGCGAGAAAGCCTACAATCATCGGCACTATCTCCAAACTGGTGGTTACTTCACCTTTCAGTATGTCCAGCAGATCCAGGAATGCTTCTCCCAAAATAGGTACTAATACCATGAGGAAAGAGAATTTTGCTACAGATTCTTTCTTCACTCCACACAATAGTCCTGTAGCGATGGTAGTTCCGCTTCGGCTCAGACCTGGCAGTACGGCTACTGCTTGTGCCAGACCTATGATGATGGCGTCTTTATAGCCAACCTCATGTCCTTCTGATTGGATTCGTTTGGTCAGTATCTCGCTTAGTGCCAGCAGACTTGCCGTGATTAGCAGGCATATTCCTACCAGTAGCAGTCCGTTTCCGAAGAAGGCTTCCACCTGATCTTTGAAGAATATACCCACTACGAATACGGGTATCATAGATACAAGTATCTTGCATACATATTGCTTCTCATCATTCCATTTTGTGGTCGTAAAGGTTCCACGCAACAGTCCTGCCACCTCTTGCCATAAGATGACGAGGGTGGACAATACGGTGGCGGTATGTACCACGATGGCAAAGGTCAGATTCTCCTCGCTTGCCGAGCCCAGTATAGCTTGACCTATCTCCAGATGTCCCGATGACGATACAGGCAGAAACTCCGTAAGTCCCTGTACAATACCCAGTATGAGTGCCTCTATCCAACTCATTTCTTACCTCCTTTCCATAGTATGGCTACTATCATCAATACAAATCCCAATAGGGATGTCATGGGACCTATTGTGATGCGTCGCGTAGAAAATATATCCGGATTATAGGTCTCACCGCTGGGGGCACCTGCCATGAGCGCAAAACCTACTACGATGATTAGTACGGATATAGCGATGAGCAGTATATTCAATTTTGGTAAACTCTGTCTCATTGTGTTATGTTGGTTTATATTCGATACAGGGTATCTGCATTCATTCTGATGTATCTGCCGGTGGAGAATAGAGCTGCTAATGTAGTGATTAGCACACCGGATAGCACGATGGTAACTACCAGAAGGGATATGTTTTGCCACGTGATGGCGAAGAGAAGAACTCCCAAACGTACGGTGACATAATAGACGGCTGCAGATAGGATAGCGATTGCTATGGTTGAGGCTGCTAATCCAATTATGATATTGGTGCGTATGAATGGAGCTTTGATCATCCATGGCGTTGCTCCAACAAGGGTCATAGTTCTTATCAGGAATCGCTTTGAATATATCTGTAGTCGTATGGTGTTGACTATCAGCGTTAGTGCTATCAGTAGCATGATGATGGCTACGATACTTAGTCCGATGGCGGCTTTGCTAAGGTTCTTATTGAGTAGCTGCAGCATATCTTTCTGATAGATTACCTGTCCTACGTAGGGTAGTTTCTCCCATTCTTTTTCCAGTGTACTTATGCTATCGGGGTGAGCATATGCTGCTACGGGATGAACCTCGTAGGATGCGTTGAGGGGATTGTAGCCCAAGAATTGCTCTGGGTCTTCACCTAGTGCCGCTATATGCTCTGATAGGGCTTGCTCCTTTGATATGTATTGATAGTCCTTGCAATAGGCGGAATGACTCAGCATACTACTCATATGCGCTATGCTTGTTGAGTCTGCCTGATCATTCAGTACGATATTGATAGATACGTTTTCTCGAATGCGATCGACGATGGAATGGGTAGCCAGTAGTAGTATAGACAAAAGACCTAACAACAACAGCACCAGCGATACGCTGATGGTTGTTGTTAGATACATATTACGAAACTTTAGCTGCCTGTGACTCATTGCGAATTAGTATTCCCAAAGGTCTTGCTCAAAATTGAGCAACTCGTTCTCGATACGAGCCTGCTCTTTTTTCATATCCTCTACGGTTACCGCATACTCAGGTATCATGCGGTTATACATATTGCCTTCGCCTAAAATATACGAACTGAACAAACGCTTTTGGAAGAACTCATCATAGGTTACGCGCTTAGTCTCGTTCTGTGAAGGAATGATGTATTGTAGTGCCAGATATGGACGCAACTTGTCAAACGGAATCCAGAACATGGTCTCGTTGAGGATATTCTGCATCATCAGCTCGTTGTTGATAGTATCTGTTGGTGCGCCATCCTTGAGCGGATCCTTGCTGGCTACGAATACGCTCTCGTTGCCATCTACCATGGCCGAGTTCATAGGAGCAATTGCCATAATCTTGATATGCAGACGCGAGGTGTGACGATCAAAGAATACCAACTCCTGCACCAGATATTTCAGCTGGTTGCGAGTGATGCTCTCAAACGGACGAGGGTTGTAGCTGAGCTCCTCCTTCTCGCGGTCATAACGAATCAGGGTAGCTTCGCGCTCCGACTCTGCATAGCTTAGTGTATCCTTGCGATCCACTCCCTTCAGAGTGCGGTTATCACGCATAATACGCTCCAAAGCTGTGAACTCCAATGGATCACTGAATTCAGGCTCAATCTGACCCTTGTCGCGATATACAGGATATACCGTCAGTCCATCTACAATGGCATCTGTTATCACACGGAATAGATTCTTGTAGTCTGGGTTCTCCTTGTAAGGGAAGTACAACTGATAATTCTGCTTGTAGCGCAGATCAATGATGCGATACACTACGCGCGACCAGAGAATATCATCTGTGCGATGAAAGGTGGTGACGATTGTATCTGCATACGGACTATACTCTACGGTCTGAATGCGTGCAGTTCCTAATTCGTCAAAAAACGAGTTTACCTTGTGCTGAGCGTTCATACTGCATACAGCCAATAGTAAGCAAGCGATAATACTTAATTTTTTCATATCTGTGTGTATTATGATTTTCTTAGTAAACGGATTTTAGCACCAGGTCATCTAGAGCCAATACTGCTCCTTCTGAACTCTTCGCGCGTATGTTCTCAAAGATGATACGCGTGTTTGGATTGGTTCCTGTGATCTTCTTGATTTGTTCTGCAGGAATCTTGTTTCCATTGACGTGATACGGGTTGTTGCTGCTACCGATGATGATATCAAAACTGGTCACCTCAAACGGAATATTCAGTATCGCATCCTTTCCATAGGTAGCTGCCAGTTTGGCATCTGCTGCCTTCCATTTGGCGGTACCTACCGAACTGCCTGCCTCGTAGATCTGTTCGCCACTGGCAAAGCATGCCTTTGGATCTGGCAGTTTCTGTACGCGGTAGGATAGGGTACCCATGCTCTGCTTTTTGCCTTCTACATCGGCAAATACGCTGATTTCCACCTTCTTAACCTCACCATTAGGACGGATAATCCATTGGCTGCCGTTTTTCTTCACACTTGCACCTGTAGCGCTAACTGTTAGGCTCTCGCTGCTGAAGCCGGGCACGGAGATCGAGAACTTATTGTCGTGATCGCGATACATCACATCCAACTCGGTATTGGATACTGTGATACTTGGTTCGGTCACTATATACGAACCCTCAAATGGCAGCTGCTCCATCTCACCATAGTTGTTTAGGTAGGAGATGTAACCTCTGTAGCGCTGCTGACCCAGAGAGTTGGCATTCACCTCATATACACCATTGCTGTTGATGATGGCGTTGTTGACATAGATCTCAGGACGCTTGGTCGAATCGACTGCTGCCAACACAATCTTTGCCGAATACTTACCGCCACGAATCACATACTCTGACTTAGGTATCACGTGTACCTCCAGCTTGTTTACGCGCAAGTCGCTGGCATCGGTTTGTCCCATCAGATAACGCAGAGCGCGGCCTTCCTCCACACGAATATCGTTCTGAAACTTGGTCAGCATCGTCATCGTTGCACACATAGGCATCTCGTGAAAGAGACTCTGCTCCCAGGTGATGACTTCACCATCTGCCGATATACCATTGGTCAATGGGAACGTGACATCCAAATCTGCGGTCAAGGTACCATTCGTGACTTCCTTCATGAACTCTCGATAGGTGGTCAACTTCTCCTTGAGTATAGTACCATTACCTTCGTTCAGTCCGTATTGGTTGGGGATGTTATTGTCATCTTTTTTGTTGATCTGACGAACGGTTGCATTCTTTTGTGCTTTTTTGTGATCGACCATCAGTACCATCTCGTCTTTGAAATTCTGGATATATCCATACATCTCATCCGAGACCTCGCGAACTTGTAAGGCCTTGGCGTACCAGTCCTTTGTCTTCTCTGGATTCTGTTCCATAGCAGCTGCGAACAGCTGATACATGTAGTCGTTGTTGGATTTGGTTGATTGGATGGTGTTGTGCAGACTATCATCAACCTGCACGTAGCCGTTGATGATATCAGCGCTGACGTTGAGGGCCAACATGGCAGTCAACACCAGATACATCATTCCAATCATTCGTTGTCTCGGGGTTTCCGGACAGTTTTTTGCTCCTCCCATACGTTATTATGCTAAGGCATTCAACATGTTCCCATATACTTTGTTCAGGTCTGCTACCTGCTGAGCCAGTTGCTTGGTAGCTGCCTCGTATGCTGCGCTGTTCTTGGCAGCCTCTGCAGATGCGGCCTGTATCTTCTGTACCTCTGCACTCAACTGGCTGATCTGTGCAGCCTGTGCCTTGTAGGACTCTGCCTGAGCCTGGACGGTGTTGATTTGCAGCTCATAGATGGCATTCAAGGCGCTGATCTTTTGACCGGCTGTCTCTACATTCTGATTCAGATTCTTGGTGTTGGCTACTACGCTCTGCATATCAGTGGCTACGGTGTTGTAAGCGGTCCCCAATGCTGCGGTAGCATCTGCCAGGTTGGCTTGGCTGCTGACAAACTTATCAGCCGCTGCGCTGGCAACTTCCATCTTCTCACCAAGCTTGGTGCTGATGGTTGCTACCTTGCCAAGCTCGCTCAGTTGGCTTGCTGTATCAGCCAATTCCTTGATACCGCCCTTCAGAGCTTCCATGTCGGCATCGGTTAGTGCCGGTACGTTGGCTTTCTTGGCAGCAGGAGCCTCAGCTACTGCGCCATTGCTTACCACTCCTCCCTGCAGACTGGGTTTGGCTGCGTTCTCTGCTACCTCCAGACGCTCTGGAGCTGCTCCGAACTCTAATAGTTGTGGAAATACGTTATCCCAGTGATAATCTGCATGCGGACGATCCAGCGAACCGATTGCAAAGAGGAATGCCTCAATTCCCATACCTACCATTAGCATTGGACCTGCTCCCTCAAAGTGCATAATCTTAAAGAGGGCACCGATGATCACAACGGATGCACCCAAACTATAGATTGCGTTTACTACAATCTTTCCGTTGTACGACTCATACCAATGCATGAATTTTCCCCACGCTGATTTCTTATTTTCTGTAGCCATAGCTTTATTATGTTTCTTGTGATGTTATGTTGATGTTATGTTACGAGTCTTATTCGCCTACGTGTGCTCTTACGCAACGGAAACCGATGTACGGGCGGCTCTCATATTGATATTCATACGTGCGCACGCCACATTGCATGAAGTAGCTGATGTCCTTCCAGCTTCCGCCCTTTACGACCTTGCGCTTGTAGATGTCAGGATCGTTCTTGCGAGCCATGTAGCTGTAGTCTGGGTTAAAGTCGTGTACGTTAGAATTCGATACGGTCAGGTAGGACGAACTGGTCCACTCTGCTACGTTACCTGCCATGTCGTATAGTCCGAATTCGTTTGGACGATACTTACGAACCTCCACGGTGGTCGTTCCCGTATCATCGTTGTAGCTGCCACGGTATGGCTTGAAGTTAGCGAAGAAGCAACCCTTGCTGTCGCGAGCATAGTTGCTACCCCACGGATACATCGCCATTTTGCGACCGCCACGAGCTGCATACTCCCACTCAGCCTCGGTCGGCAGACGGTAGTCGTTTGCGCGCTCCTTGTGGTTGGCTGCGTAGTATGCGGTACGCCAGTTGCAGAACGCGTGAGCCTGCTCCCAGGTCACACCTACTACAGGGTAGTTGGCAAAGCCCTTGTGCGAGAAATACATCTGCATCAATGGGTCGTTGTACGAATATTGGAAATCGCGAATCCAAACCAGAGTATCTGGATAGATGCTGATAATCTTCTTGGTAATCAGGTCTTTAGGTTCGCGTAGTGCACGGGTCAAGGTGGTGTCGCGAATCTCGCGAGAGCCGTTTACCCATACGATCCATGATGTATCTACGCGTGCCACAGCGCCACGTGGATAGCTACTGGTTGCCACGTCAAACTTGTTCTGTGGCAGAGCTGCTTGGTCGTAGTTAACCCACTCATAGCGGTAGTGCAGGATATTGGTGTTCATCGTGGTGTGATCCGAGTAGTACATCGAGTCCATGATAGCCTCTTTCATCTCCGGAGTCAGCTTATCCCATGGAATTTTCTTCTTCCAGTTCAGAGGCTTCAACTCGTTCTCGTTATCATTGGTTGCCAAGTCGTCATCCTTGGTCGGCAGGGCAAATTCCTCCATTCCATGCTCCACGAAGAGCGAACGGGCGATGGAGTCGCGTACCCAATCTACAAACTCATGATACTGCGCGTTCGTGATCTCTGTCTCATCCATCCAGAACGACTCTACGGTAGCCATGAAAATGTTGTCCGGCTGCTCAAATACTGCCGATTGGGTGTTGGCACCCATCATGAACGAACCCTTCTTGATGAAGATCATACCATTCGGGTTGGCCTCTTTGAATGATGTCTCTTTGCCTGTCTTGGCAATCTCACCTGCTGGCTTGTTGCAACTCGCCACTATGGTAGCCAGCGCTACGAGTGGCAGAATCAATTTTAGTTTCATATGCATTGTTTAAATTATATTTTCTATACTGATTTACAGGTATCTTACGCTCTTGTATCGGTTGGTGCGCTTGGGTTTGAGAATGTCAAATCCGTATGCCAAATATAGTTCATGCGATCCATAGCTCTCCAGCATCAGTTTGTTGGTGGGTAGTTCGCATGTGTAACCCAGCGCTAGACCATTGATGATGTCTATGTTGACCAGTACATTCACGCTGCCGTCTATTCGGTATCCCAGTCCCCATCTGTACTTGTCCTTGTAGTCGCACATCAGCGTCAGGTTGACATCCCAGGAGCGAAAGTCGCTCATCACCATTGCCGAGGGGCAGAGTTGCCACTCTTTGGCGTTCTTGAAGCGGTACTTGTATCCTCCGGCGATGTACATCGTGCCCCGCACTTTCATCTCCGTTTCCTCTGTGTTGCTGCCGGTGCTCCATGTCACGCTGGGCTGCGTCAGGTGGCTGTAACTACCGCTCACCCACCAGGTCGCTGTGCTGTAGTATATTCCCACTCCCAAATCAAACGACATGCCTGATACTGAGGAGGATGGGATAAATTCATCGTTCTGGTCGTAGTAGTCAGCGGATAGCTGCTTCAGGTTCACGCTGTCTCCCTTGAATCCGATGTTCAGAAATCCCAAATCGACACCTATGCTCAGGTAGCCTTTACCTAATTTCTGGCGGTACGCGTATTGGAGGTGAAGGGCTTGGTTGCTGAATAGACCGAAGCGGTCATTCATAAAACGCACTCCTGCTCCGTGACGGGTCTTGCCTATTACAAAAGGTGAGGCAAACGAGAAGTAGGTGGTCATCGGGGCATTCGTGATATCCACGTATTGCATGCGATGCATGCCGGCTACTTTCATTAGGTCACCCTCTCCTGCTGCTGCGGGATTATAGGCGGTGGGTAAGTACATATACTGTCCTATCTGAGGGTCAAACTGCGCCCGAACGAGCACGCAACTCACCACCAAAACCAACAGTAATATATATCTTTTCACCTATTTTAGTCTCTTTTGGTTAATATTCTTCCTCGTCAAAGAAGAAATCTTCTTTTGTTGGGTAGTCCGGCCAAATGTCCTCGATGCTCTCATATACCTCCTCGTCGTCTTCTATCTCCTGCAGGTTTTCTATTACTTCCAGAGGAGCTCCGATACGATTGGCATAGTCCAAAAGTTCATCTTTGGTTGCTGGCCATGGGGCATCTTCTATTTTGGATGCTAATTCAAGTGTCCAATACATAGTTATGTGGTTGATTTATAATTGTTTAATATGCACAATTGCGCCGTGAAAACACGACGAAAAGGCCCAGCTCGGGCGATTTTTACCTAAAATACCGTGCAAAATTACTAAAAAGTTTTGATTTGTGCAAACTTTTTGAAATTTATTTTGATTTTTTTAGTAATTTTGCTATTTTTTCCACCCTACGGGTTCGATTCCCTCTTTCTCGCCGATGTGTCGTGCTAATACAAAAAAATAGTCGCTCAGGCGGTTCACGAATATCTGTTCCGATGGGTAGGATTGGTCCTCAATACGCAGCATCTGGCGCTCCAGTCGGCGGGTGATGGTTCGGCAGATATGGCATCGGGTGATGGCCTCGCTGCCTGCCGGCAATATGAAGACACGTAGTGGCGGCAAACTGGCTTGTATGTCGTCTATCTGCTTCTCAATAAGGGAGATACATTCATCCGGCATCGTCATCTCGGCGCCGGCGAGAATGGCTCCCAGGTCAAATAGCCGATTTTGAATATAGCTCAGTTGCTGATCTATCTCGGAGTCCTGTACGGCGGCACGAAGGTTACCCACGAACGAGTTTAGTTCGTCTGCTGTACCGTAAGCCTCTAATCTACAGTCTGTTTTACTGATTCGCTTGCCGTTGGCGAGCGAGGTTTGACCTTTGTCGCCGGTCTTGGTGTAGATATTCATGGTGGTGTTTTCTTTTGCTCAATCGAGTGGCTAAATCATTAGTTTGTAGTGCCTTTTCAGGTAGTGTTTGTTCAGAAATACGATTCCTATGTGGTAGCAATCCATCGTTGTGGTGACCTCCGGCAGGCTCTGTATCTCTCTCCATGCGGCCTCCATTCCCTCCGAATGGTGGATATCGTCCAGTACCACAATGGATTTCTCGTGTAGATAGGGTAGGATTTGTCGGAAGTAGCGCATGGTGGCTTCGTGGGTGTGATTGGCGTCGATATATGCCAAATCTACGCGCGCGCATTTATATAAGGTGTTCTCCTCTGCGCGCAAAACGTCGCCCAATTGTGGTAGGGCGCTGTCTATGTTTCCTCGTACGAGTTCGATGTTCTGTAGTCCCAACTGCTTCCAGTTCTGCTGTGCGATGTCGGCTATCTCGTTGCTCCCCTCGTAGGTGATGACGCGATTCTCCTTGTGACTGCTGGCAAGGTAGGCGGTTGTGAGACCAAGTGATGTGCCCAATTCAATGATTGTCAACGTGTTGTTTGTGTCGGTCTCGCCGTCTCGAATGCTTTTCTCTTTCTTCTCTTCGCTCAGAAAATTGACCAGCCGAAATAGTATCTGTGCTACCTTCGCACGCTCTACTTCTCGTCGCACTATCTGCCTCACGGTCTTTGTTGGGCGCAACCCATTTCGTGGGGGTTGACCTGTTTCGTTCCGTCCTCCTGTCCCGTAGTCGGTCACGTGTATCACGCGCGTGTCGTTCTCCATTTTTCTGCGCACGCGCTCAATCTCTGACCAGCGGTAGTAACTGTTTTTGTCGGACAACAGTTTATCCACGATGTAGAAGAGGTAAGGCGAATGAATACTCTCGCCACGTGTGTTTCGGGCGGTGAACACGTGGCGTAGGTAGGTCAGTATGCGGAACCAATAACCGTTCATGGCTGCAAAGGTACTGCTTTTTTTTGATATATGCAAGTCTTCCTTCGATTTTGCGCACAATCTTAAAAATAGTACATTTTTAGCCTGCATTTTACGAGGAAAAATACTAAGGGGTCTGTAAGGGGTTTACCGTGGGCTTACCGTGGGTTTACCGTGGGTCGCAAATCTTAAAAATAGTACATTTTGCTTCCAAAATGAATGCACCACTTGCATATGTCAAAAATTTTCCGTATCTTTGCAGCCTAAATTGGGAAGATATGCCTTCCTACGTGCAATACTATGACGCAGCAAGATATTCAATCCATCAAACAGCGGTTTAAGATTATTGGCATGAGCCAGCAATTGAATCGCGACATCGAGGTGGCCGTTCAGGTGGCGGTTACGGATCTTAGTGTGCTCATCACGGGCGAATCCGGCGTGGGTAAGGAGCATTTCCCGCAGATTATCCATGCCTATTCGTCGCGCAAGCATGGCCCCTATTTTGCCATCAACTGTGGCGCCATTCCTGAGGGAACGATTGATAGTGAGCTCTTTGGACACGAGAAGGGCGCTTTTACCGATGCTCGTACCGAGCGTAAGGGATACTTTGAGATAGCGGATGGCGGTACGCTCTTCCTCGACGAGGTGGGCGAATTGCCTTTGCAGACGCAGGTTCGCCTGCTACGCGTGCTGGAGACCGGAGAGTTCATTCGCATGGGCTCCAGTCTGGTGCAGAAAACCAATGTGCGTGTCGTGGCGGCTACTAATCTGGATATTCCGCGGGCCATCCGCGATGGTAAGTTCCGTGAGGACCTATACTACCGACTCAATTCTGTCGAGATTCGTGTGCCGGCTTTGCGTGAGCGCAAAGAGGATATTCCTCTCCTCTTCCGCAAGTTCGCTACCGATTTTGCGGAGCGATACCGCATGCCGGCGGTTCGACTGAGTGAGGAGGCCACACGCATGCTGCAGGCCTACTATTGGTATGGTAACATACGCCAACTCAAGAACGTCGCTGAGCAGGTCTCCATCATGGAAACCAATCACGATATTTCTGCCGAGACACTGCATCGATACCTCCCCGCCTACGAGCGAGAGCATGGTGTCGCACTCTACCAGCATGCTGATAATCAACGCTCTGCGGGTGCTGCCAATGCCGCTGAAATGGAGATGCTCTACAAGATTGTGTTGGATCTGCGTCGTGAGGTCAACCTCCTCAAGCAGCGTCTGGGCGACAAGACCGAGAGCCTGCCTTCTGTGCAGCCTCCCGCCAAACCTGCCGAACCGGCAGAGGATTGGCAAATGGCTGAAATCGTGGATGTGGAAAAGCGAGAGCCTGCACCGGTTCAACTCACGATGGAGAACGTTGAAAAAGAGGCGATTCGACGCGCGCTGGAGGTGCATGGCAATAATCGAAAGGCGGCTGCCTACGAGTTGGGCATCTCCGAACGAACGTTGTATAGAAAGATTAAGGACTACGGATTATGATGAATAATTTTGGACGATATATTGCCCTGTTTCTCTTGTGCCTGTGCTTGCACTCATGTTCGGTTTCGTTTAAGTTCAACGGCGCAAGCATCGACTATTCCACCACGAAATCTATCTCGATTGCTGACTTCCCAAACAATGCTGCCCTGGTCAATCCTACGCTGAGCAATAATTTCAGCGAGGGCTTGCGCGACATCTACACGCGCCAGACTCGACTGCAGGTAAATCGCAAGGGGGGAGACCTGGAGTTGGAGGGAGAGATCATCGGATACACACTCACACCGATGGCAATCTCGGCGGACAACTACTCGTCCGAGACCAAACTGACGCTCTCCATCCGCGTGCGATTTACCAATAATGTCAACCCGGATGACAGCTTTGATAAAACCTACTCGGCATTTCAAAACTTTGACTCCTCACAGATGCTCAACGATGTACAGGACGAACTCTGTGCCACGATGATTACCGAGATTACCGAGAATATATTCAACGATACTGTAGCAAAATGGTAGAAAATAGCAAATAAATTTGCATATATCAGTTTTTTTTCGTACCTTTGCACCGCATTTTGCCGTGATACGCAATTTGCTGAACGAATTGATTAACTTTTAAACATTCAATATTATGTACATTCTATTCACAATTTTAATTGTTATTGCAGCTATTCTGCTGATTTTGGCTGTTCTCGTTCAGAATAGCAAGGGGGGTGGACTGGCAGCAAGTTTTGCTGGTGGTAACCAGGTGATGGGTGCGCCTAAGACTGCTGATTTCCTCGAGAAACTCAGTTGGACTCTGGCTGCTGTGATTATTGTGCTCAGCATTTGTGCTGTTTGGTTCCACAAGTCCAACAAGGTGGCTGCTGCTGACGATAGCGCCATCATGGAGCAGGTACAAGAGGCTGCTGAGATCATGCAGCTCAATAGTGCTGCTGACTTCGGAGAAGAGGCTGCTGAGGCTACCGAGGCTGAGAACTAATCTCCTCCTCGTGCCCACCGTCATCAAGCGCATCGTCAATGGGCAACTCATCATTGAGCGCGATGATGTGCAGTATGGACTTCGTCTTTGAACTATGCAAGGAGTGCGCCTTTAATTTGCTAAGGCGCACTCCTTTGATTTAACATTGCTTATATCCTTATGCTTTACTACTTACTTCTTAATGAATTCGATGGCGAAACCACCACCGGCAGCCATTTGGATAGGTAGTTGGCTATCTGCCGTAACTGCCTTTGACTCAATGATATTAGCGTATGGCGCTCTCTTCCAATCTGCTCCCTCGGCCTCGCGGTAGATTGTAGCCTCCCATTCGCCCTCACCAAGAAAAGCGCAGCTGAGTGTATAGTCGCGCGCCTCCTCATCGGTGATACTACCTACGTACCAATTATCAGAATGTCGATCCTGACGCGCCATGACTACATAGTCGCCGATGACCGCATCTTGCAGTTCGGACTTCTGCCAATCGCATGGTACATGCTCGATGAAAGTGAACGCATCCGGGGGCTTCATGTAGTTCTCTGGCAGGTCGCAAGCCATTTGCAGTGGTGTATTGTAGGTGTTACGCTGGCTATCTTTATTGTAGGCTATTATATTCTGCGAAAGAAGAATCGTGCGCTGAGTGATGCACACGATTCTATCAATCGTATGAACAACGAACTCAGCGAGTTAGGAAAAATCAAAGAGGACTATATCGGTAACTTCCTTACGATGCAGTCGGATGCCATTCATCAGGTGGACCCACGCTTACGCATCTCTCGCGACTCTCACGCGAGAGAGACCTCAAAGGACTGGTGGCATACATTGACTCCATACCTCGCACCAATCGCAGGCTGCAGTTTATGCGGCAATTTGATAAGATGTTTCTACGTATCTGTCCGGACTTTGTAGAGCAGTTTAATGCTCTGCTTTTGCCGGGGTATCGTATTGTGCCTCGGGAGGGAGAGTTGCTAACCACCGAACTGCGTATCTTTGCGCTGATGCGATTAGGCATCACCACCAATGATAAAATTGCTCAGGTATTGGATTATAGTGTCAACACCGTCTATACCTACAAGACCATGATGCGCTCACGCTCTCATCTGTCAGCAGATGAATTCTATGAGCGCGTGACGCTTTGTTAGAAGTACTCACCATCGTGGATGGTGTGGGTGGAGTGTGTGGATGAGTCCTATCAGGAGACTGAGCAGAATGTAGAATGGATAGATAAGCTCCAGCAGCAGGGCGATGCCCAACGAAATGGAGGCGTCTTGCCTGTGGATGAGGGTATATTCGATTGGGAACTTGATCAGGAGGATTAGCGGACAGACTATCTGTAGCAGATTGAGTAGCAGAATGGCTGCTCCACAGACAAGGATGTCACGGTCGGTATAGTGTGGCGCTTTGCCTGCCCAACGACTGCGTTGAGCAATGAGTCGGCAGTGGGTCGGCAGTGGGTCGATAGTGACTTCCAAATCTTCCGTTGTATCGATGCGCCAACCTCGGCGCTTGAATGCCTCCAGCAGAAACATATCATCGCCACTGGGTATCTCAGGATGCAATTCGTCTGCGACCTCCAGCCAACGATCACGGCGAACCAGAAGGTTGGCTCCGCTACACATCACAGCATGACCGCGTCGTGCGGTCTCGATGGTAAGTTGCTGAATAGCAGCATACTCGGCTTGCTGTAGTCGGCATAGAATGCTGCCTGTACCTACGGACATACGGAGTGGAAGAATGTACATGTCAGCTCCGTCATGCGCTAGACTATCTAATGCGGCAATTCGTTCTGTGGTATGTGGGGCTGTGATGTCATCATCGGTCAACCAGACATAGGGTGTGTCTGCCTGCTGAATCAGTTTGCGTAGGGCATACTTCTTACCCTTACCCTCGTCGTTTAGTCCGCGACGTGGGGTGATGCGTGTGACATAGTTGCTTAGTCGCTCAACTCCTTGTACAACACGGAGTTGTGTGAGGAAGTTTGGATACGACTTGCTGATACAATCGGTATCGTCGCAAGGCAGATCGGCAGCCAGTAGCGCCATTGCCATGCGGTGGTCGTGCTCTGTAGAGAGCGTCTCAACGGCTGCGAGGCGGTCGCTCTCCTTGATGCGAAGCGAGTCTGTGCCAGTTGCTTCCAGTCGAATACCCATCTGGCGGCAGGTAATCGCTACCGCAGGGTATAAATCCGGACAGGAGGCGAAGTCATAACCCCACCTAACCTCCCCACTAGGGGAGGAAATAGGACTTGCTTGGGTAAATTTACATAAAGGGGTCTGACCCTTTTGTGTAATTTTTACATAGGAGGGTCTGACCCCTTTATGTAAAAATTCGGTCTCAACACCCAGTTGGGCAAAGATGTCGGCAACTACTTTGTCCCCTTGTAGCGAGTCGGGAGCGAGTCCGCGCAGAGTCAGTTCGCCACCATGTAACGCCACATATTCGTACCAAAAAGCAGCAGAAGACCAGTCGGATTCAAAACCCCTCCTGACCTCTCCACGGGGGGAGGAATAGTTTTGCATGATTTCCTTTGTGAGGGTGATGTAGGGGGAGATGGAGTCCGTCTGGACATTGACACCAATGAGGAGTAGGGCTGAGACAAACTGTGTAGATAGCGGAGCGTTCAATACTATCGGTAACCCAGCTGGCAGGTCAGCCGACTGTGGCCAAGTCGCTGCTATCTCCTTATTTAATCCGCGCCCGTGCACGCGTAGGGGAGGGAAACCAACTTCGCCCAAGTAGGTGATGTCTGCGCCAAGTGTGCGTAGCGCGTCCACCAGTTGACCGATGGGGCGGTGGAGCATTCGTTCGCATCCCGTGAGTGTGACCTCGCATCCAGGCAATTGTGCAAAATATGCCGTGAGAAAACGCATCGCCGTGCCACAGTTGGCAAGGTCGAGAGCAGTTTTGTGCGAAATGGTATTGCTGAGGATATCGTGTAGGAGGCGGACGTCGTCTGGGTAATTAGCATTGGAGACGGGCAGAAGCTCGTCTCCATGCATGGCTTGCAGAATCAAGATTCTGTTTGCGATAGATTTCGATATAGGGAGTTCGATTTCCAAACGCGCGGATGATTAGTTGATGTCCGGCAGGAGCGAGTAATCGCGACTATATCGAAGGTGCTGCTCTACGTATCCCTCTGTATAGTCAAGAGTTACGGCTGTGACATTGCCGTCAGCATCCAATTGAGCGTTATAAACAGGATTGACAAATCCCTTGTATGGTGCCAGGTTCAACTTGGCATAGCGCTCCAGGATATTGTGGTGCAGATCCTGGTCAATCTTGACTGCGTAGGTTTCAACCATCTTCTTGGCTGCAGCATAGTCCCCCTCGGATGTGATGCGTTGAATCTCAGCGAGCAGTTGACCATAGAGTGTGCGAAGCCCCTCGTAATCATTGACTTGCAGGTAATAATTGCCGTCTCGGCAGATAATCTCCACCTCGCGGTTCTCGGCATGCTTATAGACCCACATTGCGATGAGTTGGCGGTCACGCATGTGCGCTTCCTCGATGTCTTTGCCCGGCTCAATACGAACGAGCTGAGTCATCAGTCCGTTCATCATCTGCTGATAGTAGAATGCCTTATATGCCTCTTTATTAGGCAGTAAGCCCAATTCTACCAGTTTGTCGTCAGCCATGAAGTACAGCCCGAATAGGTCAGCGCGGCTCTCCTCAATAGTAGATGCGTGCTCTCGTAGGGCGTCCTTACTGATGCCCGGCATGAGTTTGCCTGAACCGTGCCCCACGCACTCGTGCAGGTCTGTGTGCAGATTATTGCAGGTGTTGTAGTACTGATCCATGAGCTTGGCGGTAGCCTCGTCGATGACAAACTCCTCGTTGAATCCATTGCCCTTGGCTGCTTCGGCGTATGCGGACATGAGGTTGTCGATGGTGACCGACTTTGAGCCGTACTCCTTGCGAATCCAGTTGGCATTCGGCAGGTTGATACCGATAGGTGTTGCAGGATAGCAGTCTCCACCCAGGATGGCGGCTGTGATGACCTTTGCACTAACGCCCTTAACCTCCTCCTTCTTGTACTTGGGGTCGGTAGTGGAGTGATCCTCAAACCACTGGGCATTGTCGGAGATGATCTGTGTGCGCTTGGTTGCCTCCAAGTCTTTGAAGTTCACCATAGCCTCCCATGTGCCGGTAATACCCAAAGGGTCGGTGTATGTCTCTGTGAAACCGTTGACGAAGTCAACTCGGCTCTCGAGATCCTTTACCCACGCGATGCAATATTGATTAAAGGTGGTGAGGTCTCCCGTGGTGTTGTACGCAATCAGGTGCTCAATGACTTGGCGTTGTGCCTCGGTCTCGGCAAATGGGAGCGCTTTCTCCAGATAGTAGTTAATGCGCTCAATAGCAGCACTATAGAGTCCTCCTACACGGTAGGTCTGCTCTACTACCTGACCATCAATCTTGGTCATCTTGGCATTGAGACCTACCCAACGTGGCTCCGCAGAGTTATCCTTGTGCGCCTCGTAGTAGGCCTCTGCTTCTGCCTGGGTCACGCCCTCATAGTAGTTGCCGGCGGAGCATGCCACCAGATCCACACCATCCTCCGCAGTCATGCGCTTGGCCATGACAGCAGGATTGAAGATGACGTCAATGACCTCGTCAGATAGCTCGGTGCCGGTCTTGGCAAGTGCTTCGCGGAACCATTGCTCGCTACATTCAGGCAGGAACTTATCCTCGCTGTAGTGGTGGTGAATACCATTGCTGAACCATACGCGCTTGAGGTACTTCTCCATGAGCAGGAACTGATCCTCGTGCTTGTCAGGATAGTTGAGGTAGATGTGCTCCAGCGCACGACGGATGCGCAGGTTGTAGCGGCAGTTCTGGTCGTAAAGGATATCACGACCTTGCAGAGCCGCCTCGCTGAGGTAGTAAACCAGAGTCTTCTGTTGCAGACTCAGTTCATCAAATCCCGGTACCTTGTAGCGCAGGATTTCCAGATCATAGAATTTATCCACGTTGTATGAGAATTCTTGTTTTTTGGTGCAAGATACCGTCAGCAAAAGTATGGCTGCAAGTATCGGTAAAGTATGCTTCATGTTATGTTGATGTTATGTTGATGTTATGTTGCGAGTCGCAGACGACCCACTGCCCGGCGAGGTATTGCCGACCCGCGACCCCTTAGAGACCCCTTAGAGACCCCTTAGGGAAGATCGGTCGAGTATCGGTCGAGTGTCGGTTGACTCACGGACGACCCACGGACGACCCACGGGTGGAGGATGACGTTAGTAGCGCTCGAGTACGGTGCGAATCAACTCCTTGACGCGCGGCTTGTAGTCGGTATTGGCAGCCTCGACCTTGCGTTGTGCGATGATGCAGCAAACAGTCATCGCCTTGTGACCCATCAAACGGCTGAGACCGGCAATGACAGAACCCTCCATTTCGTAGTTGGTGATGCGGTAGCCGTTGTGGCGGAAGGCAGAAATGCGCTCGTTGATATCCGGCACAGCCAGGTCACAACGCAATACACGACCTTGTGGACCATAGAAGCCGTTGGCAGCAATGGTGCAACCACGGGTCATATCGTCGCCCGCGATGCGGTTGACCAACTCCTCGTCTGCGCAAACCACATATGGACGAGCCGCACGTGCAGGGTAGTGGATGAAGTCCACCATGGCCTTCTCAAACTCCAGATCCTCAATGGCTTCGCTGCCTGCATAGAAGGAGAGCACACCATCAAATCCAATTGAGCGCTCGCTGACAAGGAAAGTGCCCAGTGGGATGTCCTCTTGCATGCCACCGCTGGTGCCGATGCGGATAATCTCCAAACTGCGCTTAACAGGCTTCTCTGTGCGAGTCTCGAAGTCGATATTAGCGAGAGCATCGAGTTCGTTGAGGACGATATCGCAGTTGTCGGTACCGATACCCGTGCTGACGCAAGTGATTCGTTTGCCCTTGTAGCGACCTGTGATGGTGTGGAACTCGCGACTCTGCACGTCACACTCAATACTGCCCTCGTCAAAGAAGGATGCTACGATATTAACTCGATCCTGGTCTCCAACAAGGATGACCTTATCTGCCAAAAACTCGGGACGCAGGTGCAGGTGAAATGCACTACCATCCGCGTTGATAATCAATTGTGATGCAGGAAATGTCTTCATGATGATTTACGATTTAACTATTTACTATTTAGCCATTTATGCCTCTCCACCTCCGAAGGACATTGGAATGGTGGAACCCGGGGCAGGATTGCCGGTAATCTGAATCTTACCAAATTGCTTCTCGTACTTGGTGATGTTGTCCTGGAGGGCGAAGAGCAGTTTCTTGGCATGCTCCGGCGTGAGGATGACGCGCGACTTGACATTGGCTTGCTTGAGTCCCGGCATCATGCGGATAAAATCAAGGACAAACTCAGACGAGGAGTGTGAGATAATTGCCAGATTGGCATATGTACCTTCTGCCATTTCGGGAGAGAGGTTGATGTTCAGTTTGTTGTTTTCTTCCATAGTGAAATTGTGTTTTACCAGCGCAGTTTGTTCTTAAACAGCGGCTGAGTGGTTAACATATATAGTGATAAAAGTGGCAACAGGATGTCGAGTAGGATGATTTCCAATCCCACGGACGGCTGTCCCAAACGATGTGCTCCGAGGTTGATCATGAGCAACTGCATCAGCAGACGAATCAGGAATGCCGCTCCAGCCACACACCATCCAACAGGTCCGCCCAGAACGGCGGTAGCGATGATGGCAATGTAGAAAAGTGCTCGTATCATCGGCTCTAATCCCAGGCGTGTCTTGGATGCTGCCTTGTATTTTGGGGAGACACTCAGGTGACGGCGCTTCTGCTGCAGCCAGTCTTTCCATCGTGTGTTGGCCAGCGACCACGTCACGCTATCCGGCTCAACGATGACCCTGGTATTGTGGCGATTGGCTACGCGATTGACGAAGAGGTCATCGTCTCCAGAGCGCTCCGTCATCAGATGCGAGAATCCGCCTGATGTGAAGAAGACGTCTTTTCGGTATGCGAGATTTCGTCCCACACCCATGTACGGATGGTGCGCGACGGCTGCGCTGAGGTAGTGCAGGCCATTAAACAAAGTGTCGTATCGTATGACGCGATTGAGCATACCAGGCTCGGAGAAGTAGGCTCCGTATCCCAGAACTATCTCTGTATCAGGGTCGTTGAAGCCAGCCATCATGTTGCTAATCCAATGTTTGGAGATGGGACGACAGTCCGCATCGGTAAGCAGGAGGTAATCGTATTGCGCGGCTTTGGCTGCGAGAGTGAGTCCCAGTTTCTTGGTGCTCTTGAGTCTGGCATCGCGCGGAACGAAGGTCATACGCAACTGGGTGGATTGGTGCATGTATCGCTCAATCACCTCTCGCGAGGAGTCCTCGGAACCATCATCGACAACGATAACCTCGTAGGTGGGGTAGTCCTGCGTGAGCAGGCTGTGGAGGTAATTCTCCAGGTTGTCAGCCTCGTTTCTGGCGCATACAATTACGGTCACTCCCATTGTGGCATCCGGCTGAATAACAGGCTTTTTGACAAAAAGAACCCCTCCGATATAGCGGATGTAGAAGTAACATTGGCAGAGCAATAGAGTTGCCAATGTCCCCAGCAGGCAGTAGTCCACTATGTTAAGTCCCGGTAGTTGCATGTTGATTAGTCGTTATAGACCAGTTTTACGTTATCAATCCAGAGAGTGTTGCCGTCCTTTCCGTGAAAAGCCTCGTAGCATCCGGATGTGAGCATCAAGATGGCGTGGGTAGGTTCGGTGCCGGCAGGTGCCCAGCCTTCCTCCTGGATAGGAACAATCTTTCCCTTGGAATTCATGGCGCGCATCTTGTGGGTGAGTAATCCCATATATGGCTGAAAACCAGGTTGCTTTGTGCAATCACCATACCATACGGGTACGCGGTGTGCGTTCTCCCAATTAGGATGGCTGGTGGAGAAGCGCTCGTAGGCAGTACCCACACGCTTGGCATGGATGTTACCTTCCTCGTCTTCCCAACGCTTTTGCAGCAGCAGGTAGGTCTCACACTCGTCATGCCCCTCAATCTTCTTGGGCGCAGTCAGTCCCGTGGCACGTGTTAACCATTGGTCAGGAGAAACGATGCACTTGAAGTCATATTGCAGGTAATCAGGACGTTTTGTGAATGGAACACCGAAATCAATATTGCGGTATGGGTCTTTTGCTGTGGTGACAGGTTCGATGGTTTGTCCCCAGAAAATAGTGCCGGCTACCATCACATGTATGTTGATCATACCCAATACAACCACCTCCATCATCTTGACATCCAATCGGGCGCAAGTGCCGTTGCCGCGCTTCTCGGGGCTAACGGTGCCGGCCGCCTTGTGTATGCCAGATACGACCGCGTATGCATCACTCATGCTCCATGGATTATTGCGCTTGCCATACTTGTATGGCAGGTTCTCACGGATGGTGTCGGTCGGAGCCACCACGTACAGGGTACGCGTCTTTCCGCCAATGAGGCCGGACTCTTTGATGTAACGTACCGTCCAGGTCTCAAAATCTGCGAAAGGAATGCTCTCAACGCGCTCTGCCATGGCAGATGCAATACCACAGCAGCAAACAAAACAGACTAATAAAATGCGCTTCATTACTCAATTCCGCAAGGGTTAGTGTACTTCGGCTCCAGAGTCTCCGGGGCTGTGATAAATTTCTTCAAGAACTTGATATTCAGCGCCTGAATCTGCTCCATAGCCATCTGACCAATGACTAATGCTCCAGCCTCGCGAAGGTGTGTGTTGTCCTCTTTTCCCTCCGGATACATGGTGCACTCGCCCGGCAAAACATTCATATAGTACGGCTTTGAAGCCTCATCGCCCAGGGTAACCAGCCAGTCTGCTGTGCTCTGCTCCAAATCCAGGCATGGTACATTCATGCGGCGTGCTACTCGACGAACAGCCTCAGGGTACGCACCATGACGTGGGTAGAACTTTCCGTCCTTGAAGTAACGGCGCGAAACAGGTGTGCACAGAATCACGTTGGCGTGCTTCTTCTGCGCCTCCTGAACCATCTTCATCAGGTTCGCCTCGTACAATTCAATCGTGGTATAGCGCTTTGCATCCTCTAATTTTTCGTCGTTGTGACCGAACTGAATAATCACAATATCACCGCGTTTGATGCGAGAAACGACTTCATCCCAGCGACCCTCGTCAATGAAAGACTTGGTGCTGCGACCATTCTTGGCGTGATTCTCTACTACGATGTTGCCTGTCAAATATGTAGGAAAAAGTTGTCCCCAACCACGCTCGGGAGACGCATCCAAATCTGTCTTGTCAGCCATGGTGGAATCACCTACCATAAATAGGGTAACCGGGCGCTTGTTGGCCGAAACGCACAGGATAGTCAGTGCTACGAGCACGAGAAGAGAAAGAATAGATTTTTTCATCTTAATGTAATTTGTTAAATTTATACTAATAAGTTTCTATAATTATCGAGGTTTATTTGTATTTCAGGCGGCAAAGTTACGAAAAAATCCTGAAATATACAAGTTTTTCCTTATTTTTTTTGCATATATGCAAATAAATATATACTTTTGCATATTGAATTGTCAAGACACGAGACTATGCATAATATTTTTGGAGATAAATTTTCGTTTGTGAGTTTTGGAGAGTCGCACTCGCATGCCATAGGTGGTGTGCTGGATGGTGTGCCAGCCGGACTAACCATAGATATGGATCTGATACGGAAAGAACTTGTTCGGCGCTCCGGTCGCGGGCATGTGGGCGTCTCGTCGCGCGCTGTACGTGAAACGGACGAAGTGGAGTGGCTCAGTGGTGTGCTGGATGGTGTGAGCCTGGGCACTCCGATTGCTTTTATCATCCGAAATACGGATGCTCGTCCCGAAGATTATGAGTGGTTAAGACACTCATTCCGCCCCGGGCACGCCGATGCTACCTATGAGGCTAAGTATGGCATACGTGATTGGCGAGGAGGAGGACGTGCGTCTGCTCGCGAAACAGCCAGTCGAGTAGTGGCAGGGAGTGTGGCTCGCCAGTTGCTGCGCGAAAAAGGGATTCGTATATTGGCTGAACTGATACAGGTTGGAAGCGAGACCAATGCCGCATTATTTGACGAGGTCATAGCCGCTGCCCGAGCTGATGGTGACTCGATAGGTGGCATTATTCGCTGCACGGTGACCGGTTTGCCTGCTGGTATGGGAGAACCGATTTTTGACAAGATTCAGAGCCATCTTGCCTATGCGATGCTGAGTATTAACGCCTGTAAAGGATTTGACTATGGTAGTGGTTTTGAGCAAGTTGTGGAGCGTGGTAGTGTGGCTAATCAGACTTCAGGCGGTTTGCTTGGTGGAATAACTGATGGTACACCTCTATCGTTTCGATGTGTGTTTAAACCAACCCCAACCACGCTGCGTAGCATTGCCAGTATGCAAAAAGAGGATGGCACAGAAGATTCATCCTCTCGTCCATTTCGTAGCGATGCATGCGTCGCTGTGCGTGCTGTGCCTGTGGTAGAGGCAATGACCGCTCTGGTCCTCGCGAACGAGGATTTTGTTATTCATTGATTCCATATAGGATGTACATAAAAATAAGGTACGCGCACACGATGCGCGTACCTTATTTTTTATTGAGCAGGTTGTACCTGATGATTATGCCTTGACAGGGCTGTACTTCGGGACGAGAGTCTTCATGACGCTCCAACCAATGAGGTATGCCACAGCGCAGATGCAGAAGACAATCATGTATCCGGCGGGCTTGCCCTCAAAGCCCATGAACTGGAATGCTGCACCAGCCTCCTCAGCGTGAGTGAAGAGCATACCCGAGCACTTATTGATGAGGAACGAACCGCAACCACCCGCCATAGCACCGATACCGGTGATGGTAGCGATAGCCGACTTCGGGAACATATCACCTACGGTGGAGAAGATGTTAGCCGACCATGACTGGTGAGCTGCACCTACGATACCGATAATGATAGCAACTGCCCACGGGCCATAGACGCCACCCAGTGGCTGTGCGAACAGGGCGAGGATTGGGAAGAAAGCGAAAATAAGCATAGCGAGCATACGTCCTGCGTACGGCTCCATGCCTTTCTTCTCAACAAAAATCTTCGGCAGATAACCACCACCGAGCGATACGACGGTTACGATAGCATACAGGGTGAAAATCAGAGCTACACCCATCGGGTCAGAAGCCTTGATACCAAACTGATCCTGGAAGTAGTTAGGAGTCCAGAAGAGGAAGAACCACCATACGCCATCGGTCATGAACTTACCGAATGCAAACGACCAAGTTTGACGGAAAGTGAATGCCTTGCCAAACGACATAGCCTTCTCCTCCTTAACAGCAGCAGCCGGAGTCTCTGCATCGTCCTGGTTGATATACTCAAGCTCAGCCTCGTTAACGTGCTTCGACTCAGCAGGTTTATCATATACGAAGATCCAGATACCAGCCCAAAGGAAACCGAGCGCACCAATGATGATGAATGCCCATTCCCACCCCAGAGCTTTTGCAAGCAATGGAATAGTAGCCGGAGCCGCGAGCGCACCTACGGATGCACCTGCGTTGAAGATAGAGGTCGCAAATGCGCGGTCTTTCTTCGGGAAGTACTCGGCTGTCACCTTGATAGCAGCAGGGAAGTTACCTGCCTCACCAAGACCGAGAATCATACGGCAAGCGAGGAAAAGGTAAACTGATATCATTGCAATAGTAGATGCGAGTTGCGAGCCGGCTTCTACAGCATGCAGAGCAGCGACATTATCAACACCGTCAACGAAAAGAGCAGTTGCCCAACCGCATCCGGCGTGCATAACGGCACCCAACGACCATACTACGATAGCCCAGAGGTAACCCTTCTTGGTGCCCATCCAATCGATGAACTTACCAGCAAAGAGACAGAAGATAGCATAGAAAATGGAGAACCAAGCGGTGATTGTACCATAGTCAGCATCGGTCCAGTGGAACTCAGGATAGATGAACTCCTTCGCGGTGAGTGAGAGAACCTGACGGTCCATGTAGTTGACGGTGGTGGCGAAGAAAAGCATCGCGCACATTACCCAACGCCAATTGGTTAAAACTTTTTTGTTCATAGGGAATAACCCCTCCAAAACCTCCCCACTATGGGGAGGCTATCTGGGAGGGTATCAGTGTTTTGTGGTAAATACTTATTTCTTAAATGTAGCGATAGCGTCGAAGCACTCATTGCACTTAGCCGAGATAGCAGCCCAATCGCCAGCAGCGATAACCTCCTTCGGGAAGAGCTTGCTGCCCATACCTACGCAGAATACGCCAGCGTCGAACCACTTCTTCAGGTTGTCAGCCTCGGGAGCAACACCACCGGTAACCATGATCTTTGACCATGGCATCGGAGCCATCAAACCCTTGATGAGGTTAGCGCCTACTACATCGCCAGGGAATACCTTGGTGAAGTCGCAACCTACCTCCTGTGCCTTACCAATCTCAGATGGAGTGAGGCACCCCGGGCAGTATGTTACGCAACGACGGTTGCAGACAACTGCGATATCCGGATTGAAGAGCGGACCTACTACGAAATTAGCACCCAGCTGCATGTAGAGAGCAGCGGTAGGAGCATCAACAACGGAGCCGATACCCAAAGCGAGCTCAGGGCACTCAACAGCAGCCCACTTAACGAGCTCGCCGAATACCTCGTGTGCGAAGTCGCCACGGTTGGTGAACTCAAATGCACGCACACCACCCTCATAGCAAGCCTTGATGACATTCTTACAAATATTTACGTCCTTGTGATAGAACACAGGAACCATCGGTGCAGCGGCAATCTTTGCCATTACTGCGAATTTATCGAATTTTGCCATAAATTTAATTTACGATTGGACGATTTACGATTTACGATTCACAATTAACGTTGTACGCGGCCGTTGGCGTTACCACCTGCGAGGCTGAGAACTTCGTCCTCAGAAACGAGGTTGTAGTCACCGTTGATAGTGTGCTTGAGAGCAGAAGCTGCCACTGCGAACTCCAGAGCAGCACCCTGGTTGTCAGGATATTTGAGCATACCGTGGATCAGACCACCCGAGAACGAGTCGCCACCACCTACGCGGTCGATGATTGGGTTGATCTCATAGCGCTTGGACTGATAGAACTCCTTACCGTTGTAGATCATAGCCTTCCAACCATTGAAGGTAGCGCTATAACTCTCACGCAGGGTCGAAACAACATACTTGAAGCCGAACTCCTTCATCATCTGCTCGAAGATGCCCTTGTAGCCCTCAGCGTTGGTCTCACCGCCCTCTACGTCAGCCTCTGGTTTGAAGCCAAGGCAGAGCTCGGCATCCTCCTCGTTACCGATGCAGACGTCAACATATTGCATGAGCGGACGCATGATGCTGATAGCCTTCTCGCTGGTCCACAATTTCTTACGGAAGTTGAGATCAACCGAAACGGTAACGCCGTGACGCTTAGCAGCCTCACAAGCGAGCTTGGTGGGCTCAGCTGCCTTATCGGAGTTAGCAGGAGTGATACCCGACCAGTGGAACCAGGTTGCACCCTCCATGATAGCATCGAAATCGAAATCCTCTGGATTAGCCTCTGCAATGGCAGAATGAGCACGGTCGTAGATAACCTTAGAAGGACGCATCGAAGCGCCAGTCTCGCAGTAGTACAGACCAACGCGCTCGCCACCACGTGCGATATAGTCGGTCTTTACACCATAACGACGCAGCGAATTAACTGCGATCTGACCAATCTCATGCTTTGGGAGTTTGGTAACGAGGTAAGCCTCGTGACCATAGTTTGCGCAAGATACAGCAACGTTAGCCTCACCACCACCAGGGATGATACGGAGTACGTCGGTTTGAACGAAACGGTCTTGACCGTTTGGACTGAGGCGGAGCATAATCTCGCCCAGGGTAATAATTTTAGCCATAATTGTATAAGATTTGTTTTTGGTTAATAAATGAAGACTGTTTGGAAAGTACGTTCTTCTCTCGTAGGAACATAGGGACGAGTCGCAGACCATACTTGCGGATATTGCATAGAACTAGTTGTCATTCGTTTTAGAACTTGAAGTAGTTCTTAGCATTGTTGTAGCAGATGTCCTCAATCATCTGGCAAGCGCGCTCCTTCTCGTAGCCGGTGAATGGAACGAGACCATCCTCAATGTCCTGACCGACGAGGTTACAGAGTGTGCGACGGAAGTACTCGTGACGCGGATAGCTGAGGAACGAACGGCTATCGGTAAGCATACCAACGAAACGGCTGAGCAGACCGAGAACGGAGAGAGCATTCATCTGCTTCTCCATACCATCCTTTTGATCGAGGAACCACCAACCAGAACCGAACTGGATTTTACCAGCTACGGAACCGTCCTGGAAGTTACCCAGCATGGTAGCGATTACCTCGTTAGCCGATGGGTTGAGGCAGTAGAGAATGGTCTTTGCCAGACTGTTCTCCATATTCATCTCGTTGAGGAAGTGCGACATAGCCTTGGCAGTGGTGAATTCACCAATGGAGTCGAATCCGGTATCTGCGCCGAGGAGGTCGAACATCTTGGTGTTGTTGTTGCGGATAGCACCATAGTGGTACTGCTGCGTCCAACCACTCTTGTAGTCCATGCGAGCCTGAGCACGGAGATAAGCATGCTTATACTTACGAATCTCCTCGGTGGTGAGGCAACCGCCAGCAATAGCCTTTGCGAAGATAGCGTTAGCCTCGGCATCGGTAACAGGCTCGTCGTAGAACTCCTCGATACCGTGGTCGGAGAGGCGGCAACCCATCGACTCGAAGAAGTCGTGACGCTTTTGGAGCGCTGCAACGAGGTCGTCGAAGTTAGAAATAGCGGTATTGGAAACCTCCTCAAGCTTCTTGATATAAGCCACCCAGGTAGCAGCCTCGATGTTCATACCAGCATCAGGACGCCATGTTGGAAGCATACGTACCTTTGCATCCTTCTGGTCGCGAACCATCTTGTGCCACTCCAGACTATCAACAGGGTCATCGGTGGTGCAGACAATCTCAACGTTGTAGTGCGCCATCATACCTTGTGGGCAGAAACGATTCTCGGTAGCAATCATCTCGTTGCACTTGTCGTAGATGGCACGTGCATTGGTTGGGTTGAGTCGCTCCTCAATACCGAATGCGGTCTTGAGCTCGAGGTGTGTCCAGTGGTAGAGTGGGTTACGGAAAGTATAAGGCACGGTCTCTGCCCATTTCTCGAATTTCTCCCAGTCAGTAGTATCCTTTCCGGTGCAGAAACGCTCGTTCACACCGTTGGAACGCATGGCGCGCCACTTGTAGTGGTCACCCATGAGCCAAATCTGTGCGATGGACTCAAAACGTTTGTTCTCTGCAACCATTTGTGGAATGAGATGGCAGTGGTAGTCGATGATAGGCATTTTCGCCGCGTGCTCATGGTAGAGCTCCTTCGCTGCATCGGTTTGCAGCAAGAAATCTTTGTCAAGAAAAGCTTTCATGTTTGTATTGATTTTGTAAAGTTGAGTTTGCATTTTTATTTCACGGTGCAAAATTACAAAAAAAAACGCATATAAAGGTGTAAAAATTGACGCAAAACCTATATTTTTTGACACATGGCGCTAAAAATGCTTGCGTATGTCATAAAAAAGCACTACCTTTGTATCGGATTTGCGAGCGGATGGATACGCTTGTGGTTATTATGCACTCGATACAGGAAATACGTAAACCCATTGCCAAAGACTTTCATCAGTTTGAAAGTGCTTTTGAGAAAATACTCAGCAGCGAAAACAAGTTGCTGAATGATGTGCTTGTATATATCCACAGCAAGCGTGGAAAACAACTTCGTCCGCAGTTGGTACTGTTGTCGGCTGCGGTATGTCGTGGTGTGACCGATAAGAGTATCCAGACAGCGGTAGCATTGGAGCTGCTCCACACTTCAACGTTGGTGCATGATGATGTGGTGGATGACTCGCCTACGCGCAGGGGCGATCAGGCGGTACACGCGCGCTGGAATAATAAGGTAGCCGTACTGGTGGGCGACTATATGCTGGCAGAGGTGATACGTATCGTGTCGGAGATTCGCAATGTGAAGATATTGAACATCGTGGCGGGCATGGGACAGGCATTGTCGTCGGGTGAGTTGCTGCAGTTGCACAATGGCGAGTCGATGTGGATCAGCGAGGAGCAATACTATTCTGTCATAGAGCAAAAGACTGCTCGTCTCTTTGCTGCGTGCATGGAGGCCGGTGCTGAATCGACGGGTGCAACTCAACGACAGACCTCGGCTCTGCGTGAGTTTGGATTGCAATTGGGTATGTGCTTTCAACTAAAGGATGATATACTCGACTACAGTGATTCGGAGGAGATTGGTAAGCCGACGATGAATGATATTCGTGATGGGAAGGCCACTCTGCCACTCCTTATATCACTCGCGCGCGCCCCGCGCGAGGAAGCAGATTCAATACGCGCGTTGGCTGAAGGCTTGGCTATAGGTGCCGCACATGTGGATGTGGCTGATGCTGAGCAGACTATCAAGGCTTTTGTGTTGCGATATGATGGTGTACGCTATGCCTATCAACAGATGCAGAAACATAAAAAGAAAGGCATGGAAGCCTTGGCGGTCTTCCATGCCTCTCCTGCAAAATTGTCGCTATTGGCACTACTGGATTATTCTATCAATCGAATGAAATAAAACCAGATTTAATGTCCGGATAAAGGACAAAATCTCTATTGACAAAATTTCTATTAATGCGCTTGTAACCAATTCTTTCCTACGCCACACTCTGCTACAATCGGTACTGAGAGTTGTACGGCATTCTCCATCTCAGAAACAACCAAATCACGAACCACGTTGACCTCGTTTTCGGGCACGTTGAAGTTGAGTTCGTCGTGCACTTGCATGATCATGTCTGCATGTAGCCCTTCCGCCTGCAGTCGGTTGGCTATGCGTACCATGGCAATCTTGATGATGTCGGCTGCTGTACCCTGGATGGGAGCATTCACAGCGTTTCGCTCAGCAAAACTGCGTACAACGGAGTTTTGCGAAAGAATGTCCGGCAAGTAACGCTTGCGTCCAAAGAGCGTCTCGACATAACCCTGCTCGCGTGCAATCTGTTTTTGCTTCTCGATAAAGTCTATCACCTTGGGGAATGCAGCAAAGTATCCGTCTATCAGGGACTTGGCTTCGGCACGTGAGCAATCGAGCTGCTGCGCCAAACCAAATGCTGATATACCATAGATGATGCCAAAATTGGCAGTCTTAGCTCTACGTCTTTGCTCCTTGGTGACCTCGTTAATATTGACTTCGAAAATCTTGGCGGCTGTAGCCGTGTGAATATCCTGCCCCATGCGGAAGGCCTGGAGCAGATGCTCATCCTGGCTGAAGTGTGCCATGAGTCGCAATTCTATTTGCGAGTAGTCGGCGCTGATAATCTCGCACTCGTCATCCGCAATTACGGCTCTGCGAATCAACTGTCCGCGCTCGGAACGAATGGGGAGATTTTGCAGGTTAGGATTGCTGGATGACAGACGGCCGGTGGCAGTAACGGTCTGATTATAAGTGGTGTGTATTTTACCAGTCTCGGAATTGATATAGGTGGGTAGGGCAGAGAAATAAGTGGATATGAGTTTCTTTAATTCTCTGTAATCCAGTATTTTGCCTACTATAGGATGTTTCTCTTTGAGCCCCTGGAGCACTTCTTCGGATGTGGAGTATTGACCGGTTTTGCTCTTTTTGGCTTTGGTGTCCAGTCGCAGACGGTCGAAAAGAATTTCGCCCACTTGTCTGGGACTATTGATGTTGAAAGGAACGCCTCCCTCCAACGATGGATCCACCAGACGGTATATTTCCTGCTCAAGTGATTGAGCCTCTGCGGATAAGGTAGTCTCTGCTTCTTTGAGTATGGAGATATCGAATCGTACACCTGCTTTCTCCATTTTGCGGAGAACGTCCACTAGAGGTAATTCAACCTCGTTGTACAGCTTCCAAAGATTTTGGTCTGCTTTGAGTGCTTCCCAATCAGGCGCTTTGTATGGATTGAATGAGACTTCAGGGTTGAGCAGGTAGGCGCAGAGACGATTCTCAATAGTGTCGAAAGACTCCTCCTGATTGGACTCCTCCTGATCTCCTTCCGAGGAGAAGGAGGAAAATAAGTCTAATGTTTGCTCTGCAGGTTTTGACTTGGCGCGTCCGGCATTTCCATTCAGAGGTGTACCAGATTGAGTGGAGGTATTGGAGGTGTTGGCAGGATTCTCTTTGAGGAGCGAGTTGAACTCCAAATCCTGATAGATAGGAGCAAGCAGTCCCCAGTTCTTATCCTTGACAATCAGCTGGTTGGCGTCGAATGTGAGTGGCACGTCCGTGCGAATGGTGGCGAGAAACTTAGAGAAGCGAATGTTGTCGGCTTGACTCTCTACCTTGGTGCGTAGGGCACCTTTGATTTGATCGGTGTGAGCCAGCATGTTCTCGATACTACCAAACTCTTGCAGCAGTTTGACGGCAGTCTTCTCGCCAACACCCTGACAACCAGGAATGTTGTCGCTTGCATCACCCATGAGCCCCAATAAATCAATAACTTGTGTTGTGCTGCTGATGCCATATTTCTCGCAGACCTCCTGTGGACCTAATTGCTCAAAGCCGCCGGTGTGGCGCGGACGATATTGGTGTACACGTTCGGTTACCAATTGTCCATAATCTTTGTCGGGAGTCGCCATGAATACCTCAAATCCCTCTTGTTCGGCGATTCCTGCCATGGTGCCGATGACATCATCTGCCTCAAAACCAGGATATTCAACGACATGGATGCGCATGGCTGTCAGAATCTGCTTGATGATGGGAACAGCGCGTTGGATGTCCTCGGGTGTCTCCTCACGTTGTGCCTTGTATGCAGGGTATGCCTCGTGGCGGAAAGTAGGTCCCTGTGGATCAAAACCTACAGCGATGTGCGTAGGTTTGACTTTCTTGAAGATGTCCTCCAACGTCACGACAAAACCGAACACGGCAGAAGTGTTCTCTCTTTTTGAATTCATACGCGGCGCGCGAATGAAGGCATAGTACGCGCGATAAATCATCGCGTAGGCATCGATGAGCAGCAGTCTGTTCATAGTTCAACCTGTACAGTCAAGTCACGATAGAAAGCTCCGCGGGCAGCGTACATGTATGGCTGTAACCACAAAATTCCGATACCACCAGTAGTAAAGATAGCAAGGAATGCCCATCCAATGAAACTCAGGTCGAGCAGGAAGATAGAAAGCAGATGTCCATCCATGAGTTCGCGGCTACGGCGGAAGATGTCCAGAACGCCAAGTTCCGGTTCATCCTCAATGATGTATGGGAACAGGCAATAGAGGTAATTTACCAGGAAAGCTGCCACGAAAAGCAGACCAAGAACGGGGACTCCGAGCCATACTATATCACCGATAATGAGCAGTATGCCAGATACTCCAAGAATAATCATAACTGCAATCAGTAGAGCTACGATAGTCAAAGTGCAGAGAACAAGTTTGGAGTAGTTCTTGCGTGTGTAGTGCCAAACGGATGCTGTCATCGACTCTGTCGGCTTGATGCCACGACCGAGGAGCATGCAGACCAATTGGAAAGCATATTGGAGTGGAGCAATCAGGAGGAAGACCATGAAGAATTGTGAACCCGAGAGTGACAAAGTCATCGTGGGATTCCAATGCAGCATGGATGAAATGGACGATGGAATGCTGAATGCTATGGCAATCAGCGTGAGTAGAAACATAAAGCCAGCGGCTTTGTTCCAGTTCCCCTGGAGGGACTCACGTGCAGCAGCACGATATTCGGAAGCTGTCTTCATAATGAGTGTCTTGTTATGTTAATGTTATGTTGATGTTATGTTTGGATATGCGGAGATTATGCTAACTTGGCAAGGGCGAGTTCCTCCTTTTGCGTCATCTCGGCTTTGGCTTCAAGGGTTTTGTCTGCCTGGCCTGTGAGGTGAAGCACTCCGTGGATGATGATGCGATGGAGCTCGTGCTCGAAAGTGGCGCCTACTTGTCCGGCATTACTGCGCACGGTATCCAAAGAGATGAAAATATCTCCGCTGATACGAGTGGCAGACGAGTAATCGAAAGTGATGACATCGGTGTAGTAGTCATGACCAAGAAACTCACGATTGACAGCCAGTTCTTGCTCATCATCGCAGAAAATATATGTCAGTTCTCCAACTGTGAATCCGTAGTCGGCTGCGACGGAGCGAATCCATCGATCGACTTGTCGCCAGTTGAGAGAAGGCAAATCTACATTATCAGTTGTAAATCGTATCATGCGAAAAATATATTAGCAATAATAAATGCCGCCACGATGCCCACGATGTCTGCTATCAGGCAGCAAATCACGGTGTTGCGTGTGTCCTTGATGCCCACGCTGCCAAAATAGACAGCCAAGACATAGAAAGTAGTATCGCAGCATCCCTGGAGTGTGCAACATAATCTACCGACCAGAGAATCAGCACCATGAGTAGTCATGGCCTCAATCATCAGTCCGCGTGCACCACTACCGGACAGGGGTTTGAGGATAGCTGTTGGTACAGCTCCTGCCATATCGGGATTGATGCCGCAGGATGCGAAGAACTGGCGAAGAAGATTCTCTAATCCTCCCATGGCACCGCTGGCGCGGAAAATGCCCACCGCGACGAGGATGGCAACCAGATATGGGATGATGCCGATGGCGGTACGGAATCCCTCTTTTGCTCCGTCGATAAATGCGTCATAGACATTGACTTTGCGGATGGAAGCCTGCAAAATGAACCAACAAATGATGGAGAGCAGCAAGATGCTGGAGACGGCTGTGGAGATGGTGGTGAGTTGGGATTCTGAGAGGCGAGTTGCTGCCCACAGAAGTACGGCAA
The DNA here is from genome assembly GCA_045599285.1 of Paludibacteraceae bacterium. Classification (GTDB taxonomy): domain Bacteria; phylum Bacteroidota; class Bacteroidia; order Bacteroidales; family Paludibacteraceae; genus Colicola. The sequence goes on along the minus strand of JAZRVR010000013.1, from coordinate 883 downwards.
CGAGGGCTGTGAGCAAACCAATGACAGACATTATCACCTTGTCCCACAGACGGATACGTTGTGCAACACAGACAGAGATGAGTCCAGCCAATGAGGAGCAGAATGTGGCGAGTAGGATGGGGAGAAAGACATCTGCGGGATTGGCGGCGCCCAGTTGTGCACGATATGCCATGATGGTGGTGGGGACGAGCGTTAATCCGCTGGCACCCAGTACGACAAACATAATCATGGCATTGGATGCGCGTTGCTTGTCCTCGTTGAGCGTCTGCAATTCGGACATGGCTTGCAATCCCATGGGCGTGGCAGCGTTGTCGAGCCCGAGCATGTTGGCAGAGATATTCATGAACATCGTGCCAAAAACGGGATGATTCTTGGGGATGGAAGGGAAGATGCGGCTGAAAAAGGGTGCAACTCCTCGTGAAAGCGAGGCAACAACGCCTCCTCGCTCGCCAATCTTCATGATTCCCATCCAGAGAGAAAGCACTCCTGTGAGTCCGAGAGAAATTTCGAATGCGCTCTTGGCAGAAGTGAAGGTGCTGTTGAGCATGTCGGAAAAAATACCGAAATTCCCCGTGCAAATGACCTGAATGATGCCCACAAGTACGGCAATCAAAATCAATCCTATCCAGATATAGTTTAAAATCATGCTGCAAAGGTACAAAAAAATATCGATATTTGCAAATAAATTTGTACGATTGGAAAAAAAGTAGTAACTTTGCAGTCGCTTTTTGTAAAAATATAAAATCAATAGTGTCCCATTAAAATTTGGGACGGTTAAAAATTTATATATAATTGCCCATTTGGTGGGTTTTGATCTTTGACATTTTGTAAATTAGTTTTACTCAGGAGTTCTCGTAACGGAGTTGTATCCGTCAGCGATATG
>JAZRVR010000012.1:0-63709 GCA_045599285.1 Paludibacteraceae bacterium | reverse complement strand
TGGTTATAGCGCTGAGGTCCCACCCCTTCCCATTCCGAACAGGGTCGTTAAGCTCAGCAACGCCGATGGTACTGCGTTTTGTGGGAGAGTAGGTAGCCGCCATTTTCGGAGAGTCAAGCTTTTGCTTGGCTCTCTTTGTCTTTCCTATGCCCTTTTTATTGTCAATTTCACAAATAATGTTCTTTCCTCTTGCATCTATCAATTATATTTTGTACCTTTGCCGCACTTTTGATAATGTGTTACCCTAAATACGAATACTATGTTTCAGATTTTTCTACTCTTTCTTCCTTGTGCGGTGTGCCTGATTGGCCTTCTCACATTGTCTATGAAGTTGCATAAGTTGTCAAGTGATGCTATCTTGATTACTTTATCAGCCTTTGCTACATTCTATTTCTTTGTGGATGCGTATATGTATTATCCGCTATTGTCAATGTCGCCATTTCGTGTACTATGTGTGATATTGGGAAAGGGATGTAGCTTATGTCTATTGCCATTGGCATACATGTGGCTGCGCCAGATTTCAGACTTGCCACGTCCATCCTTATGGTTTTCCGTATTGTTTATTATTCCTGTTGTAGTAGTCTCGCTCTTGTTGGCATTATTCTTCGGAATGGGTGCACAGACTGCTTCTACTTATCTGTGGGATACCTTCTATAGCGAGCAGCCTATTGATGATAAGTACCTGTCCGGAATCTATCGTTGGCATTTCTATATCGCCTATGTGGCATATCATGTGTTATTGGGGATAGAGATTGTGTCGCTCATTGTGATATCTGCTCTACGAATTCGTAAGCATCGACGCAATATAGAATGGTCTGCGCGCGATCTATATATATTACGCGTGGATGTTGCCTTACTGCTGATGGCTCTATTGATGCTTGTGCGTATATGTATTGGTCCTCAGTTGCTCATGGATATGCCGATATTGAGTGGTATATTATCATTGGGATTAGCTGTGACACTGTATATTCTCCTGTCCTCTTCTATCTACATGAGTATCATTGATAATCCTGCAGTTAATAGAGAAACGTTACGTAGTGTACAGCAGGCTCGTCAGTCTGAATTGCGTACCAACTTTGAGAAACTGATGACAGAGCAGCATCCCTACACACAACAAGGATTGACGATTGAGGATGTGGCGCTGATGTTAGCCACTAATCGTACGTATGTCAGTCAGATGCTTCGCAATGATTATGGTTGTACCTTCCCTGAATATATGACGGAGCGTCGGCTTGAGTTCTCCAAGCAGTTTATGCTGGAGCACCCACATGATGTACAGGAGGAAGTTGCCTTCCAGGCGGGGTTCTCCAATGCATCCGCCTTCAATAAAAAGTTTAAGGATAACTATGGTGTTACACCGCGCGAGTGGCTGATTACTCAGCGGGAAAAGGAATGTCAATAGCACAATAAAAATCAGCTATCGCATTATTTGTGAAATTTATAATGCGATAGCAGCAAAAATGTAGTACCTTTGCACCGTCCTAATCAAGACAGCCAAGTATTCGGTGGAAATTGGTTTCTCAGGGCACCAAGCGTGCCAATTGTTTTTAGTTAATTAATGTTTTTTGTACTGTTGGATGAGAACCGCCCGGGAGGGTAGTTCTCATCTTTGGTACGTAGCATTACATTACTTCACTCTGTGTCCGATTGCATCAAATACTTGTCCATCGCGGAGCATGTATAGTTGACCATTTACAATCACCTTACGAGTATATTGCTTCGGTACGATCTCACCCTCGCCTGCTTGCTCAATCTCGGTAGGAATAACTGGTGCCAATGCAGCAGACAGTACGAAACGTCCGGTATAGTCTTGTGCCTCCAAGTCAATCTCGTAGTCGTTGTAGTTGAGCTGGGTCTTGCTACCTGTCCATGTATCCTCCAGATATACATCGCAATCTACGTCCTTTGGCATGCTGAATCGATAACTGCTAGCAGTCTGAATGTCCAGACCCAGCACCACGCTTGCATTGGCCATTGGCAATACGTTAGCGCCGGTGTGATAACCGTCCACGGTTAGACCATACAGATTGCTGCCGCTATTGTCTTGCTTATAGAGATCCTCGTTCAGCACGAACTCGTTGGCAGCACCTTCGCGAAGCTCTACATAGGTACGATCAATCAGTTTGTCATCGCTGACGCTCTGTAGCTCCAGACCAATCTTGTAGTATGGATCATCGGCTGCCGGAGCGCGGCGAGCTACCTTGTACGGACTAGGATCCACAGGAGTAGTTCCCTCTGCCCAGTTCAGCATACCAGACCATTGTATCATGTAGGCGAAGGTTGGCTTGAACTCATAGGCGGTAGCATCCACCACATTGTATGCTTGTTCGCTATCGGAACAACTCCACTCGTAATAATACTTGCTCGAAAGTTGTGCATTACCTACCTGTCGCTCAAAGAATGGTACTCCAATCACGTGCCAGTTTGAGTCGGTAGTCTTGTGGTTACGCCATTCGCTTGGATCTTTTTCAGTGTCGTTCATATCTTGCTCAAAGTAGCGGTCAATCTCGCACTTATATTCCGGAATTTCGATATTTCGTGGTGCAAGTGAGATAGTGCCTACCTGTTGAGCGGATGGGAAGTACAGGCTAACGGACTGAATACCGTGACTCCAAACCTCTGCGTTGGTAGGTGCAAAGTAGTTGCGGTTGAGACTCAGTACATAACCCTCGTTAGCATTCATCACATCGTCTGCGGTCAGCGGCTCCCAGAAGGTGCTGGTCTCTCGGAACCAACCTATCTCGGCACGCTTCTTACCATTGTACTTTAGGATGCGCCATTTCTGATTGAAGCCCGAGATACCGAATATATCGCGCACGTTCACATCAAATGGGAATGCAATCCAGTACATCAGCAATTCGCTGGGGTAGCTACTATTATTAGGGTGGTCTGTCATCACCGACTTATTCAGTTGCATCACACCATATACGGTTTTTACTTCAATGATACTATGTGGTATGCCACCAGCCTTGGTGACGTGCATGAGGAGAGCGTCCTCGTTGTGCTCACGGATGATGAGAGCATCGGCATTGAGATCCAAATTCTCATCAATATCGTGTGTTGGTAGCCAACCGCAGACAAGGCGGTCCACCTTGAAGTCGTAGGTCATACGCATCTTATAAACGGTCTCAGATGTAGGGGCAGTACCTATCAAGAACTCGTATGTGCTTGGAGTATCGTTGTTGAGTTCACCATTGCCATAGAAGTACTGATTGCGTCCTTTGTATCGTGCCTGCAGGGCAATCTTTGCGCCCAGTCGAGCATAGGCATCGTAGCTATATACCCAGTCCTGAATATCTTTCAACTTCACGTTGCCTAACAGGGTAGTACCTCCTTCGTTAGAGTAGGTGCGGTTGTGATCGGGATCTGGCATGATACGCAGGTAGTACGCGTCAGCCGAACCTGCCAGATAAGCGCGACCAATGGCTCCGGTACGGCTATCCCACATGAATCGAATGTTGGCTCCCTGTCCCAATAGTTTACCCTCTGTACAAATTTCGTCTGTGGTCATTGTGTATGACAGGTTCGGGTTGTAATCATTTGCAACGCAGAACCTTAAGTCTTGTGAACCGTTGCCACAATATACACAATGGAAGTAGTTGAATGCATCGTTACGAGCCTTGTCGGTGTATCGCATCTTGCTGCCTTCTTCCTCCAGATAATTATCCCATCCACCGGCAGCGATAGCGCTTGCTGCGCGCACATAGTAACTTCCAGTATATTTCTCTGGCGTACTGAATGTTACGGTGGTGTTTTCACCGGTGGTTGTCTGAGTCAGGGTTACGGTATATACACCGCGCTCTGTTACCACAGGGGCTGTTGTCATGCTAATCTTGCTGGTGCTCCAACCCTCACCAACTTCCTGCATCTGCATGGTGTAGGTAGTGCCACCTGCAGCATCGGTGTAGAATGATAATGTGTCTGATTCCTCACCAGTTGCTGGCAACACAATCTCGTTGGTGTAGTAGGTGTGACCATTGGCGGCAGCGATTTCCAATCGCACTTTAGCTGTGCGCTCCGGCTCCTTCGCGCTTACCCACATCTTGCCATCTTGGATGAAGAGGAAGTAGTTTTCGTCCTCCAAACCATATGCGTGGAAATAAATATCGGTAGTGGCTTTCAGCGTAATGGGGTGCTCTTGTGTGTGTTCCTCTTTTACGTAGAAGTCTCCATCACTCTGTGCAACGTACTCTGTATTCTTTGCCTTGTCGTATATGCGGAATGTTTGATAATTGTGATAACTATCGTTATTGGTAAACTTCATCGGTCCAAAGCAATATTCACCCTTGTTCATGGTTGGGCGGAAACGAAGGTCTATGGAGTTGCTGGTATAGTTGGTGTTCCAATCCAGATCCTCCTTATCTCCTGTAGCCCAGAATGCTCCACCAATCATAAAGTACTGGTGTTGACCGATTGTGATGGTCTGGGTGTATGTGCTGTTGACATATCCATTGCAATCGTCATCGCTGATGGTGAGTGTCAGATTATAGGTACCAGCCTCGTTGAGGCTGAATGTCACATTTCCGTTCTTGGAGGTGAATCCGGTAGTCACGTGATTTCCGTCGTTGTCTGTTACCTCCCAGCAATATGCTTTTGTGCCTGTTCCTTTTTTGGATAGTTGGGGGAATGCCGTAATCTTCTCTCCAACGAGGAAACTGGTTCCAGCTGTGCCAGCCTCATCCTTGAGTGTGATACCATTCACAACGCTGAGTGATTTCCATTGTGCGTAGAGTGTGATGTTGTTGGTCATGGTGATAGAAGCCGTACCATCGGCAATGAAACTATCTCCGCTGCCATCGGCCTGTGTATTCCAACCAACGAAAGCATAACTCGTCTTCTCCAGGTTACCGGTGTTTGCTAATACGGTCACAATGGTATTTTCATCATAAGTCTGAGGTGCTGCTGGCACATTACCACCCGTATTTCCGTTACCATTATAGGTTAACGTGTAGCGTGCACCATCCACAATATATGATAGTATTTGTGTCTCAGGGTCATAACTCAGTATAACTTCTCCCACTGTCAGAGCACCGGTTTGGGCAAAGCGTATCTTTGTGTGGTTGGCATTTCCTGGATCCGAAACTGATTGACTCAATGTCACTTGTGCCTTTCCTGATTCAAAATAGTATGCTTCGCCACTATTGTAGAAAAAGTCTCCATTGGCGTGCGTTGAACTACCACTACGCAGCAAGAACCAGGGATAATTATTCTGTATGTTAGCAGCTAATTCTGCAGGTGTTGCGTGGGTGTTCAGTTCGTAAGTCTTGGCAGATTCGTTGTATGAGAATGGAATATATGGAGACGAGATGTCCCATCCTCTTGTATCTGAATTTAATGATGTGTTGACCCATTGACCAACGCTATTTTTAACGCGGAATCGACCTACAATATACATGTACCCCTCCGTCCAATGGGCATAGAGAGTTATGGACGCGTCTTCAAATGCCCAACTTCCATTGATTGTGCCATCAGCGTTGATAACTTTCGTTCCACCGTTTTGCTCGGTGAAGTATCCTTCTAATGTATATCCTACGCGGGTTGGCATTGTTAATCCGTCAGGTTTTCCGGTGGCACCATAGTTGATGTATGTTATCTCCGACCCACCTGTTCCTCCGTTTTTATTGAGTGTCACAGTAGTTTGCTTTGCTGTCCATGTGGCAGTCATGGTTACGTTCTTGGCAGGCATGATATAACTTGCTCCGGCATCATAATCTGCTGAACCATCATTCCACTTGCTAAAGGTATAACCGGTACGTGCAAAGCCGGTTGATGTAGCCAAGGTAACACTAGCTCCTCCCGCCAAGTCACTAACACTACTCGGCACCTCACCCGAAGTCTTATCCGGTACGGAATACGAGAGGGTGTAGGTAGTTGCGACAGCCGGGAAAGTAACACTCAGTTTCTTTGTGGAATAGTTAAAACTAAATTGATATTCACCTGCCGAACCCGTTTTTAGAGTACAGTTACCACCCGACGTTGTGAATTCCCAGTCTGAAATATCGGCAGAAATTGTGCCGCTATTTCCATACCATGTATTGCTGCCTAACACAAGTTTAAACAACTTGGTTTCATTAGCAGAAAAAGTATGAGACAATGTATATATATTACCATCAATTGTAGTAAATGGCTCTTTGTTATCGCCCCATTTTGTAAAGTCACCCGCCAAATATACTTTTGAGAAAAACTCTTCCAATGTTGCTCCTGCCGTCCTTGTGTTGTAGTTGTAATAAGGTTTACTGGAATTTTGATCACCCGATTGTTCGCTGCCTTGGCGGATGATGTAATTTTTGTTATCTCCGATGTCATACTTGTACAATTTGTACTCAGTACCATCGATATATACACTACCATCTGTGGTCATTGCAGGACTCCCGTCCCATGTCGGACCACCAGAGCCGCCCCAATAATACACCTTTACAGTTTCATTGCTCGTTGTTAAGCAATATACTGTGGTTGCCCAACTCTGCACATTTACTCCCAGCAGCAAGAATAGTGCTAAAAGAATTGATTTAAAGTTAAAATTATTCATTCGTATTTTGTCTTTAAAGTTAATATTCTTGTTTGTCGTGATTGCCGCACACAAAAAGCGGCAAACCCGTTTGACTTTCGTCTTATTTGGATTTACCGCTAAAAAGATGTCGTGTGGAGCAATCAATTATTGTTTAAACTCCGCATGCTCAACATGAATGATAGCTTTCTTAATGTCAGATGTAGAGTCTTTTTTCTTGGCAGGATTAGCAAGTCCTATTAAAATTAGTCCCAATACAATCATTATTATAGACATAACCAAAATGATTGCCAACCAACGTACTACAATCTCTTTTTCACTAATGAATGTTCCTAATACAATAGCCGTGATGACGTATTTACCTACGTCTAACACAAACCTTCCCAATGCATCTAACCACTTTGATTCAATCATAACATTTCTTTTTTTCGTTGATGCATAACGTAGAGAATTACTCCTGCTGCAAAGAGTGTTAATGTGCACATGAAAGTCGTAATTAGTGCCATAATGGTGTTAATTGTAATCATACAAACCTCCTTCTTTTGATTTTGCGAGGCAAAATTACTGTTTTTTTTTGATATATGCAAGTGTTTGGTGTGGAAAAAAGTGTTTTGCGACTCTTTTCCCTCTGATTTTAGTGATAAATCCAAATACGTCAATGTTCGCTTACTCCTATGTTCGGTGCGGAGCGGACACCTAATTTTTTATTTCTCGTGTGCGTGTGTAGCGCGTGTGGCACGCGAATGCGCACATGATCAATACTTATATAGTGTGACTTATTCCTCGGGGATGCTGAAGCAATCCTCACACCCAGGAATTGGCGTGTCGCCCACTTCCGGCGTGTCGCCACAAGTGTAATCGCTTGCGGTTACTTCAAGTTTTCTCTCTGCGTCCAGATATTTGGTCTGTCCTTTGTAGGCTTGTCCTACATTAATTAGCCAGTAGCTGCCAGTGCTGTTGGGGCGAATCTGAAGACTAGATTGTATCTGGTGTTCGGTTTCGTATTTCCACCAACCCTCATCACACATCTTTGTTAATGTGCCTATTTGTAGGGATTTAGTTGCATCTGCCCAACCGCCATTCTCGTAGTTGAATTGGATTTGCATACTTGTAGAGTTGGGGTAGTAGATGTATAGTACGGAATTAGTGGCCCATGAAGTGGTGGTCATGCTGCAGAGCAGCACGAAGAGTGTCGATTTTAGAACGGATTGTTTCATATTGGTAAGTGATTTGTTTCGTTTGATTAGTAGGTATGCAGCATAGGCGAGAGCCATGAGTAGTAGTACCCACGGTGCTCCAATAGGTGAGCCATCATCCCCATTTCCAGGATCGTCTGGCGATCCCCATCCGTCATATTCACCAGCTCTGCGTGGTGCACCAGCGCCGGCTGAAGTGGTGGAGTAGGTGGTAGAGGCTTGTGATGCGACCTCGGTTGCGCCCGGTTCGTAGATGGTAGATTGGTATCGGGTGTAGGTTGGGGTCTCACCGGCAATATTCTGCGTTTGAGGATTGGTATAACCCCATGCCCGAACAGGCATGGCAACCAGTGTGACCATGAATAAAATGATAGAATACGAAAGTATGTTTTTCATCTCGTTGAGTTGTATTAGATTTCACAAATAATAGATGCACGCTATGCGCACATCACAAAAATTCATGCAAAGGTACGATTATTTGCGCATATATGCAAGTTTTTTGTGGACTTTTTTCTATTAAAATGTAGATTTTTTGATTATTTTGGTCATTTTCTGCTATATAACATATTTTCGCCTATCTAAATTTGCTTCGTTTCGTCCCTTTTGTTATATCGTCAAAAATATGCGCAAATAATCGTACCTTTGCATGCTATTATGTGGAGATAGCCAATAATTTTTTGTAAATACAACAATAAAGGATGTAAATTGAGATGCGTGTCGTCTTGATATACGTCCGTCCTTAAATGACATAATACGATGATGAAAAGCTTCGTTTTGAAGATTACAATTTGCTTGACAGTCTTTGTTTGTGGTACGTTATCGGCGTGGGCAGTTGGTTATGAATTCGACAAACCCAGTCGCGATGGCGAACAAGCGACATACAATGGCTACCATTCTACAATTTATGCGCCAGGTGCCACCGAGGTGGTGCAGCATGCGCGTACCACGTACTCCACCCCCGATGATGATGCCAATAGCAGTCGTGGACCACGACGTGTGATTATTGATAGTGAGGATCCTGGCAAACCATCCGACGAGTCTCCTATAGGAGAGGCATGGGTGCTGCTGTTTTTCGCTATTGCGTATGCGGCATACAGGGTGCGTCGAGTGCGTCACTCGCGTTGTGCTGAGGCGTAGAGGTGCTGGTAGGGGTTAACTAGGGGTTAACTAAGGGTTCGGTAAGGGATCGATAAGGATTCGGTAATCTTATGGTCATCCTATGGTCATCCTATGGTCATCCTATGGTCATCCTATGGTCATCCTATGGTCATCCTATGGTGGAAGACGCATAAAAGACGTTGCTGATCTCACGCCAATTCTTCGCTATTAGCTGCTAATGGTACACTAATGGTACGTGATTAGTTATGGAGGTGATAGTCGAACAATGTAGTAAATTTCGGAAGATGGAGATGCAGCTTGGTGGAATTATTAAATGTCAGAAAAAATATTTAATCATATGACTAATTTTAACTTTAAATCAATTCTTTTAGCACTATTCTTGGTGCTGGGAGTGAGTACACAAGTGTGGGGCAGGACCATCTACTTTGTAAACACGAACGACTGGACTAACCCCACTTGTCATAACTGGGGGAAAACTGGCACAACCTGGCCAGGAGCAAAGATGACAAATACTGATGAAACCTATGAAGGTATGCAAGTGTGGTCAGTTGTATTAGCAAACGAGAATAATACAGGCTGCATTTTTAGTAATAATGGTAAAGACCAGACTGGCGATTTGACGATTCCGGATGATAAGAATTGTTATAATAATGGTTCTTGGATAACGTATTCTCCAATACAGAAATACTATGTGACCGGTGAGGCGTTCTCCGGTTGGGGCAGTTGGACAGAGATGACTCGTGTCTCGGCAACGGACTATACAATCAATCTTCCTGCTGATAAAAGTTTTAAGGTCTCAACGAAGGAGGATTACGACAATGCCTGGTATAGTAGCCTCTCGTGGGACGAAAGTGCTAAAGTGGGTGTAAATCAATCGTCACCGAGCGATGGGTATGGATTTACTAACAAAAAGATTACTTTAGCATCTGGTTATACAACCCCAGTTGTATTTCACCTTAATCCTTCTACAAAGAAAATATGGGCCGTGGCGACAGCAGTGGTGAAACACAATGCGTCCTATATTACTCCTGAGAATGGTACAATTACGTTAAATAATGCAGCGACTAGTCCTATTCAGGTTACAGAAGGGGGGACATATCGTGTGACTGTTCGTCCTAATGATGGTTACGAGGTAAGTAGTATCAAAATGAATGGCATTGAGAAGAAGGGAGAGTTTGGCGAGATATCAGGCGTCTATTCGAAGGAATTCTCAATGGGTGCTGCCGATGAGGAATGGACAGCCACAATGAGCAAACTGCAATACACCATCACCTATGGTGTGAAAGGCAATGGTACGATTGAGGGAACACAACCTTCTGGAAGCAGATTAGAGCAGGGAACAGAGGTGACACTGACCGCAACTCCCAATGCGGGATACTATCTGCGTGGTTGGTATAGTGATGCGGAGTGCAATACACGTCTCGCTTATGCTCGACATGTCGACAATTATCAATATGTTGTGACTTTGAATGAGGACAAAACAGTCTATGCTAAGTTCGAAGCGCTTCCAAGCACCATCACATTGGATGGTAATATTTGTGGGCGTAGTTGGAATAACCGATTAAATCCGACGACGAGCAGTGATGGCGTTTACACATGGACATGGAACGATGTTGCAAACACAAGTAGGGAGTTCTGCTTTAAAGAAGATGCTGATAATACAGTCCTGCTTAAACCAAGTGATGAATCATTGACCTATGCTGGAACAGGGTGCACCTTGGGTAATAGTGGTAGTCCGAATAATAACTTTACCCTTAGCTATGATGGTAGCAAGAATCTGACGATAACGGTGACATATGGTTCTGGTATATATGTAACTGCTGCAGTAGGAACTGTTGCACCTAAGCGTTTTGTGAAGGGAACCTTCAATAGTTGGAATCGAACCCAAATGACCAATACGGACGCTACTACTTATGAATACTCGACTGGAGATAAGTCATGGAGTGGAACTACCGAATTTGTTATCAACTGGGGTAGTGGCGATAGTGACGAAAAATGGTGGTACGATAGTGAGGGCATAAGCGTTAGAAACGACTTGGGTACAGTGGATATCTATGGTGTGCAAGGACAGGGTAAGAAGAACTTCGCCGTAGAACTTAATGGCAAGGGTTCGTTGACCATTCATCTGGTGGAGACCTCCGAGACTACCGCAGAAGTGTGGGCAGAGTACACACCAGTGAAGATCACAAAGATTTCAATTAAACAGAACTGGGGTGGTAGTTGGACGGAAAAAGAGATGACCGATGAGAATCATGATGGCGTGTATGAACTACAGGCTACGATTCTCAATGGGAGCGGAGATTACTATCAGTTGTGGATTAATGGTTTTTGTGAGACAAACGATAAGGCAAACACTATTCCTGGAGCGAATGAATGCACCAATGGGGAAGAAGTGACTTGGGTATATAGTCAGGCAACAGGACTATACATTGAGCGTGCAGCGGATCAGGGAACCGTTTATTTTAAGAATACCGTAGGGTGGAACGATGTGTATGTCTATTTCTATAAAGGCGCTTATTGGGATATTGCCGAGAGCGAATGTAGTACATCAAAGGGTTCTGGTGCCTCGACTGAAGGTGGTAGCAACTTCATAGCATGTCACCAGATGAGTAAGGTAGGTGATAGTGATGTATATGCCTATACCTTTAAGGAGGAGCTGACCGATGAAGTGAATAACTATATTGTGTTCGCAAATGCAAACCAGAGTGGTTATGCCAATTTTGATAATATTGAGGTAGTGTATCGAGCTGATTTTGCTCCTTCTAAAAACGCAATGTATGTCCCAGATAAGGATGGCGCTGTGTATGAGTACAATAAACATAAGGATGGTTATGGTAACTGCACAATCTGGGCAGCCTACTACCAAGGCGGAGCATGGCGTGAGTCAGCCTATGTGGAGGTGAAGAAGAATCATGGTTCTGGTACGGAATATCGCTCAAACCTGGCATATGTGGAAGGTGATATCGTTTCGTTCTGGGCTGATGCGGATTGCTCTCTCAACTTCTGTATAGGTGGTGCAAAACATGCTATCACCAATACAATTTCATCGGCAGGTGTTTATACAGCGGTGGTTAATGCTGATGTGACCGGCATCAAGAACATAGAAGCTTATACAGGTCACTACTATATTCGAACAGATGCCGCTGAGGGTGGTTGGAATAAGTATAAGGAAAAGAATATGATGTACTATACCGACATCAACCTCGCCTATAACTACTACTATTGCATATATGTGAAAACTGCAGACTCCAGTGTAGAATGTGCAGTAGCCAACGAATATAACGGTAACTTGAGTAATCACTATAAAGCAGATACTTACACGACTGCCAGTGGATGTTTGCCTGGTAAGACTGCCAATGTTCGCTTTGCGTGGGATACGCGTACGAATACTATTAGTCGTGCATACCTGAAGGGGGCAAGTGAGGATGACTTCTTGACGATTGAAGGTGTGCAAATCTATGAGCCTGGTGGTGCCCAAATTACAGGAAAGAAGAAGTTCGCTGATACAGAAAACTGGGTCTATCAATGTGATGTGGATGCAGCATATGTACTCTCAACAGGTGTAGGTGCTACTATCACAGTACGTGCGGTATTTGACGGTAAGACACAGGACTTCATTGTTGACAAACCAATCTTCACAGCGTCAAAGGATATGAAGGTGTTCATTACCGTATTGTATGACTTTAAGACCAACCATCTGATAGCAGCTTGGCGCCCAACCGGAGATATTGATGAGGACCTGAATATGTCAACGGATATTATGTTGGTTCGTAGAGGACAAGGCGCGGCCACTCAGTTGAACTTTAAGAATGCGAAGATTACGGGTTCGGAGAAAACTATCTATGGTGTAATGCAATTTGAGAAGAGCGATTTGACTAATCATAGTGCAACCGATTATGCTACAGGACTATACTGGATATCCTTCCCATTTGATGTGAATCTATGTGATGTAATAGGCTTGGGTTCGTATGGCACCTATTGGCTCATTCGTTACTACGATGGTGCTGGTCGTGCGGAAAAGGGATATTGGGTTGACTCACCAAGTTACTGGCATAATGTGACAAAGGCTGAACGCAACACATTTGTTATGAAGGCGAATGTAGGATATGTATTGGCTATTGACGCAGAGGGTGTATATGAGGATCTATACTTGCATGGCAGTACCACACAATATCTATTCTTCCCGTCAAAGACAAAGATAACGGATTTGGAGACTTCGCTGCAGCAGGTAGAAGTAGAAGTTCCGGCACATACTTGTACTATAGAACGTGATAAACGTTACATATATGACTCAAACTGGAATGTGATAGGCGTGCCGAGTTATGCGAATGTTAATGAGTTTATGATGCAGGCAGAGTGTAAGTATCTTTATCAATGGAATACATCAAATAATAACTATGACATTGTAGATGGTGAAAAAGTTAATTATTTGTCGATGCATGGATACATGGTACAATTCGCGGGTACTATCAATTGGCAGAATAAGACCTTTTCGCCGCTCTCGGCTCCACGCTATGCATCCGCTATGGCAGAGAAGGAGGATTATAAACTGCGTGTTGAACTGCAACATGATGGCGAAAAGGTAGATCAGACCTATGTTGCACTATGCGAGAATGCTACTGCTGATTTTGATGTCAATCTGGATGTCTGCAAGTTGATGAATAGTACCAGCAACATTTATTCGCTGAATGATGGTGTTGAACTGGCAGCCAATACCTTGCCGAAGGCGGATGTAGTCGTGCCATTGGGTGTGCAGGTTAAGACATCCGGTGAATACACCATTACTCTGCCAGATGGTACAGATGGGTTGCGTGTTTCTCTCTTGGATAATGAAACTCAGGAAGAAACTAACCTGCTACTTGGTGACTATATGATCAATCTGCCGGCAGGAACCTATAATGACCGATTCTCTCTGATTATTCGTGTGGGTGAGGTCGCTACTGACTTTGGTACGCAAATCATGGGTGAGAATGGAACCAAGGTTCGCAAGGTGATTGTAGGTGGGCAGCTGTATCTGATACGTGATGGGCAGGTATTTGATGCGTTTGGACATAGCGTTCGATAAGTTGACTTGTCAAAAATGCGTAAAATGACGCAAAAAATATAGAAATATTTGCAAGAATCGAAAAAAAGTTGTAATTTTGCGGTCGAAATCGGAATATAACCCGATTCGACCGCGATTTTTGCATAAAAATGATAAAATCATAAATATATGAGCAACGTACGATTTTCTGCATTAAGTAAGGCATGGGAGCATCAGCCCGAGCCAGTTAAGGTACCCAGTATTCACACCAAGGCATTCTACGCGCAGGGCGTTTTCACCCGCGAGAAGATGAAGGAGTTCATCCCGGACACGACCCTCAATCAGTTTATTGATGCCATCGAGGGAGGTAAACCTCTGGGACGTGATATCGCCAGCAGCGTAGCTATTGGCATGAAGAAATGGGCCATAGAGCAAGGTGCTACGCACTATGCACACTGGTTCCAACCTCTGACCGGTGGTACGGCTGAGAAGCATGACTCCTTCCTGGGCTTTGATGATATGGGTGGTGTGATGGATGATTTCTCGGGTAGTGTGCTCTATCAGCAGGAGCCGGATGCCAGCAGTTTTCCATCGGGTGGTATCCGCAATACCTTTGAGGCACGCGGTTACACAGCCTGGGATCCGACCAGTCCGGTATTCGTAATCGGCGATACCCTATGTATTCCTTCTATATTTATCGCGTACACGGGCGAGGCATTGGACTACAAGACTCCGCTGCTCCGCTCCACAGCTGCGCTGAACAAGGCGGCTGTAGATGTGGCACGTCTCTTTGACCGCAACGTACAGAGTGTAGTGAGTTATCTGGGTTGGGAGCAAGAGTACTTCCTGGTAGATGACAGCATTTGGTCGGCTCGTCCGGATCTGGTACAGACCGGTCGTACGCTGATGGGTCACGCTTCTGCTAAGTCGCAGCAGCTGGATGACCACTACTTCGGAACCATACCTGAGCGCGTGCTGGAGTTCATGCGCGACCTGGAGGTTGAGGCTCTGAAGTTAGGCATCCCAGTCAAGACTCGCCACAACGAGGTGGCACCTAACCAGTTTGAGTTGGCTCCTATCTACGAGGAGTGTAACCTCGCCAACGACCATAACCTGCTGATTATGTCTGTTATGGAGAAGACCGCTCGTCGCCACCACTTCCGCGTGCTGCTGCACGAGAAGCCGTTTGCCGGTGTCAATGGTAGTGGTAAGCACTGCAACTGGTCGATGGGTACCAATACGGGTGTAAACCTGCTGGGTCCGGGTAAGACTCCGTACTCTAATCTGCAGTTTATCACCTTCCTGGTGAACGTGCTGATGGCGGTTAAGAATCATGGTGCGCTGCTCAAGGCTACCATTGCTTCGGCCACCAATGCCTTCCGTCTGGGAGCTAACGAGGCACCTCCTGCTATCATCTCTGTCTTCCTGGGCAAGCAGATCAGCGAGGTGCTGGAGAAACTGGAGAATGCCAGCGCTGACGAGGGTATCATCATCAATGCCAAGAAGGAGATGAAGTTGGGTGTGGGCAATATCCCTGAGATTCTGCTCGATAATACCGACCGCAACCGTACCTCGCCGTTTGCCTTCACGGGTAACCGATTTGAGTTCCGCGCAGTAGGCTCCAGTGCCAACTGTGGCGCTGCCATGCTCGCCCTCAATGCCGCTGTGGCAGAGCAGCTGATGGCCTTCAAGCAAGAGGTAGATGCCCTGATGGCTGACGAGATGCCTAAGGAGAAAGCACTATTTGAGGTGATTCGCCGCTATATCCGCGAGAGTCGTGCGATCGTATTTGATGGCAATGGCTATGGCAAAGAGTGGCATGAGGAGGCTAAACGTCGTGGATTGGATACCGAGGTGAGTGTGCCTCTGATGATTGATCAGTATCTAAGCGAGTCGTCCATCCGCATGTTTGAGACTACCAAGGTGATGACCGAGGCAGAGCTTCGCTCGCGTTGCGAAGTGAAGTGGGAGACCTACAGCAGCAAGGTACAGATCGAAGCACGTGTGCTGGGCGATCTGATCCTCAACCACATCGTACCTGCCAGCAACACCTATGAGGGACTGCTGCTGGAGAACCTGATGCGCATACGCGCCGTGTATGGCGACACGCATCCGGAGTTGGTGGAGAAACTGTCAGCTCAGGACACCAAGATTGTACAACGTCTGGTGGAGCATGCCGATACCATCACCGAGCTATACGACAAGATCAAGGCGACCCGCTATGAGGTACAAGAGATTGTTGATGCACGCGAGAAGGCTATTGGTTTCCATGACCGCGTAGCACCGCTCATGGAGGAGATTCGTGCACACGTGGATGCACTGGAGATCATGGTGGACGACAAACTGTGGCCGCTGCCTAAGTATCGTGAACTGCTATTTATTCGCTAATCCGTAAGGGACGATTGATTATGACAAAGATTGCAATTATCGGCTACGGCAACATAGGTCGTGCTGTAGAACAGGCCGTACGTGCGGCGGATGATATGGAACTGGTAGGCATCTACCATCACAATGATAATCTGGATGCTATCCAGGCAGATGTGGCGCTGCTATGTACACCTACTCGTCAGGTGCCGGAGTATGCCGAGCGCATGTTAGCCAAAGGGATATGCACGGTGGATAGTTTTGATATCCACGGTCGTATTCCGGAGCTGCGCAGCAACCTGATGCCTATTGCCAATGCGCATGGCGCGGTCAGCATCATCAGTGCCGGATGGGATCCGGGTTCGGACTCTGTGGTGCGCTGCCTGCTGGAGGCTATTGCTCCTAAGGGATTGACCTACACCAATTTTGGTCCGGGTCGCTCGATGGGACACAGCGTGGCAGCGAAGGCTATTGATGGTGTGCGCAATGCGCTATCCATGACTATACCTCTGGGTACCGGTATCCATCGCCGCATGGTGTATGTGGAACTGGAGGAAGGTGCCGACTTCGCTACGGTAGAGCGTAATCTGCTGGCAGATGACTATTTTGCACACGACGAGACGCACGTGATACAGGTGGATGATGTAGATGCCCTCAATAATGTGGCGCATGGTGTCAACCTGGTGCGCAGCGGTGTGAGCGGCGAGACACATAATCAACGATTTGAGTTCAATATGGTCATCAATAACCCAGCGTTGACGGGTCAGGTGATGATAGCTTGTGCTCGCGCAGCGCATCGTCTGCAGCGCGAGGGACGCACCGGCGCGTACACCATGATAGAACTGCCACCCATCTACCTGCTGTCGGCAACTGCAGCTGATGACGAGGCCGCTGTGGCACATTTAGTATAATCATATTCCCCCTGATATATGGTACAGAAAGGATTATATCACGCAGAGAATGAGCATGATGCCTGTGGCGTGGGCCTGCTGGTGAACGTGCGCGGACAGCGCAGTCACGACCTGGTAGAGCATGCGCTGAAGGTACTGGAGCACATGGTACATCGTGGTGCAGAGCGTCCTGATCAGACCGGCGATGGCGCCGGCATTCAGGTGCAGATACCGCACTCGTTTCTCTGCCGAGTATTAGATGCTCCACTCACGCCGGGTGAGTATGGCACGGGATTGGTGTTCCTGCCTCGCGAGGAGGATGAGCAGCATGCCGTGCTGGACATGATCGCCGAGGCAGCCAAGACGCATGGCCTCATTATCAGCCATGTACGCATAGTTCCCACAAATCCCTCTGTACTGGGAGTAGATGCCGGTCGCACCGAGCCGGCTATTCGACAGATAGTGGTCACCAATGAGGATACTGCCCATCCGGAATCACTGGAACTGCGCCTGTACCTGATGCGCAAGCAGGTGGAGCAGCAACTGCTGTCCTCCACTTTGTCTCATGCCGGCGAGTGCTATATCGTATCGCTCAGCAGCCGCACCATGGTGTACAAGGGTATGCTCAGCAGTGACCAACTGCGTCTGTACTATCCGGATCTGATGCACCCCGAGTTGGAGTCCGCTATCGCCCTTGTTCACTCGCGATTCTCTACCAATACGTTTCCGACCTGGTCGCTGGCACAGCCATTCCGCCTGATTGGACACAACGGTGAGATCAATACCATTCGCGGAAATCGCCGCTGGATGAATGCGCGTGAGTCAGTGTTGCAGCCGCGTGACTTCACGATGGAGGAGGTGCGCCCTATCCTGCAACCCGGTATGTCGGACTCTGCCAGCCTGGATAATGTGTTGGAATTCTTTATCATGAGTGGTATGTCTCTGCCACATGCTCTGGCGATGATGGTACCTGAGTCGTACAACCAGAAGAACCCGATCTCGCCGGCTCTCAAGTCTTTCTACGAGTATCACTCTATCCTGATGGAAGCATGGGACGGACCGGCTACGCTGCTCTTCTCTGACGGACGCTATGCCGGAGGTCTGCTGGATCGCAACGGACTACGTCCTGCACGCTATGTTCTCACCGGACACGATACACTCATCATCGCATCCGAAACAGGTGTGCTGAATCTGGAGACGCAGAATATCAAGCGCCTGGGTCGTTTGCGCCCGGGTAAGATGTTGATGGTCGATACACAAACCGGTAAGATCCTGTACGACAAGCAGATCAAGGAGCAACTGGCTCGCATGCAGCCATATGGCGACTGGCTGGCACTGAATCGCATCAATCTGAAGGATGTCAGCAGCGGCAGAAAAGTGAGCCAAGAGGTAGGCGATATGGACTACAAGTGGAATGCCTTTGGCTATCAGAAATCCGATGTGCAATCTACTATTTTGCCCATGGTGGAGAACTCGCAAGAGCCCAGTGCCTCGATGGGTAACGATACCCCATTGGCGGCCTTCTCGCACCAGCCGCAGTTGCTATTCAACTATTTCAGACAGCAGTTTGCTCAGGTGACCAATCCTCCCATTGATCCGATTCGTGAGGAACTGGTGATGGATATATCCACCTACATTGGTCAGATCAGTCACAACCTGCTGGAGCCGGATCCCGTACTTTGTAAGATGGTGGAGAGCAATAATCCGATTATCACCAATCGTGAGATAGACCTGCTGCGTAACCTGAGTTACAAGGGGTTCCGCACCAAGGATATCGACCTCAGCAGTCCTATCCCTGACCATAATCAGCAGGGTGAGGAGTGGCTGCAATCTCAGATCAGTCGCATCTGTACAGAGGCAGAGGCAGCGGTGAAGGATGGCTATAACTATCTGATACTGACGGATAAGAAATTGTCTGCAGGCCGATTGGCAGTACCCAGTCTGCTGGCTACATCTGCCGTGCATAACTACCTGATTGAGCAGCGCTGCCGCGTGCAGACGGCTATCCTGGTAGAGGCTGGTGATGTGCGTGAGGTGATGCACTTCGCATTGCTCATGGGATATGGTGCCTCTGCCGTGTGTCCGTATATGGCGATGGCCATCATCAATGGTCTATGCAGCGATGGTACGGTGCAACTGGACTTCCCAACCGCTGAGAAACACTACATCAAAGCGGTCAACAAGGGACTAAAGAAGATTTTGTCCAAGATGGGAATCTCTACTATGGGATCCTACAAGGGGGCAGGTCTGTTTGAGGCAGCCGGTCTGAACGACGATATACTGAATCGCTATTTCTCCGGTACCCGTTCGGCGTTCTCCGGCGTGGGAATGACTCGCATCTACGAGGACCTGCATCGTATGGCAAGCAGCACATCCGATACACCTCGCAGGGAGCGCCATGCGTGGACTGCTGAGGCCATCCGCCTGCTTCAACAGGCGGTGACAAACGATGACTACGATACATATCGTGCCTTTGCGCGCCTTTGCGACGAGCAGGCAGAGCCAATTTTCATTCGCAACCTGCTGGATTACAAGCGTAGCGATGCCCCGCATGAGGTCTGCTCGGATCCGAGTTTGTCGTCTCGATTGGTAGCAGGCGCTATCAGTTTTGGCGCCATCAGCCGTGAGGCACACGAGACCATTGCTACGGCAATGAATCGCATCGGGGGACGCAGCAACACCGGTGAGGGTGGAGAGGATGTCAATCGATTTGGCACAATCACCAACTCGCGCATCAAGCAGGTGGCGAGCGGCAGATTTGGCGTGACGGCTACGTACCTGATGAATGCCGATGAGATTCAGATCAAGGTGGCACAGGGTGCTAAGCCTGGTGAGGGAGGACAATTGCCTGGTTTTAAGGTAGATGAGGTGATTGCTCGTACGCGTCACTCCATACCCGGGCTCACGCTCATCTCGCCGCCTCCGCATCATGATATCTACTCCATCGAGGATCTGGCGGAGCTGATTTATGACCTTAAGAATCTGAATCCGCGTGCCAGCGTGAGCGTGAAACTGGTGGCAGAGTCAGGTGTGGGTACCATAGCCGCCGGTGTGGCAAAGGCTAAAGCAGATAATATCGTCATCAGTGGTGGCTGCGGAGGTACGGGAGCCAGTCCTGCAAGCAGTATTCGACATACCGGTATGCCTGCCGAGATAGGCCTGAGCGAGGCTCAACAGACGCTGATGCTCAATGGATTACGTGAGAACGTGACACTACAGGTGGATGGTCAGCTCAAAACCGGTAGAGATATCATCATCATGGCTCTGCTGGGAGCGGAGGAGTTCGCCTTCTCGACTGCGTTGATGATCTGCATGGGTTGCAAACTATGCCGCCAATGCCATACCAACAAGTGCGCTGCGGGTATTGCCACTCAGGATGCCGAGCGTCGTGCTCGCTTTGCCGGTAAGGCAGAGTACATCGAGCGCTACTGCCAATTCCTGATGCGCGATGTGCAAGAGCGTTTGGCAGAGATGGGATTTGAACGCATTGACCAGATAATCGGTCGTACCGACCTGTTGCTGCCGGTCGCAGATGCGAGCCACTCGTATGATTTCAGCCGCCTGCTGTATGGCGTGGAGCATGGTGTACGTCATTGTACACGTCAAGAGCGCATGCCGGTGGAGAGCCGACTCAATGGGCGACTGAATAAGGAATGTGTGCCTGCCATTGAGCAGCAGTGCCCCACCTATCTCATGCATCAGATCATGAATACCGACCGCGCCATCGGTGCCGGCATAGCAGGTGCTATTGCCTCTCGATACGGAGAAGACGGACTGCCGGATGCTACGATACAGGTAGATTTCTATGGCTCTGCCGGACAGAGTTTCGGTGCCTTCCTGCCGCGTGGTGTGGAGTTCCGCCTGCATGGCGATGCCAACGATTATGTGGCTAAGTCGCTCTCCGGTGGACGCATCGTGATTGTGCCACCAGATGGACACACGTTCGCACCGGCAGAGAATATCATAGCCGGAAACACCATCCTCTATGGTGCTACATCGGGCGAATTGTACGCCTCCGGACAGGTGGGCGAGCGCTTTGCTGTGCGCAATAGTGGTGCTCTAGCCGTTGTGGAGGGCGTTGGAGACCACTGCTGTGAGTATATGACGGGTGGACGTGTCGTCGTGCTGGGTGCTACCGGACGCAATTTTGCAGCCGGCATGTCCGGCGGAATCGCCTACGTGTGGAACGAGACGGGCGACTTTGACTTCTACTGCAATATGGAGCAGGTAGAACTCACGCTGGTGGATCACACCGACGAGGAGGAACTGCTGCGCCTGCTGGATTCCCATATCCGCTACACGCAGTCGCCGCTGGCGAAGCGTATCGTGGCAGACTGGGCTACCTATCGCAGCCAGTTTATCAAGGTTATGCCTGTGGAATACAAGCAGATACTGCTACGCGGTGAGTAGTTTACTCGTGCCGCGCAGCAATCTGCATCACTTCTTTAGCTATTCGACGTGCTGAGTCGGCTTGTGCCAGAGTCAGCACGTTGCTTTGTAATTTGGATAGTTGTAGGTCGTCCTCTATGAGGGCAATGGCGGTGCTGACCAGTTGCTGGTCAGCCTCTGCATCACGTACCAGCACGGCAGCATCGCGGCGCACCAGTGCCATGGCATTGTGGGTCTGATGATCCTCTGCCACGTTGGGCGACGGCACCAATATGCTGGCCTTTCCCAGCAGGCAAAGCTCCGAGATTGAGGAGGCGCCTGCGCGAGAGATGACGAGGTCTGCAGCCCCGTATGCGGCCGCCATATCACTGACGAAAGCTGTGCAAATGACCCCTTGCCGACCCCTTATAGACCCCTTATCGATTGTCGGTCGATTGTCGGTCAACTGTCGGCACTGTTCGTAGTAGAATTTGCCGGTTTGCCAAATGACCTGCACACCGGCATCCATGAGTGACTGCAGCCCTGCGGCGACCGCCTCGTTGATGGTGCGCGCCCCCAGCGATCCGCCGATGATGAGCAGGGTCTTGCGCTCGGTGGTGAATTGCACTCCGAACTCCTGATTGATGGCATTGATGGCAGCCTGTCTATCGATCTGAACCAGATTCTGACGCACGGGATTGCCGGTCAGCAGTATCTTGTCCTTGGGGAAGAAGCGCTCCATCCCCTCGTATGCCACACAAATGAGACGGGCATCGTCTTTCAACAGTTTATTGGTGACACCTGCAAATCCGTTCTGCTCCTGCAGGATGATGGGCACTCCCATGCGAGCCGCCACCTTCATGGCAGCACCTGACGCGTAGCCGCCTACACCCACGCCGGCATCCGGACGGAACTCGCGCACAATGCGGCGAGCCATTCGCATCGAGCGTAGCAGGTCGCACAGCACGCTGATGTTCTTCCATGGCTGGGCACGGTTAAACCCACGCACGGGCAGACCAATAATCTTGTACCCCGCCTGAGGTACTCGCTCCATCTCCATGCGACCGAGTGCGCCCACAAAGAGTATCTCGGCTTGTGAATCCAGTTCTCGCAGGGCATTGGCTATGCTAACTGCCGGAAAAATGTGGCCACCTGTGCCACCACCGCTAATCAGGTATCTCATATCTGTATGATTTAGTTGTCAGTTTGTCTGTTTTAGTCCAGCGTAATCTCCGGTACATCGTTCATGGATGCCACGCGCACGCTGTCTTGCTTGTCCTTGAGTTCTGCCTGCTCGCGGCTGACGCACAGCATGATACCGAAATATACGCTGGTAATCAGCACACTTGTACCACCTCGGCTGACGAGGGGGAGCGGCTGACCGGTCACGGGACCCAGTCCTACAGCCACCATCATGGATATCAATGCCTGGCAGGTAATCATCAGCGCCAGACCCATCACCATCAGCATGGCGGCGTAGTCGCCAAATCGACTGCTGGTCCAGCAGGCTCGGAAGAGAATTGCTAAGTATAGAAAAATCAGTAGTATAGCGCCTACGATGCCCGTCTCCTCTACGATGATGGCAAAGATATAGTCGGCAAATGCCAGCGGCAGGTAGTCGCGTTCCTTGCTATTGCCGGGTAGCACACCGATGGGTGATTTGCTGCCGCGCGCGATGGCTACCTTTGCCAGCGAGGCCTGGTAGTTGTCGTCGGTAAGCAGAAACTCGCCACTCGGGTTCTGCTCGTGCACGAACATGTCATCGATTCGTCCTACCCATGTCACGGCACGAGGCAGGATGGGCAGGTGGCGCTTCGGACGTACGAATCCAAACTCCACAATGCAGTAGCCCAGCACCAGCAGCAGTACGGATACGCCTACTGTCGCACCCAGGTATTTAGCGGGTATATGTGCCAAAAACCATAACAGGAACACGATGCCAAACAGCAGAATCGCTGTGCTGAGGTTACCCGTCAGAATCGGCAAAACGGTCACGCAGGTGATGCCCAGTGTCCAGTAGAAGTACTTGCGTTTGTCCTCCTCGGTGCGGATGCGAGCCAGCAGGTCGGCTATCACGATGATGAGCGATAACTTGGCCAACTCCGATGGTTGGAAGGTGAATCCCAGTATCTTAAACCATCGTCCAGCACCATTGTAGTTCACCACAAAAGGATTGCCCGGAATCAGCATGATGTACAGACACAGACACGAGAACACCAACACGAGGTATCCTCCGCCGCGCACCCACCAACTGGGGATGAACTGCATACCGTAGGCCACGCCCACGCCGGCAGCCAGATACAGCATCTGCTGCATCACCGGACCCATCGCCGAGTGGTGCTCATAGACCAGCGTGCTGCTGGCGGAGAATAGCGAGATGATGGCTACTACTATCAGGAAACTGAATATCCCCCAATAGGTCTTGTCAATGTATTTGGTACTGGGTAATTGCATCTTATTTGCGATTTTATAGTTGCCTTACGGCGTCCATAAACTGGTGTCCTCTGTCCTCGTAGGACTTGAACAGGTCAAAGCTGGCGCAGCAGGGGCTGAGCAGCACGGTATCTCCCTCATGCGCAGCATGATAGGCTCCCATCAGGGCGTCGTGCAGGTTGTCGGTGTCGATGATGTTGAGTCCAAATGAGTCAAAGTGCTCATGCAGTTTCTCGTTGTGCAGTCCCATGAAGACCAGTGTGTGGCATTTTTCGCGCACGAGGTCGTCTATCTCGCTGTAGTCGTTGCCTTTATCCTTGCCGCCCAGGATGAGTACGGTAGGGGTGGTCATGCTCTCCAGCGCATACCAGCAACTGTTGACGTTGGTCGCCTTCGAGTCGTTGATGTAGCGCACGCCGCGCACGGTGGCAACGTATTGCAGACGATGCTCAACGCCGGCAAACTGGGTGAGCGACTCGCGAATCACATCCTTGCGTATGCCCACCAATTGAGCAGCAATCGAGGCTGCCATCGAGTTCAGTTGATTATGTTTGCCTCTCAGGCTCAACTCGTCAATCCCCACCTCCAGCGGCTCGCAGTTGGGCACGTTCACCACCAGATTATTTTTCTCGATATAGGCGACATTGGTCTCCTTGCTACCGAACGGATATAGTGTCGCCCCCGGTCGCATCTTCTGTATCTCCTTGTCAATCACCGGGTCTTCGCTCCAGTAGATGAAGGCATCGTCGCTGGTCTGGTTGCGCGTGATGCGCATCTTGGCATCGATATAGTTCTGAAAGCAGAAGTCGTATCGATCCATGTGGTCCGGCGTGATGTTCATCAGAATGGCGATGTTGGCGCGAAAGTCGTACATGTTATCCAGTTGAAAACTGCTGAGCTCGATCACGTAGTACGCGTGGTCCTCGTGCGCCACCTGCAGCGCCAGCGACATGCCGATGTTGCCTGCCAAACCAACGTCCAGTCCTGCGCGACGCAGAATGTCATACACGAGGCTGGTCGTGGTGGTCTTTCCGTTGCTGCCTGTGATGCAAATCATCTTGGCGTGCGTGTAGCGCGCAGCGAACTCAATCTCTGAGATGATGGGCTTGCGCAGGCTCTGCAGCTTCACGATGATGGGTGCGGTCAAAGGTATTCCCGGACTCTTGACCACCTCATCGGCGTTGAGAATCAGCGACTCGGTATGCTGTCCGTCCTCCCATGCGATACCATTTTGATCCAGTAGCGCGCGGTAAGCTGGTTGAATCTGTCCCATATCCGAGACAAAAACGTCGTATCCTTTTTCTTTGGCGAGAATCGCAGCACCTGTGCCGCTCTCGCCCGCTCCTAAAATTACAATTCGTTTCATAGCTTGGTGGGATTGCTCCCTATCTGATTTTCAATGTCAAAATGGTGAATGCTGCCAGCAACAAGGTCACGATGCAGAATCGTAGCACAATCTTGGTCTCGTGGCTCAACTTGCCATTACCCTGCAGCAGGATGCGGCAGGTAGGATCGTTCTTCAGCACCTGCTCTACCGATGTGCGGAAGTGGTCGTGAAATGGCGCACGCTTGAAGATGCGAATGCGTTGTCCGCGCTTCTTGCTGAATTTATATACTTGCGTCTGCAGGATTACGCTTACGCTCTCCATCAGGAATATGCCACACAGTATCGGCAGCAACAACTCCTTGTGGATAATTACTGCGCACACGCCTATGATGCCACCGATGGTCAGGCTGCCGGTGTCGCCCATGAAGACCTGCGCAGGGTAACCATTCCACCACAGGAAGCCCACAAGCGCACCCACAAACGATGCCAGGAAGACTACAAGTTCTTCACTACCAGGGATATACATCACGTCAAAATAGTCCGCCCACACCGTGCTACCGCTGATGTAGGAAAGGATGATAAGCGCGGCACCGATGATGGCTGAGTTGCCGGCGCACATGCCGTCCATGCCGTCGTTCAGGTTGGCACCGTTGCTCACAGCGGCTACCACCAATATAGTCAGGATAACAAAGAATATCCATCCGGCGCGGTATTTATTGTCCTCGCCCAACCACGAGAACAGGTCTGCGTAGTTGGCGTTGTGATGCTTGACAAATGGGATAGTGGTCTGGGTGGATTTGACATCCGGCGACTTGGTGACGATGGTGATATTGTTCTCCACGCATGTCTTCACGGTCTCGTTCATGGTGGTCACGGGGCTGTAGCGCAGGGTCAAACCTACGATCAGACCCAGCATCACTTGTCCTATGATCTTGATCCATCCGTTCAGTCCCTCCTTGTTGTGGCGGAAGGTCTTGATATAGTCGTCTGCCAATCCCAGTCCACCCAGTAGCAGGGTAGTGATGAGCATGAGCCACATATATACATTCGTCAGTTTACCAATCAGCAGACATGGCACTAATATGCTGATAATGATGACGATACCGCCCATGGTAGGTACACCTTTCTTCTGTACGCCAAAGGGGTCGGTAGCTTCATCGCGTTGCTGCTCAGAGATGTTGCGACGACGCAGTAGTGAGATAAAGTACTCACCAAAGTAGATACTGATTAGCAGTCCAATCACGCCTGCTACGATGGCGCGAAATGAGATGTAGTCGATCAGTCCCGCTCCCGGGAAACTCAATCCTTGTAGTAGATGGTATAGCATTGTTTAATTCTCAATTTTCAATTAGTTCTTCAGAACGTCAATTAGCGTTAGCGCTCCATTTTAAATCATCGATTTAACCACCTCGTGGTCATCAAAGTGGTGCTTTACGCCCTTGATAATCTGGTAATCCTCATGTCCTTTGCCGGCAATTAGTATCACATCGCCGGCTTGTGCCAGCGTGCAGGCGGTCTTGATGGCGGACTCGCGATCCTCGATGATGAGTGTCTCGCGCAGTTCGTCGTTGGTGAGTCCTGCTGCCATATCTTGCAGGATGTCTCTTGGCTCCTCGTCGCGTGGGTTATCGCTGGTCAGGATCAGTTGCTCGCTGCCCTGCTTGGCAATCTTTGCCATCATCGGGCGCTTGCCCTTGTCGCGATTACCGCCACAACCTACTACCGTAATCAGGCGACCCTTCTTGATTTCGTTGATGGTTTGTATCACGTTATCCACGGCGTCCGGCGTGTGGGCATAATCCACGATGGCGGTCCAACCCTTCTCGCTGCGGATGGCTTCAAATCTGCCATTCACGGGACGTAGAGTGGATAGCACGCGCAGCACCTCGATGTTGTCAAATCCCATGCACAGGGCGGCGCTGTAGATGCAGAGCAGGTTGCTCACGTTGAATCTGCCCACCAGCGGAACGAATACCTCTTGCGCGTTGATATTCAGCAGCATACCATCAAATCCTTCCTCCAGTATTTGCGCCTTGTAGTCGGCGATGGTGCGAGTGGAATAGGTGTGGATGGTGGCGTGGCAGTTCTGTGTCATCACCAGTCCGTTTTTGTCATCCTTGTTCGTAACGGCAAAGGCGGTCTTCTTCAGGTTGTCAAAGAGGCGTTTCTTCGTGTCGCGATAGTTGTCAAAGGTCTTGTGATAATCAATATGATCGCGCGTGAGGTTGGTGAAGAGTGCGCCGTCAAAGTCCAGTCCGGCGATGCGCTCCTGATCGATACTGTGGCTGCTCACCTCCATGAAGGCGTACTCGCATCCTGCCTCTACCATCTTGGCGAGCAGGGCGTTCAGCGCCAGCGCGTCAGGTGTGGTGTGGGTGGAGGCGATGGCCTCGTCCTCTACGTAGTTGACCACGGTGGATAGCAGTCCGGCTTTGTGTCCGAGTGCGCGCACCATCTTGTAGAGCAGGGTGGCGATCGTGGTCTTGCCGTTGGTGCCGGTTACGCCCACGAGGGTCATTTTCTGACTCGGGTTGCCGTACCAGGTGCATGCCATCTGACCCAGTGCACGATTGGTGTTCTCCACCAGCACGTAGGTCACGCCGCTCTCGTTGTAGATATAGCTCTCGTCGCTCAGTACGATGACCTTGGCACCTTTTTCGATGCACTGGCTGATGAAGGTGTGGCCATTCACCGCCGTTCCGGTCTGTGCTACAAACAGATGTCCTGCCTCTATTTTGCGAGAGTCAAACTGTATTCCTGTCACCTCCACATCTGTGGAGCCTACTATCTGCTTAATGTCCAGATTCTTAATTAGTTCCTTTAGTATCATATTTGTTGTCGATTATTCTTTATTTTCTTTTTCCACTCTCGTCAGTCAGCATCAATTTCCAATTGTAGCACACCCTCTTTCCCGATTCGGTACCTGCCCCCATATGCCACTACTTTCTCGGCAATCTGTCTCACCACGCCTCCGCAGTCGTATCCCGCATCGTAAGAGGGGTAGTTACGCGGATGCTCAATCATACATATGCAGGTGTATTCGGGCTCCTCCTCGGGGAAGTAACCCACAAAGGTCATGCGGTGTTGACGCGATTGGTAGCGTCCGTTGACGAGTAGCTGGGCAGTTCCCGTCTTGCCGGCTATGTGTACCAGGTTCGACTGCGCCTTGTAGGCAGCAATGTGTCCTTGCCACTTGCGCACGCTGGCAGTTCCGGGCAGGTCGTTGTCCCATACCACGTCATGTAGCGCCTCGCGTATGTCTCGCAGGGTGCGGTCTTTGCATACCGACGAGCAGATGGTCTCCGTGCCAAATCGCTTCATCACCTTACCGTTCTCCTCTATACGATCTACCATGTAGGGGCGAATCATCTTGCCGTCGTTGGCGATGGCGTTGTAGAACATCATGATCTGCATCGGACTCAACTCCACCGAATACCCGTACGACATCTTTGATAGGGTCACCGAGTCATTGGGTATGTCTATGCGCGAGCGATGAGCACCCGGAATCTCGCAGTAGACGCTGTCCTTCAGTCCCATCTTCTCAATGCGACGGATGAACTTGCGCGCGCTACCCTCATAACCGTTGGTGATGATCTTCGCCAGCGCGATGTTCGACGATATAGCCAGGGCACTTCGTACAGTATAGACTGTATCCTTGGGGTGAGCATCTGTGTGCTTGATACTCAGGTATTTCCACGGTTCACGACTGACGGGAATGGTGTCGTATAACTTCACTTTGCCGTCATCCAGCGCCGCCATCAGGGCGATGGTCTTAAAGGTTGAACCGGGCTCCACGCGCGTCACGGCGTGGTTCATCTTCTCGTAATATCCGCTCTGCCCCTGGTCCAGGTTCACGATAGCGCGTATCTTGCCGCTCTTGGTTTCCATCAGTATGCAGCAGCCCCAGTCGGCTTGCACTTCTTCCAGTTTCTTGCGTAGTGTGCTTTCTGCTATGTCTTGGATGGTGGCATCCAGCGTGGTCACCACGTCGCGCCCGTCAATGGCTTCCACTATGGGTACGTTCTCCCATCTGCCACCTTTGCGGACGCGCATGCTCATGCCGTCCTTGCCGCTCAACTCTTTGTCAAACTGCTTCTCCAATCCTGCATTTCCGTATCCGCCATTGGCGTAGATACTGCCTATCGTTCGGCTGGCAAGGCTACCGTACGGCTTCACGCGGTCGTGCAGATCCACAAAGTGGATGCCGCTCTTGTAGTAACCCCTGCGAACCAACGGCAGTCGCATGATGGCTTTGCGCTCGGTGTAACTCACACGATGCAGCGTCAGGCGTGCATCGCGTTCACAAATGGTCTTTCCGCGGTAGGCTCGCAGCATGATTTGACGATAATCTTCCTTGCTCTTGTCGCCTAATATCTGGCTCAGTCCCTCGGCTATCGAATCCACATATTCGTAGAATAGTGCCCCGCCGTTTTGCTGCAGAGCCTCCACGCGCGTATCCATATATATCTGATACTGAGGCACACTGCTGGCGAGCAGCTCGCCGTGACAATCCAGTATGTTTCCGCGTGTCGCGCGAATGGGTTGGTTAGTGATGGTCTGTTTGCCGGCAATCTTCAACCATTGGTCGCGCTCTACGGTCTGAATGGCGATAATCTTTCCGATTACGGCCACAAAACCCAATGCTATCAGCAGAAATACTGTAGCAAAGCGGATGATGGTATGTCGCTGTTTGTCACTCATTTATCATTATCAGAGGTTTACGGTTGGGTTGTAGTAGGCTGTTTTTTTCTTCCAGCATCTTGATGATATTGGATTGTCTGGTGGCCTCGGCGCGTTGGGCAGAGACGGTCAGGTATTCAAATTTCGCATCGCGCACTTCCGCCTTTAGGTCGCTCAGTCTGTGATGCTGCTCCGTAGCGTGATAACCACCTAATATATAGATGAATACCAATACGGCAATCAGACTTAGTAACTTGTACTGACGGCGCAGCCAACCCGAACGCAATATATCTCCGTTCAGCAATCCTTGTATGTCTTGTGTGCTCAGCGTTTTCATAATTTCTCGGCTATGCGTAGTTTGGCGCTACGGCTGCGTGGGTTGCGTTCTATCTCTTCTGCGCTGGCGGTTAACCCCTTCTCTATCAGGCGAAAGGGGGTTAGTATATTGCCGTAGAAGTCTTTTTGTATCTCGCCTTCCAGGTTGCCTGCCCGTAGAAAATTCTTCACAATGCGGTCTTCCAGCGAGTGGTAGGTCAGGATGGCTATGCGACCACCTGGTTTTAGCAGGTCGCGTGCCGCCAGCAGCATCTCGCGTAGTGCGCCTAGTTCGTCATTCACCTCCATGCGTAGAGCCTGGAAGACCAGTGTCAACTCCTTCTTGGCACGCGGATGGATGTCCTCGATGAGGCCGTTTTCTATCTTCAGTTCGCCCACTTGCTTGCCTGTCAGACACGCGACTAACTCCTCCGTCCGCAGGATGGGGCGGCGATTGACAATCTGTCGAGCCAGTTGGCGCGAGTTTTTCAGCTCACCATATATATATAGTACGCGCGCGAGAGCGTCTTCGTCGTATTCATTCACGATGTCGGCTGCGGTCTTGCCGCCCGACTGGTTCATGCGCATGTCCAGCGGACCGGCAAAGCGGAAACTGAATCCGCGTTCTGCCTCGTCAAAGTGGTGAAAACTCACACCCAGATCTGCCAGTAGTCCGTCTATCTCATGTACCCCATAGTAGTCCATGAAGTTCCTGAGATAGCGGAAGTTACTGTGAACAAACGTCCACCTGTCATCGTTGATTAGGCTCATCTGGCTTTCTTCGTTACGAAGTGCATCCAGATCCTGATCAAATGAAAACAAATGCCCGTTTTCGTTAAGGTCTTGGATAATGGCGCGGCTGTGTCCTCCCCCACCGAACGTGACGTCAACGTACGTGCCGGTGGCTTGGATGTGTAGCCCTTCAATAGTCTCGGTTAGTAGGGCAGGTATATGATAGGTTTGGTTTGTCATGTATGTTGTGTCTTGTTGTATGCTATTTTTATTTTTTCATTTTCGACCTGATCCTTGCCGCCAAATCGCTGGCTCCCAGTTTCTTATCTTCGAAGGTCTTCGGATTCCATACGGCGAAGCGATCCAGCATACCCACGAATAGCAATTCCTGTTGTGCTCCGATGGTCTCCAGGTTTTTCTTTGCCAGCAGCACGCGTCCTTGAGCGTCTGTTTCCAATGTCTCGGCATCGCTCATGAATTGCATGAGGATGAGTTGATCTTCGGGATCCCATTCGTCCAGCGCCTGGCGCAAGTCGCTGACTTTCTGATTCCACACCTGCTCGGGGTAGAAGATGAGACATTCGTTGTCTGTATCACGGCGCATGATGATCTTGTGCGAATCCATTTCGCTCAAGATCTTGCGGTAAGCGGCTGGGATGAAGATGCGCCCTTTGTCATCCAGCTTCGCCTCAATATTTCCTATGAATGTACTCATATTCTACTATTTTATTCTACTATTTTATTCTACTATTTTATTCTAATATTTGATTCTATTCTCTATTCTCTGTTTCTCCTCCCCTCGTTTTTCCTATCTTCCTTGGGGAGATCGGGTGGGGTTCTGGGGCTCAGACGACTGCTAACGAAGCGATAGTCGCTGGGGGAGAGCTGAGGTAGGTTGAGCTTTAAGGCCGCAGAGCGGACTTCTGTGCGATACCTTACCGAAAGCGACTGCAAAGGTACAAAAAAATTTTGAATTACACCACTTTTCCCCACAAAAAATTTTTCTTTTATTTTTTCAACAACTTATTAACAATTTTCCGTCTTCGTAAAATGCACAATATCAGTATGTTGCAAAACTTATTAACATTGTGGGTAAAAGTGGGGTATTTTTGCTCTTTTCTCTCTTCATCCCTGTTCTCCCTGTCTTTTCCATCTCTTCTCCCTGTCTTTTCCATCTTTTCTCCATCTCTTCTCGACTTCTTGTCGTCCTCTTTTACCTTTAGCCTTTAGCCTTTAGCCTTTAGCCTTTTGCCTTTAGCCTTTTGCCTTTAGCCTTTTGCCTTTAGCCTTTAGCCTTTTGCCTTTAGCCTTTTGCCTTTAGCCTTTAGCCTTTTACCTTTTGCCTTTAGCCTTTAGCCTTTTTAGCCCGCGTTTCGCGAACCGTTTTTCTGTATTTTTCGCATCATTCACCGTAGGGTGACCGTAGGATGACCATAGGATGACCATAGGATGACCATAGGATGACCATAGGATGACCGTAGGATTGCCGATATTCTTTCGAACATTCCCTTAACCCTTACCAAATGTTTACCGAATTCCCTCGACGATGGCCTGCGGTGCTCTTTGTTTTCGCTCTGCGAGTTTTTGTTGTTTACCAGCCAGCTGCGGATCTGTATTCGTGTTTGCCGATGGTTGTGAAGCCCGCGTACCGAACGCGCTCGGCTGGCAAACTCGCCAGAGACCAATCGTACGCCTGCCGCTTATGTAGCGTGTTTGGTGCACAATCATAGAGCAAATTTTCGCGAAAATATGCTATAAAACATACAAAATGATATAAAAAACGTATTTTTTATGCCAAAATGCTTGCGTATGTCAAAAAATATTTGTACCTTTGCATGATTTTTCGCGTATAGGGGGTATTATGCCCACACCTTATAAATAATACACGTACGTACGCGAGAGGCATTTGCATGATCGAAAGACCATGCATCGTAAAGAAAAAACAACAAGGTATTAGATATTATAAACATTAATTGTAATGAAGAAATTTACTTTTTTACTCATGGCTCTGACCCTGATGAGCAGCGTCGTACTGGCGCAGACGAAGGTGTCGGGTGTCGTCTTGGAGGAGAATGGTGATCCTGCTATCGGTGCCAGCGTTATTGCGGAGGGTACCACGGTGGGTACCGCTACAGATTTCGATGGATTCTTCTCGTTGGATGTTCCGGCGGGTGTGAAGCATCTGGTGATCTCCTATCTGGGTTACCGCACTGAGACAGTGGCGGTAAAGTCTAACATTAAGCTTACATTGGTTTCTGACTCTGAGCAACTGGAAGAGGTTGTCGTACAGGGTATGGTGAAGCAAGATAAGCGCCTCTTTACCGGTGCTGCTACCAAGGTGGATGCAGAGAAGGCCAAGCTTGATGGTGTGGCTGATATCTCGCGTTCGCTTGAGGGTCGTGCTGCCGGTGTGAGTGTGCAGAGTGTCAGCGGTACCTTCGGTACTGCGCCGAAGATTCGTGTTCGTGGTGCTACCTCTATCTATGGCGCCTCCAAACCTCTGTGGGTGGTGGATGGTGTCGTACTGGAGGATGCTGTCGAGCTGGGTGCTGATGACCTGAGTTCCGGTGATGCTACCACCCTGATTGCCAACGCTATCGCAGGTATCAACGCCGACGATATCGAGTCGTTCCAGATTCTGAAGGACGGTTCGGCTACCTCTATTTATGGTGCACGCGCTATGGCGGGTGTCATCGTCGTTACCACCAAGAAAGGTCAGGCTGGTAAGAGCCGCCTCAACTATACTGCGGAGCTGACTTATCGTACTATTCCTAATTATATGGACTACAACATCTGTAACTCACAGGAGCAGATGGGTATCTACCAGGAGCTTGAGCGTAAGGGTTGGTTGGAGTCGTCTAACCTCGCTTCTGCCAAGAACCATGGTGTGTATGGACATATGTACGACCTGATTGCTGATTCTAAGTTGGACAACACCCAGGAGGCAAAAAATGCTTACCTGCGTGCTGCTGAGTATCGTAATACCAACTGGTTCAATGCTCTCTTCAACCACACCATCATGCACAACCACTCCCTGTCGTTCTCGACCGGTTCTGAGCGCGGACGTATCTACGCCTCTATGTCGGCTATGCAGGATCCGGGATGGTATCGTGATTCTGAGGTGGCTCGTTTCACCGCGAACATGAACGCCAGCTACGATATTCTCAAGAACCTCACCGCTACCGTAGTGGCTAACGCCAGTTACCGTAAGCAGAAGGCGCCGGGTACTATCAGCTCCATGACCGACCCTATCACGGGTGCTGTCAGCCGTGAGTTCGATATCAACCCATTCTCCTATGCTATGAATACCGCGCGTGTGATGGATCCGGATGATGTCTATCGTCGTAACTATTGCGATTTCAATATCAAGGACGAGCTCGATAAGAACTATATCGACCTTAAGGTAACTGATGTTAAGTTCCAGGGCGAGCTCAATTACAAGCCGGTTCGTGGTCTCGAGATCTCCGGTGTGGCTGCTGTGCGTTACTTCAAGTCGCAAAACGAGCATCATATCATGGATCAGTCCAACCAGGCACGCGCTTATCGTGCCGGTCTGGATCCGCTTAATACCACTATCCGTGATGCTAACTCGTACCTCTATACCGATCCTAACGATCCTAACGCCCTGCCTATCTCGGTGCTGCCTGCCGGCGGTATCTATGACCTGCAGCTCTACTCGCTATTGGCTACCGACTTCCGTGGTACCATCAGCTACAATGGCGCTTTCGGTCGTGACGAGGCACATATCCTCAGCATCTTCGCTGGTGCCGAGGGTAATATGACTGACCGTCAGGGTACATGGTTCCGTGGTTGGGGTTATCAGTATGATAATGGTGGTGTACCTTACTCCATCTACGAGCTCTTCAAGCAGAGCCAGGAGGAGAACACTTCCTATTACTCCAACTCCTACTCCTACTATCGTAACCTCGCCTTCTTCGGTATGGCAACTTACTCATACAAAGGACGTTATACTATCAACGGTACCATCCGTTACGAGGGTACTAACAAGCTGGGTAAATCTACCAAGGCACGCTGGTTGCCTACATGGAACGTGTCTGCTGCATGGAATGCACACGAGGAGCGCTGGTGGTATCCTACTTTCGGCAAGTGGTGGACGCACGCAGCCCTCAAGGCTTCGTACTCCCTGACTGCTGACCGTGGACCTGCTGGTGTGACCAACTCCCTCGCTGTCTTCGGTAGCTACAGCCCATACCGCCCGAACACCAACGCCTCAGAGACCGGTATCCGCCTCGAGGACCTCGAGAACTCGGAGCTCACCTACGAGAAGAAGAACGAGCTCAACCTCGGTATCGCACTCGGTTTTGTGGATAACCGCATCAACGTCGAACTCGACTGGTACAAGCGTAACAACTATGACTTGATCGGATATGTACAAACAATGGGTGTCGGTGGTCAGACTACCAAACTTGCCAACGATGCTACCAT
Organism: Paludibacteraceae bacterium; assembly: GCA_045599285.1. Classification (GTDB taxonomy): domain Bacteria; phylum Bacteroidota; class Bacteroidia; order Bacteroidales; family Paludibacteraceae; genus Colicola. The sequence continues at coordinate 28,308 of JAZRVR010000012.1, read as the reverse complement.
GGCTTCTACAGGTGTTGAGTTCACTATCTCGACACATAATATCAAGTCCAAGAACTTCAACTGGCATACCGACTGGATCTTCGGTTGGGCTGAGAATAAGATTACCAAACTGCAGTCTATGTCGCAGGTTTATCAGCTCGTTAACGGCTACGGTCGTACCGAGGGCTATCCTGTAGGTGCTGTCTTCTCCATTCCATTCGCCGGACTTAGCGAGGAGGGTTTGCCTACTTTCTGGCTCGACAAGGATCACACCGTGCTGGCTGATATGAACAACTACAACGATATCAACTTCCAGGACTACGAGAACGTAGATTTCCTCAAGTACGAAGGCTCGCTTGATCCTAAGATCAATGGTTCGTTTGGTAATACTTTCACCTTCCTGGACAATAGCCTGTCGCTCAATGTTTTCTTTACCTATAGCTTTGGTGGTGTGCTCCGTCTGGATCCGCTCTGCTACGTGTATTCGAGCCAGTACAGCGACCTGACCGCCAGCATGAAGGAGATGAAGAACCGTTGGGTTGTACCGGGTGACGAGGCTGTCACTACCATCCCTGCTATTGCTACCAAGCGTCAGTACCAGGCTATCCAGAGTCTCGACTGGGCTTACTCTGCATACAACTACAGCGACCAACGCGTAGCTAAGTCTGACTTCATCCGACTCAAGGAGCTCTCGCTCGAGTACAAGCTGCCTAAGAAATACTTCGAGGGACAAAAGGCTGTATCGAGCTTCAGCGTCAAGCTGACTGCTACCAACCTCTGGCTCGCATATGCCGACAAGAAACTCAACGGACAGGATCCTGAGTTCTACAACACCGGTGGTGTGGCTTCGCCTAACCCACGTCAGTTCACACTCACTCTCCGTCTTGGCATGTAATTTGTAGTACCATTAATGAGATTTATAGATATGAAAAAGATATATAGTATATTAGTTATTGCTGCATTGGCGCTCACAGGATGTAATTTCCTGGACCAGGAGCCGGATATGCGTACTCATATTGACACCAAGGCCAAGGTACGCTTGCTCCTCACCAGTGCATATACCGATGGTAACTCCGGTGCTATCATGGAGTTCTCTTCGGATAATATCATCGACCTCAACGCACCGGATGCTGCCGGCGCTACCAAGAAACTCAATCCGCTGGATAAGATGTACGATGAGATCTTCGCTTGGAAGGATGTTCGCTCCAGTGGTGAGCAGGATTCGCCTAAGTATCTCTGGGATGCACACTATACAGCTATCGCTTCGGCTAACCAGGCGCTGCTGGCTATCGAGAACCTCGAGGCACAGGGCATCAATATGGATGCCGAGAAGGGTGAGGCGCTGCTCTGCCGCGCATACCACCACTTCCTCCTTGCTTGCGTATTCTGCATGCCATACCGCGATGAGACTCTGTCTCAGAACGATCTGGGTATCGTATATATGACCAAGCCGGAGACCGAGGTGCGCCCTCAATACGTGCGTCCTAATCTCGTAGAAACCTACAAGGCTATCGAGAAAGACCTGGAGGATGGACTCAAACTCGTGCGTGATGACTACTATAGCGTACCTAAGTACCACTTCAATCAGAAAGCTGCGCACGCTTTTGCAGCTCGATTCTATCTCTACAAGCGCGATTGGGCTAAGGTGCTCGAGCATGCTGATTTCGTGCTCACTACTTCGCCTGAGGTTGCGCTGGGTATGCTTTGCGACTACAATTATATCCAGAAGTTCTCACAGCCGGAGCCACAGTTCATCGCTTGGACCGATGCTGCTATGAACTCTAACCTGCTGCTGCATACCACTATGTCGCAGGCACCATACACGATTATCCCATCGTATGGTCGCTATCAGGCTAAGGATGATGCTGTCAAGTATTCGGTACAGTCTGCCGGTCCTTGCTGGAGCAAGGGCGCTTTCCAGCGTGTGATGTCCAACTGGATGTATGGTAACGAGTATGGTATCTTCCTCGCTAAGTTCTGGTTCCTCTTCGAATATACCGACAAGGTCAACGGATACGGTTATATCCACGGACTCACCCGTGCTTTCACAGCCGACGAGACCCTGCTCTGCCGTGCTGAGGCTAAAATCTACCTCAACGACTACGATGGCGCTGTCGAGGATATGGCACTCTGGTGCACCAATGCCAATAAGGTATCGGGTGTGCGCATGGATACTATTAAGAATCAGTCGCCAATGCGTGTGGACCTGACCCAGGAGAAGATTAAGACTTTCTACCAGAAAAATGCAGGTACACCTCTTTCTCCGGTATTCCACAATACCGAGCTCAGCCCGTCGTTCGTCATTCCGGCTAATGCAACCGAACTCGTACAGTGTGTATTGCATCTGCGCCGTATCGAGACCTTCGAGGATGGATGGCGCTGGATGGATCTCAAGCGTTATGGTATCGAGATCGAGCACAAGCAGGGACTCAATCCTGTGGACTTGCTCACATGGGATGACCCACGTCGTGCTATCCAGATTCCGCAGGAGGTTATACTCAGCGGTCTGCAGGCTAACCCACGTGTCAACCCTGAGACTCCGGCTGGTGCTGCCGCTCCTATCACTCCATCTGACCTGCCTTCGTACGTTTCGCTGGCTATGCAGATGAAATCTACTTCCTATACATGCGCTCTCCCCGAGGAGGACGAGGAATAGGGATTGTGTACAATACGTATAACCATTAATGATTTATTGATACGATTATGAAGAATATTACGAAATATATGGCATTGGCGGTGATGGCATTGGGCATGACGGCTTGTCACGAGGAACTGGATCCTAAGTCCATCTTCGTGGATAAGACCGATACCGATCCGGTTTTCACCTCTGTTTTTGACACGTGGCTCAAGGATAAGTTCACCAAGCAGTATAACGTGGACTATGTATATCGTCTGGACGATAACGCAACCGACCCGAACTACAACGTTGTTCCGGTCAGCATCGGTAAGGCAGACACCCTCGCTCACCTGGCACTCTACCTCTGGTACGAACCATACGATATCGTAACCAAGGCACAGGATTCGGACACCGCACAGCACGTCTTCCTGCGTGACAATGGTCCGAAGATCATCCAGCTCATCGGTTCGGCAGAGATCAACGCTGCACAGGGTACCGAGAAACTGGGTGAGGCATCCAATGGTAATAAGATCACCCTCATGAAGATCAACAAAATGGAGACCAAGAACATCGCACAACTCAACGAGTATGTCTTCAAGACTATGCACCACGAGTTTGGTCACATCCTGCACCAGAAGAAACCGTATCCAAAGGATTGGGAGTTCATCACCCCGGGTGACTATGATCCATCGACATGGAACGAAATGAAGGATAGTGAGGCTAATGCACGTGGTTTCGTGACTCCGTATGCACGAAACAACTACAACGATGACTTTGTTGAGACGCTGGCCAACTACGTAGTGAAATCGGATGCAGAATGGAATCAGATCCTTAAGAATGCCAAGACGGGTGACTATGGTGATATGAGTCCGCAGATTGAGCAAAAGCTTGAGATGGTACGCGAGTATCTGGACACCCAGTGGGGCGTAGATTTGGAGGCACTCCGTGGCATCGTACAGGCTCGTCAGGCTAATTTGGACTACGATTTGATTTGGGAGATGTATAAATAATGTAGGGCTCCTATAATATAGAAAGGAAATACGAATATGAAGACTAAATTTATATATGCAATTCTTGCAATCTCGCTCCTGGTAGCGGTGTCTTGCAGTCGTGATGAGAAGAGCCTGTTTGACAAGAATCCTACCGAGCGTGCTAACGAGGCTATGGATTCGGCTACCACCATCCTGCCGGCTGCTGTCAATGGATGGGATATGGTGTATTTCGCCAATCCTACTTCTGAAGGGTACCACGTACTCGTGCGCTTTGATGCGGACGGACGTGCTGTTGTAGCTGCTAAGAATGGTAAGACTACCAGAAACCTCTTCCAGAAAGATACCACCAGTGCTTGGTCGGTTCAGCTCGATTACGGACCTATCCTCACCTTCAATACCTACAATCAGGTTATGCACGCGTGGGCTGATCCTCGTGAGGATGGTAACGGATACCTCGGTGACTACGAGTTCCTTATCCTTAGCGCTAAGTCTGATCTCGTGCGCCTCAAGGGTAAAAAACATGCAGCCTACTGTTACATGCGTCCTCTGGATGCGAATGTGGATTGGGAGACTTTCTTTGCAGAGCAGGAGGCTTCCTCGTTCGAGTGCTTGGGAAATGCCAACCTGCTGGTACTCAACAAAAATGGCAAGACTTACATGCTCTATCCGGCTGAGGCAGGAGATGAGGATGCGTACAGGCAGGCTAAGGCAAACAATGGCTTGTTCTCGCTGGCAGAGGCTGGTACGTACTTTGAGGGGTTGGAGTCCTCTATATATCCCTATGTGCTCACCAAAAGTGGTATTCAGATGCAGTTCGGATTCTTGGGCGACACCAAGACTACTCTCTATGAGCATGTCAACGATATGTTTGTTGCGGAGGATGGTTCTACCATTTCGGCTGGTAACTTCAACGAGTACTTTGGCTACTATGTTCAGTTCAATGGCATGGGGTGGACCATGCAGATGGATGAGGTTTGTCCGGTTATCGCAGACGCTAAGGCTCAACTGGATGCGTACATGAAGTCCGTTAATCCGAAAGCTACTGTTCTGGGATTGCGTGTGTCATACGCGAAGTCTATGTCCATCTATGATGCAGATTCTACCTATATTTCGGTGCAATATACTGCTAATGGTAAGGTCAACAACTCAGTAGCCTACAAGTATCACATGTCGTATGACAAAGAGGGTATTACCCTTACGTATGATGCTCCTAAATATACCAAGGCGCATACGGGTGAGCAGCTGCTGGAGAAGTTCACGGGGCTGGAGACTATTCTGAAATCGATTGATGGTAAGTTTGTCTTGGAGACTGCCAATACCCTCAATCCTACCAATGGATCACGTATTGTCAGCACTACCAACCCCGATCTCTATTTTGATATCAAAGGAACGAAACAATAAAACGAAACAATAAAACAATCAACCGTAACAAGTTTACGTATTATTAACAATTTTAAATTTTAAGAGTTATGAAAAAGATTTTATTACTCGTTGCAGTACTGGGACTCAACATGTCGCTCTCAGCTACTGAGATGAAGAAAGTCAGCGTTCAGCCTCAACGTGCAACTTGCAAGAAGGCTCTTTTTACTGAGAATGATGTCCTCAACAAGAAGGTAGATGTCCTCAATCGTGCACCACAGGTCGCTTACGATGATTGCGACTACTATTTTGCAAAAGGTATGAAGTATGCCGGTTTGGATGAGGAATGGAGAGGATACATTGGTATAATGGTATTGCCGGCTGTAGAGGTTAATACGCTGCAAAATATCTATGGTCCTACCACATGGAATATGGGTAGCAGTGTTCTTGCTGTAGAGTCTGAGACTGCTGATCTCGTTTTCAACGAGCACCTGTGGTACACCCACGGCATTAATGAAGCAGGTTCCATTTCTGGTTTCTATACACCTGCTACTGAGGATCACGAGTATGTAGCCAAAGATGGAAAATCCTATTTGATTAAGGGATATTCATATGGTGAAGGTGAAGCAAATGGTGGACTGTTAACTGTTGCTCCTGTTGCGAATGAGAATGGTTGTCTCTACCTCACTCAGTGTGGTATGGTCACTAACACCATCGCCGATTCCGAGGGAGATACTCGTGATTTCTACATCGTTGGTACCAGAGAGCGTGGTAAGTATACTTATGGTTCCAAGACTCGTGTCGCAGAGGATCCTACTGAGGAGAAGTATCCTGAGGCTATTGCTGCCTATATTGAAGTCAATGGTGCACTCTTCATCCAGAGCATCGTGATGTCTATCAATTCTGGCTACGATACTCCAAACCGTATTGAGGATGTTATTCCAGAAGGTGCTGAGGTTACCATGACTCTCTATCCTATCGTAGATGGTATGCCGAACAAAGATAGCATCATCGCTCAGACCGTCATGACCTCTGAGAATATTGTAATGTACACTGAGGAGTATGGTTCGGGCTCGCTGAAGGCTGAATTTAAGGAGGTTGACGATTTCGGAATTGAGACAGCTGTTCCTGTTATTGCTACCGGTGACTTCCTGATTGAGTTCACAGGTATCAACGATTGTGACTTTGGATTCCTCTCGGACTACTATAATCCGGTTGGCTCCACCTACCTGCTCATTGATGGTGAGTACACACAGTTCTGGAGTAACTCTGCAAACTTGCTGATTAACTTTGAGGGTTACATGCCTTCTATGATTGACCTCAATGTTGGTGCTACTCTCGTTTTCCCGCAAGAGGGTGGTTACGGCTACTATGAAGAAGATGTTGAGAGGGAAACTTTCTCAGGCTATAGCTGGATTGTTGTTGCTTCTAACCTGGATGCCGATATGATGTTCGATGAGCAGGAGGGTCTGCTTATGTTCTCTGCTCCTGAAAACATTGAGTTGGCTGCCTTTGATGATTCTTCATATGCAGAAGAGGATTACTTTGGCGCGGTATTTGCTACTGAGGTAGCTAATGAGGGCTATGATCAGGAGGGTGAGATTGTATTCTTCTTCGACGAAGGTGCTATGCCACTTGAGATCCACATCCCATACTTCCAGGCTGGTCTCCTTGGCCCGATGCCGGAGGGTATCGAGAATGCTACTATCGCTCCTAAGGCTGAGAAGACTATCCTTGATGGTCAGCTCCTCATCAAGAAGGGCGACAAGACCTTCAACGCTATGGGTCAGCAGGTTAAGTAATTAACCACTACTCCATAAAAGCTATATCACAATATAGCCAACCCAAAAAGCGAGCCGCATGGTTCGCTTTTTTTAGTATATCGCCTCAAAAATGCAAAATATATTTGCACATCTCAAAAAAATGTTGTATCTTTGTAGGCAAATTTATGGACATGAAGAAATATATACTTTTTACCGTTTTTACTCTCTGCACAGGTATGCTGTGGGCAGAGGATGCTGCTTTCACTCGTGTGCCGGTACGCATGCATCGTGCATCTGACAAGGTGCTGGCCGCCGAGACTCATCGCGTGAGTAATGTACTGCAAAATGACTTCGAAGGACACGATTACTATAGCTTTGATGGCATGATGCATGGCGGACTGTGTCAGGACTTCTCCACCTATCCTCCCTACCTGCTGTCTCCACTACAGGATAGTCTGGTCTTCCACAACTGGTATGGTCCTACCACCTGGTATATCGGTGATACACAGTATGCTGCTGATGCCGAGAACCTAGTGTTGCGTCTGGGAAGACAGTATGCCATGAATGCTGTGAACGCCCTCCCTCGTACCGAGGCGCATAATTATGTGGTAGATGGCGTCACAAGGTGGTGGGCAGGTTATGGCTATGGCGAGAGTGAGCCTAACTCCTATCTGGGAGTGGCTATGAATATCCATGATATCAATAAAATTCGCATACCGATGACCCTCTGCGCTATGTATGGTAGCGTGCTGGAGGAGGATGGTGCCGATATGTTCATGCAGGGTGGTGGCGCGCAGGGCGACTATGCGTATGGTACCAATCTGCGTGACAAGAGCGGTAAACGCATTGATAAGATGGGTATCGTGGTTCGCAATGATGCTACGATGCTGATCGACTCCCTCTATATCCCTATCTACAACGAGATGCACCGCGGTATCGGTACTATGCTACCTTCCGGATCATCGGTTATGCTGCGTATTTATGCAGTTGAGGATGGTCAGGTATGCAAGGATAAACTCATTGCCGAGACCTCTGTGACGGCGGCTGACTTTATTGCCATTCCTGGCAAGAGCTATATCGGTACCTTTACTGCTCGCTTCTATCGTACCAATGAGTTGGGTATCACGGAGGTTAGTCCTCTCTATGTATCTGGCGACTTCTATTTGGAGTTGTCCAACTACAACGAGACCTACTGCGACTTTGGTATCTACTCGGATGACTATTGCCCACTGCGCAATACGACATTCTACGAACTGCAAGATGGCACCTTCACCACTCTTTGGGAAGGCGGCACCAATAATTTGGCAATCTCCTTTGATGCTATCTGGCCGGTCTTGCGTATCCAGGATGAGCAGCAAGAACTGCTGGCACCACAGGCAGGAGGCGAACTCTATTACCAAAAGGATGCAGCGCTGGGCTATAGCTGGTTGACTCTGCTATCCAACTACCACTACGAGGATCTGTTGGACGAGGAGACTGGTCGCTTGGCACTCGACCTGCCGGATTGGATTCATGTGGCGGGCTATGATGACGAAAACTACTATATAAATAATCGTATCGGTTTCGTCTTCATGGCCGATGCCAACGAGGGATACGATCGCTCGTGCCAAATCAGCTTCATGATGGACAATAGCATGCGCACATCGGTCACGGTTCGTCAGGCAGGTCCTCTGGGCGAGGGCGTAGAGCTGATGCAGAATGACCTGCAGGCTCCGGTCAAGGTAGTGCGTGATGGTCAGCTGCTTATCCAGCGTGGCGCATGTGTGTATAATACTCAGGGACAGATTGTTATGTAAGGTATGAACGAATTTCTAGAGCGAGAGGAGCTGATTTTGCGCATGCTCAAGACGGTATTCGACCCCGAGATACCGGTTAATATATATGATTTGGGTCTCATCTACAAGATAGATGTGCAGGATGGTGGCGTGTGCAATATCGACATGACCCTCACTGCACCCAGTTGCCCCGCATCCGATTTTCTGATGGAGGACATCCGCCAAAAAGTGGGTAGTGTGGATGGTATCACTGCCGTGAACGTCAATCTGGTCTTTGAGCCCGAGTGGACCAAGGATATGATGAGCGAAGAAGCCAAATTGGAGTTAGGATTCTTATAGTCAGTACGATGGTATATTTCTTATCCGATGCGCATCTTGGCTCGCGCGTGATGTCAGATCCTCTGCAGCATCAGCAGCGTTTGGTGCGGCTATTGGAGTCCATGAGCGAGGATGCCACCCAGATTTTCTTGCTGGGTGATGTCTTTGACTACTGGTGCGAGTATTACCAGGGTACACGATATGCGATGGATGACCCTCGCTCTCCCAAGTATGCCTATCTGCCCATTCTCAACACGCTACGCGCACTCACGCACCGTGGCATTCAGGTACATTTCTTCATCGGCAATCATGATATATGGACGTTCGGATGGCTCGAGCGCGAGACGGGTGTACGTGTCTATCGTCGTCCGCAGACGATGTGCGTCAATGGCAAGACGCTATTTCTGGCGCATGGCGATGGACTGGTTCCGTCTGATTTTATGACCCGTATTCCTCGTCAGTTGCGCGGTAAGATTCGCAGTTTCATGTTGCTGCGCTCGCTATTCCATAATCCGGTGGCACAGTTCTTCCTGCGCATCCTGCCGGTGCGCTGGGGCGATGAGTTAGGCTACGAGTGGGCGCGCCATAGTCGGGAGAAGGAGATGGCTAATCCCTGTCTATACAAGGGCGAAGACCAGGAGGAGCAGATACTATTTGCCAAGGAGCGGGAGCGCCTGGGCAATCACCACGATTACTACATCTTTGGTCATAGGCATATCGAACTCAATCTGATGATTAGTCGTGATAGCCAGGTCATCATCTTAGGCGACTGTTTTCGCCAGTGGACCTATGGCCAAATGGATGCAGATGGACAATTCACAATGTGTCAATATGAGCAATAGAGAACAACAATTACAGGCGTTCAATCGACTATTGGATGTCATGGACGACCTGCGCGAGAAGTGCCCGTGGGATCGTAAGCAAACCTTTGAGTCGCTTCGTCAAAACACCATCGAGGAGACCTACGAACTTGCCTCCGCCATCATCAATCACGACATGATGGAGATTAGCAAGGAGTTGGGTGACGTGCTGCTGCATGTCGTCTTCTATGCCAAGATGGGTAGCGAGCAGGGCGAGTTTGATATTGCCGATGTGTGCAACCGCCTGTGCGATAAGCTCATCTTCCGCCATCCACATGTGTATGGCGACGAGGCTGCGCGAAATGCAGAGGAGGTGTCTAAACAATGGGAACAGGTCAAGCTGCGTGAGAAAGGTGGCAACAAGACTACCCTCAGTGGTGTGCCGGATTCGTTGCCTGCACTAGTCAAGGCATATCGTATCCAGGACAAGGTGGCTAACGTGGGCTTTGACTGGGAGAAACCCGAGGCTGTGTGGGATAAGGTGAAGGAGGAGATTGGTGAGTTTGAGGCCGAATTGGCTGCATCAGATACGGATGCGCATCGTCAGGAGCATATGGAGCAGGAGTTTGGTGACCTGCTGTTTGCTATGGTCAATGCGGCTCGCCTATACAAGATCCGTCCGGATAATGCGTTGGAGAAGACCAATCAGAAGTTCATTCGTCGCTTTGGCTACATCGAGCAGCAAGCCGCTCAGCAGGGGCGCTCGCTGCGAGATATGTCGCTGGATGAGATGGAGGCACTATGGCAGGAGGCTAAGCAAACCGAACATCGAGATTGATGCTCCGGTGTGCGCGCCCTTACTTGACAGGCTGGATAAAACTCATCGAATAGGTTGGGAACTTCGTATCGTCGGATTCTACCATCATGCTAATCTCTATATTGCCCTGCTTACGAGGGATATACAGCATTCGCACGCTCGCCATGTTGTAGTTGGGGTAGAAGTATAGAATACCACTTTCCGGTACCGATTCCGGACGTAGCGCCTGCTGGATGCCGGTCAGCGGACCAAAACTCAGATACAGCGACGTGGTGTCCCATGCTGTGACAAAGGTTTTCAGACTGCTAAAGTACGAGGCCATTGTTACATCAAACATCACAGTATCTCCGATAGCTATGGTATCCAGTTTGTTCAGACCATACACACGCATGGTGTCCGGTGTGCTGGTGGCATGAAAGCGTAGGAAATTGTATGGTGCTACATAGGGCGACTGATGACTGCCCGTGTCTAATTTACAACCTGTGATGATGTTCGCTACGAGCAGTACAATACTCATTGATCGGATGATAGTTGACTTCTTCATATCGCTTGATGATAGGTGTTGAAACAAAAATCGGGCTTGATAGCCCGATGGTGCGGCATAAAGGACTCGAACCTTCACTCTGTTAGGAACTAGATCCTAAGTCTAGCGCGTCTACCAATTCCGCCAATGCCGCTTGTATAAAACCAATTTGGTTCTGAAATCGACTGCAAAGGTACGAAATATTTTTGATATATGCAAGAGAACAAGCAAACTTTTTATAATATTCTGCCAAATGGTGTCAAAATAGTTTACCGCTATACAGCTTCGCCTGTGGCGTATGTGGGCATCATGGTGGGAGCCGGTACACGAGACGAAGAATCGTCGCTCAATGGTATGGCGCACTATATCGAGCATTGCGTTTTCAAGGGTACTACCACCCGTACTGCTCGCCAAATTATATCACAGATTGAGGGTATCGGTGGCGAGGTCAATGCCTACACTACCAAGGAGGAGACCACCTTTTATGCCGCCACACCTGTTGAGCATCTTCGGCATACTTTTCGCCTCATCTCGGATATGGTGCTACATCCTACCTTTCCTAAGCGCGAGACAGACATGGAGTTGAGCGTGATTCTGGATGAGATAGAGAGCTACAATGACTCGCCCAGCGAGCTCATCTATGATGATTTTGAGGCACTGGTCTTTCAGGGACATCCCCTGGCGCAACCTATTCTTGGCACCAAGAAGACGCTGCGCCATATCAGCCGCTCTGCCGATGTACCTCACCGCTGGATGGCTACCTATTATCGTCCGGAGCGTATGGTGGTCTTTGTGCAGGCTAGGGTACGTGCTGCTACGGTACTGCATATGGTGGAGGCAGTCTTTGCATCTCATCTGCCCAGTGCTACACCCGTCACACGCCTGTCTGCAGCAGAGATTGGTGCCTGCGGAGGACAGACGCAGGCTTATCGTAAACATACGCACCAGACACACGTCATGCTGGGCGCACGCTCGTATCCGCTGGGGCACGAGCGCCAATTGGCGATGTATCTGATCAATAATATCTTAGGCGGTGGCAGCCTCAATTCGCGCCTCAATATCAGCCTGCGTGAGCAGAATGGACTGGTCTATACCGTGGAGTCCACCTACACACCGCTGAGTGACACCGGATATTGGTGCGTATATTTCGCTTGCGAACCGCAAAACCGCGAGCGCTGCATGCAGCTTGTCATGGAGCAACTGCGCCTGCTACGCGAGCATCCTCTCACCGAGTCGCAACTGCGTCGTGCCCTGACTCAACTACACGGACAGATGGCTATCTCGGCTGAGAATCAGGAGAATAATGCCCTCAGTATGGCCAAGCAAATGCTGTACTTTGGTACGGCTCCCACGTGGGAGGAGACCTATCAGGAGATTGCCAAGATCACACCACAGGAGCTGCAACAGGTGGCATGTGAGATGTTTGACGAGGCACAGATTGCCGTACTGTCGTACGAGTAGTCTGCCATTTTGGCAGAATTGATACTTTGGCACATGTTTTGACTATTGTAGTACAAAACAATTCAATATCTTTATTATGAAAAATGGTAATATTGGCGTAACCTCGGATAATATCTTTCCGGTTATCAAGAAATTTTTGTATAGCGATCACGAGATTTTTTTGCGTGAGCTGATTAGTAATGCAGTAGATGCTACTCAGAAACTCAAGACTCTGTCCAGCGTGGGCGAGTACAAGGGTGAACTAGGCGACACGCGAGTGCGCGTAGTATTAAATAAGGACAAGAAGACTCTCACCGTGCAGGATCATGGTATCGGTATGACCGCCGATGAGGTGGATAAGTACATCAACCAGATTGCCTTCTCCGGTGCGGAGGAGTTCGTCAATCAGTACAAGGACAAGGCAGAGGCTATCATTGGTCACTTCGGACTGGGATTCTACTCGGCATTCATGGTGGCGAAGAAGGTGGAGATTTTTTCGCTCAGCTACCGTGAGGATGCAGAGGCTGTTCACTGGAGCTGCGATGGTAATCCTGAATATACTATGGAGCCGACCATCAAGAGTGAGCGCGGTACTGAGATTGTGCTGCATATCGATGATGAGTTCAGCCAGTACCTGGAGGATGCTACCGTAGAGGGCCTGCTCAAGAAGTACTGCAAATTCCTGCCCGTAGAAATCGCCTTCGGCAAGAAGAAGGAGTGGAAGGACGGCAAGCAGGTAGAATTGGATGAGGAGAATATCATCAACAACCCTAATCCTGCCTGGACCAAGAAGCCAACCGACCTGACCGATGAGGACTACAAGACCTTCTACCACGAGCTGTATCCTACGCAGATGGACGAGCCACTCTTCCATATCCATCTGAATGTGGATTATCCGTTCAACCTGACAGGAATCCTCTACTTCCCGAAGATCAAGACCAATCTGGATGTACATCGCAATAAGATTCAGCTCTATTGCAATCAGGTGTTTGTCACCGATGAGGTCGAGAATATCGTGCCTGAGTATTTGACCCTGCTGCATGGTGTGATTGATAGTCCGGATATCCCATTGAATGTGAGCCGCAGTTACCTGCAGAGCGATAATAATGTCAAGAAGATTAGTAGCCACATCACCAAGAAGGTGGCTGACAAATTGGCAGAACTGTTCAAACAGAATCGCGAGGACTTTGAGTCTAAGTGGGATGATATCAAGATGTTCATCCAGTTCGGTATGCTCACTGATGAGAAATTCTATGATCGTGCCAAGTCGTTCTATCTGGTGAAGAACGTGGATGGTAAGTACTATACTCTGGCAGAGTACAAGGAGATGGTGAAGGAGAATCAGACAGATAAATCCGGTGACCTCATCCTGCTCTACACCCAGGATCCGGATGCCAACTACACGCATATTGAGCGCGCGAAGGCAAAGGGCTATGATGTACTGCTGATGAATGGCGAATTGGACGTACACACGATGTCGCAGGAGGAGCAGAAGTCTATGCCAGAGCCATCTGAGGAGAAGCCGGAGAAGGGTGGCGTACGCTTCGTACGTGTGGATAGCGACGTGATCGAGAATATCATCCGCAAGGAGGGTGACGACCGCAAGGACACCTACACCGATGAGCAAAAGGAGGGTATGCGCAAGGCTATTGACCCGCTACTGCCAACCGGCGAGAAACTGAACTACTATGTGCAGTTTGAGGCTGCAGCCGAGGATGCGCTGCCTATCTTCCTGACGCAGAACGAGTTCATGCGCCGTATGAAGGAGATGTCGGCTCACCAGCAGGGTATGTCGTTCTATGGTCAAATGCCGGATCAGTACAATCTGGTAGTCAATACCAGCCATCCATTGGTTAAGGCATTGATGGATAAGATGACCAGCGAGGTTGTGTTGGAGCAGCCTGAGCAGAAAGAAGGCGAGGAGCAGAAACCTGCTACCGAGAAGACCGTTTGGACTCTCTCCGGCGAGGAGGATCGCCTCCGTCAGTTCATCGACTTGGCTCTGCTTGCCAGTGGTCTGCTGAAGGGCGAAGCCCTTGCTAAGTTTGTCAACCGCAGCGTTAGTCTGCTGTAATAGACCTTGCGCCCCCTTATCCGAGGGGGCGCAAGCATTTCTAATGGTTAACTAAGGGTGGCTTGTCGTTAGGTAATGGTAAGGTAAGGAGTCTTTGAAAAACTCTGCAATACATAAACAAAAGAGACTGCCGATGGGCAGTCTCTTTTGTTGTGTACGTTTCGCTGAGATTACTTAACCTCCGAGAAGTACTTGATGGTGCGAACCATCTGGCTGGTGTAGCTGTTCTCGTTGTCGTACCAGCTAACAACCTGTACCTGATAGGTGGTGTCGTCGATCTTGCTAACCATGGTCTGAGTTGCATCGAAGAGCGAACCGAACTTCATACCGATGATGTCGCTCGATACGATCTCGTCCTCGCAGTAGCCGAAGCTCTCGGTAGCAGCAGCCTTCATAGCAGCGTTGATGCCCTCCTTGGTAACGTTCTCACCCTTAACAACTGCAACCAGGATAGTGGTTGAACCAGTTGGGGTCGGTACGCGCTGTGCGCTACCGATGAGCTTACCATTGAGCTCTGGGATAACCAGACCGATAGCCTTAGCAGCACCAGTTGAGTTAGGAACGATGTTCTGTGCACCCGCACGGCTGCGGCGCAGATCACCCTTACGCTGTGGGCCATCCAGAATCATCTGGTCACCGGTGTAAGCGTGGATAGTGCTCATGATACCGCTCTGGATAGGAGCGTACTTGTGCAGAGCAGCTGCCATAGGAGCAAGGCAGTTGGTGGTGCAAGATGCTGCGCTGATTACGGTGTCAGCTGCGGTCAGAGTCTCGTGGTTAACGTTGTAAACGATAGTAGGCAGATCGTTACCTGCAGGAGCAGAGATAACAACCTTCTTTGCGCCAGCGGTGAGGTGAGCCGAAGCCTTCTCCTTGCTGGTGTAGAAACCTGTGCACTCGAGTACTACATCTACATCGAGCTCGCCCCAAGGCAGCTCAGCAGCGTTAGCCTTAGCGTAGATAGTAATCTTCTTGCCGTCAACTACGATATAGTCCTCGCCAGCCTCTACAGTGTGCTTGCCCTCGCCGAACTTGCCAGCGAAACCACCCTGTGCGGTGTCATACTTGAGAAGGTGAGCCAGCATCTTTGGGCTGGTCAGGTCGTTGATAGCTACTACCTCGTAGCCCTCTGCCTCAAACATCTGGCGGAAAGCCAGACGACCAATACGGCCGAAACCGTTAATTGCTACTTTTGTCATGATTTTTTATAGTTTAATTGTTAACTTGTTTAAGTGCTGAATTGCAATCCTTCTGAATTACGATGCAAAGTTACTACTTTTTTTCAATATATGCAAATTTTTTGTTGCGATTGATATATCAATCTTGCAAAAATTGGTACTTTTGGCGCGTCTATTTTCTGCCGAAGTCGGCGGGTATCTCTCCCCAATGCTCGGTGTCCCATTTTAGGATGCGGGTGGTGTATGTGTTCTCCAGTAGCCACTTCTCTGCCGACCGAATCATGAGCAGCAGTTCCTGATTCTCGGGCGTCCACTCGAGTTTGGTGTTGGCTTTTTTCTTTCTCACCCATGCCAGCGCCGTCACACTATCGGTGTAGAGCACCCAGGGCAGGTTGTACTTCTTCAGGTATGCCAGCCCGAGCACCAGCGCCAGAAACTCACCGATGTTGTTCGTTCCCTGCTGAAATGGACCTCTGTGAAAAACCTCTGTACTCGTATCTGCCACTACGCCACGAAACTCCATCACGCCCGGGTTGCCCGAGCATGCAGCATCCGTTGCCAGGGCCGGCAATATCGGCCCTTTCGGTAGTGCAAATAGTGTTGGTGCTTCAGTCATGTAGTCCCACCGAGAATCGAACTCGGATCTACTCTTTAGGAGAGAGCTATTCTATCCATTGAACTATGAGACCTCGTCGGAAAGTTTTTGATCAGCAGCGTGATGGAAACTCTCCGTACTCCTCAAAGGTGTAGTTCAGAAAGTCGTTCATCGGTTTGGCTGCGGCTGATATTTCTGCTACCAGATCTATAAAATCCGGACTGCAGACCTGCTCATTTGTCAGCATGGTGCTGATAGTGTACGACTTGCGCTTGAGCCAATCCGCGTGCACAAAGTTGGGATCAAATCCTGCCGGTACTTTTTTGAGCATATAGTCGGTATCGAAGTCGTGAAAGTAGCGCTTGTAGGCAGGATTGTCCATGATCTGCTCAACCTCGTCGTAGTTGGCTTCGATCTCTTGTCTGAGTGCTTTCAGCAGCTCAGGTCCCGGGTTCCAAATGCCGGCGGCAAACATACACTGCCCGGGTTGCAGGTGTACGTAGTAGCCGCCGCGCATGGATTTTTTGCCTCCCTTAGCCGCCGGAAAAGTACCGAACCACTCCTTGTACGGACGCTTGTCGTACGAGAAGCGCACGTCACGATATATGCGCCAGATGCAGTCCTTGGGTTGTAGTCCCGCTATGCTGGGGTCTATCTGTGACAGACGCTCCAGATATTGCTCGGTGAACTGTACAAACTGCTGATGGCAAGCCTGATAGCGTGCTTTGTTGGCGGTGAACCATTCGCGATTGTTGTTCTCGCTCAGGTCCTGCAGAAAGTCTAAAATATTTCTCATCTGTCTTTCAGTTTCTCTATCTGGCGATTGAGTGCGTCCAGGCACTCATCTATGCCTTGCTCAAAGGTATCGCATACCTTCTCTGCGAAAATTTCTTTTCCGAGTCCCAAGATACGTATGTGCGTCTCTTTGTTGAGGCTGGTTTCGGGTTTTACGACGGAAAGTCGAACCTGTAACTCTGCTGCTGCAGGCAGCAATTTCTCATAGCGACGTGTCTTCTTCTCGATGTAGTTTTCCAGATGCTGAGCAATCTCGAAATTCACGGCTTGTGTGTTTAGTTTCATGGTAACCTCCTCTTTTTTAATTGTTATTTTTTCCTCGTGGATGCGCCTGATTGTAGGCGTCTCGGATTTGTTCAAAGGTCGTGTGTGTATATACCTGTGTGGCAGCCAGTGAGGCGTGTCCAAGCAGGGCTTGTATGGTGCGGATGTCGGCTCCGTTGTTGAGCATCGTTGTCGCAAAGGTGTGCCTCAGTACGTGTGGGGAGTGCTTCTTGAGTGTCGAGACCTCACCCATGCGTGCGCGCACTATGTCATATAAGGTGTTCTTCGCGAGCGGCACCACCTGTCCGTTTTTCTTCACCACTACAAAAAACGTGCCTAATTGGTCTGTTTGTTCTTTTTTGGCAGAACGATACCGTTCTATCTGTTGGCAGAGTTTGTCCCCGATGGGTACGACTCGCTCCTTGCGCCTCTTACCGAATATTCGTATCTGCCCCTGCACGGTATCTACGTCCTCCTCCTGTAGGGTCAGCATCTCTGCTTGTCGCATTCCCGTCTGGTAGAGCATCTCAATAATCAGACAGTCGCGAATGCTCTGAAAATCATCGGCTTGCTCGTCCCATTGTGTGGCCGCCTGCATCTCCGACTCCTTAAAGAACACCGGTAGCGGCTTGCTGATTTTTGGGGAGATGATGCGCTGGGTGATATCCTTCTGGATGATTCCTACTCGTAGCATGTATCGGTAGAAACTGCGCATGGCAGCCAGGCGGCGTTTGACACTTTTGGCAGATAGTTTTCTGTCCAGCATCACCATCATCCACTCTCGGATGTCAGCCTCGCATACCTCCTCCGGATTAAAGTCCTCGATTGCCCAACCCTTGTGCTCACAGAAGTGTTGAATGTCATCTCGATAGGCTTCTACGGTCTTCTGTGAGTATTTCTTTTCTATGGCAATATAGTCGAGAAATTTTTCTACCATTATCACTTGATTTCTTTGCCTACGTCCTCGCTCTTCTCAAACGGGAATAGTCCGAATAACTCGGCATCGATGCGGTCGGTGATGTAGCGGAAGTCCTCCGGATTATTGCCGAATTTGATCTTGTCGCCATCTACGATGAGCAGGCGTCCCTTGTAGTCTGCAATCCAGTTTTCGTACAGCTCGTTCAGTCCCTGCAGGTAGTCGATGCGCATGCTCGCCTCGTAGGCGCGTCCGCGCTTCTGAATCTGGGCTACCAGATTAGGGATGCTGCTGCGGATGTAGATCATCAGGTCCGGCATGCGTACGAGCGACATCATCAGGTCAAAGAGGTCGCTGTAGTTCTCAAAGTCGCGATCCGACATATAGCCCTGACGATGCAGGTTGGGCGCAAAGATGCGCGCATCCTCATAGATGGTGCGGTCTTGGATGATCCACTGATCCTGCTTGCTGATGTCTATGATGTCCTGAAAACGCTTGTTCAGAAAATAGACCTGCAGATTAAATGACCAGCGGTTCATGTCAGCGTAGAAATCCTCCAGATAAGGGTTGTAATCTACACTCTCAAAACGTGGTGTCCAGCCATAGTGCTTGGCAAGCATGTTGGTTAGGGTGGTCTTTCCGCACCCAATATTTCCGGCAATTGCTATATGCATAGTGTTAAAAATTTTCTTCGCTAAACAGCCCAAACAACAGGGCATCAATCTTGTTTATAATCTTTTGGAAATCATCCGGATTGTGCTCAAAATCCATGTTGTCGCTCTCGATGACGAGCACCTTGCCCGGGTATTTCTGGTAGATGAATTCTTCGTACCGCTCGTTCAGATCCTTCAGGTAATCGATCTGCATGCCCTGCTCGTAGTCGCGACCGCGCTTCTGAATCTGCTTGACCAGGGTTGGAATCGACTTGCGCAGGTAGATCATCAGGTCGGGCAGTTTGATGACGCGTTGCATCAGTCCAAAGAGCTCCATGTAGGTCGTGTAGTCGCGCTCGCTCAAGTCGCCGCGCAGGTAGTTGTTAGTCACAAATACGTGCACGCCCTCAAAGATGCTGCGGTCTTGCACTATCGTGTGATCTGCCTGATTGACAAGCAGTATGTCGCGGAATCGCTCCTTCAGAAAGTAGGTCTCCAGCGCAAACGACCAGCGCTTGAGGTCGCTGTAGTAGTCCTCCAGATACGGATTGAAACCCACGCTCTCAAAGCGTGGTTCCCAACCATAGTGGTGCGCCAACATTTTTGTCAGCGTGGTTTTACCTGCACCAATATTTCCGGCGATAGCGATGTACATGTTTCTTTTTCCGCTACAAAGGTACTGCTTTTTTTTTACATACGCAAGCAAAGTCCCAAAAATGTCGTCATTTATCTGCGTTCAGCACTTTTTTCACGGCATTCAGCACAGGTTCAACGCTCACGTCCTCACCCACGGCGGCTTGCATCCACGCGTTGGGCGTCAGGTTGCCAAGGGCATAGATGCGTTTCAACTCGCTTGCAAACTCTGCCTTGGTGTGGCATTGGCTCAGGTGCTCCTCCAACTGGAAGTGTACCAGATGGCCGTATGGGTAGTTGGGCAGGTACATCGGCGCGTTCACCATGTGGCTGTAGATGGCCAGGATCGAACTATCCGTCTCACCCAGCACGGGGGCGTAGTAGCGGTTCCATATGTCTCGCGCGATAGCCAGGGTCGCCTGCTTCAGTTGCTCGGCGTTAGCGGTAGGGTGGGCATAGAGCCATTGCCACATCTGCATATCCACCAGGCTCACGCCCATGATCTCGTACATCGACCAGAAGATGTCCAGTAGTGCCTCCTTATCTATGGTGTAGTCTCCGTAGCCGAGCAGCTGCAGGTCGCGCCATTGGAATAGGAATGCCTGCGCCTCGGTGAAGCCTGTGTTCGGTATGCCGCGCAGCAGATAATGGTCTATCATATAGAGACTTGTGACCTGCTCTACGTTGTGCCCGAACTCATGTACGGCGATGTTGTATCCCTTGTAATCCATGCCTGCGGCGCCGATGCGGGTGCGCAGACGAGCCGGGTCATTCTGTCGGCTCATGCACTCCCATGCGTGACCCGAACCGCGTGCGCCCTCCACCACGATATGGTCGCGATAGTAGATGCCATCTTCTGCCGAATACCCTATATTAGCCAGCAGGTTGGGCATATCCTGATGAAAAGCCTCGGCTGTTGGATAGCGTTTTCTGGTCTCGGCGGTCAAACGGTCTTCCGGCATGCTGGCGCGCGCCTTGAATCCGTCGTACCAGATGTCGTACGGACGCAGGTCGCGACCCAATCGCTCGCGGATGATGGCGGCTACCTGACCTACCAGTTCCGACTCAATCAGCTGGGTGAAGAGGCTGCGGATCTCATCATCGCTAACCTGCATCCCACCCTCAAAATTGCGTTGGATGGCGGTCGGCATCCCGGGTTGATACGGATCCTCTGCCAGATATGCGTGAAAAACATCCAGTATCTTCTGGTAACGCACGTTCGCCTCCGCAGGCTTATTCTGCGCTTGTCCGTCTGTGATTACCTGGTTGGAGTAGGGCATCCAGTCGTAACTGGCATCGTTGATGACGCACGCCGGAATGTCCTGTTGCACAATGCGTTGCATCACCTGGTAAATCGTCTCCTGCTTCTCGTTGGCATTCGGAATATCGGCGTAGTTGGACTTGAGCTCGTCCCTCAGATTCCAGTGGCTGAGCAGCACCATATCCTCCGAAAATAATCGACGATGATCCTCGGTCAGCAGATGTCCCATCATGATGTTGTAGTCGGCAATGTAGTTGTCCGCTTGATTGTATGCGGAGGCGATTTGCTGTGTCACCTCGGCAGGAACGCGACTGGTGAACTGGTCGCCCAGTCTCGCGTATGCCCAGTCCAGTCGAGTCCATTCACCGGCGTGAGCGTTCTTCTCTGCCAGACTGTATTCCGGAAAATTGAGTGCGATAATGAAGGCAATCTTGTTGGCAAACAGATCGTCGCTCAGGTGCGCCAGCGGACTGAATCCGCTCAGCAGATAGTCTATCTCTATCGGTTCCGGACCTGCCAGAATAGTGGGGGTCGTCAATCCCACAGCCAGCATGTTGCTCGCTCCGTTGATGGTCTCTAATGCCTTGCTACACTGGCGATAAAGTTGCTCCTTCTCTGCCGCTGTACGGGCAAAATGACGGAGCGCAAACTCGCTGAATTCAGATTCGCTTCCGTCCTGCTCCTGCCATAGCGCGGCGGTTCGATCCACGCCCTTGCGGATCACCTCCGCATCCATGTCGGATGTGGCAATAAGGCTGTCTGCGACTGTCTGAATGGTGGATTGCTTAATCACGGGTCTCGGGGGCTGTGTGCAGGAGAGCGCCAGCAGGGCTGCTACTGCCAAAATGGATATTTTCTTCATATTGACCACAAAATTACATAAAATTTATGGATGGCGCAAGAGCGCGCACGCGGGGGAATGCGATTTTTGTGACATTTTGGCAGAAAAAATGGTTGGCACGCATTTTGTACTTGCATATTTGCATTTTTTTTTGTACCTTTGCACGCTCAACTTTTATCAATTAGAAATACTAACTATTTTTCAAATGAAGGAAATATCAACTAAGAAACTTCTGGAGACCATCATTGAGGGGATCCAAAACCGTAAGGGACAGCGCATTGTGACGATTGATTTACGCAAAATTCAGGAGGCTCCGGTCGAGTATATGGTGATTGCCGAGGGTACCTCCAATACCCAGGTGAGTGCTATTGCCAACGAGGTGGACGACTTCGTGCGCACTACTACACACGTGCATCCGTTGGCCACTGCCGGACAGGAGAATGCCGAGTGGATTGCCATGGATTACGGATCGGTTTTTGTGCACATCATGCAGCGTGAACCGCGTGCTTTCTACGACATCGAGCACCTCTGGGAGGATGGCAAGATTACTGAGATTCCTGAGGTTTAACGCCCTTTTTTACAACAAGATATGGAACAAAATACAAACCAAAATAAAGGTCAGAATCCCAACAAAAACAAGAATAATCGTCCGCAACGCAGACGTTATTTGGGTTGGATTCTGTATGTGCTGTCTTTCGCCTTTGTGGGCTATC
The DNA here is from genome assembly GCA_045599285.1 of Paludibacteraceae bacterium. GTDB lineage: Bacteria > Bacteroidota > Bacteroidia > Bacteroidales > Paludibacteraceae > Colicola. The sequence goes on along the minus strand of JAZRVR010000012.1, from coordinate 6,002 downwards.
TGCTCTTTGGCGGACAGCAGGGATTGACTTCGCAGAAGGGACTGAGTTACACCAAGTTAACCTCGTACGTCGAGAATAATGCCATCGAGAAGATTGCTGTCTACGACGACAACCACGTCGATGCCATTGTCCGCAAGGAGTGTTACACTCTGGTCTTCGGCGTGCAGAACGCCACATCCGATGAGGATAAGACTGCTCCCGATGGCAAGATTTCCGCGCAAATCCCTTCTGTTGAGGAGTTTAGCAAGTATATTGATGGGGTCAACGATACCCGCAAGGCACAGAATTTGCCCGCCATCGATGTCACCTATGAGAAGGCGCACGACTACTGGTATATCATCCTGGTCAACGTGCTGCCGTTTGCTCTGTTGATCCTATTCTTTGTGTGGATGGGACGCGGTTCGGCCGCTATGGCAGGCAATATCTTTGGCGTGGGCAAGGCAAAGGCGCAGGTCTATGACAAGGAGAAAAAGGACAAGGTCACATTCAAGGATGTAGCCGGTCTCAGTGGTGCCAAGCAGGAGGTCGAAGAGATTGTTTCTTTCCTCAAGAATCCGCAGAAATATACCGAGTTGGGTGGTAAAATTCCCAAGGGTGCTCTCCTCGTAGGCCCTCCGGGTACCGGTAAAACCCTGCTGGCCAAGGCGGTAGCTGGTGAGGCTGATGTGCCATTCTTCTCGATGTCCGGCTCGGATTTCGTGGAGATGTTCGTCGGCGTGGGAGCCAGCCGTGTGCGCGATCTCTTCCGTCAGGCGAAGGAGGCTGCGCCGGCAATCGTCTTCATCGACGAGATTGATGCCGTGGGGCGTGCCCGCAGCAAGGGCGTGATGACCAGTGGTAACGACGAACGCGAATCCACTCTTAATCAGTTGCTTACCGAGATGGATGGCTTCGGTACCAACTCGGGTGTCATCATTTTGGCGGCTACCAACCGCGCCGATGTCCTCGACTCGGCACTCCTGCGTGCTGGACGTTTCGACCGCCAGATTCATGTCGAACTGCCTGACCTTCAGGAGCGTAAGGAAATTTTCGGCGTGCATCTCAAGCCGCTCAAGACTGACGATAATCTGGATATCGACTTCCTGGCAAAGCAGACGCCTGGTTTCTCGGGTGCCGACATCGCCAATGTCTGCAATGAGGCAGCCCTCATCGCTGCCCGAAACGACCACAAAGCCGTTGGCAAACAGGACTTTATGGACGCCGTGGATCGTATCATTGGCGGCTTGGAGCGCAAGACCAAGATCATGACCGACGACGAGAAGCGCTCGATTGCGTACCACGAGGCAGGACATGCCACCATTTCGTGGATGCTGCGCTGGGCGAACCCGCTCGTCAAGGTCACCATCGTGCCCCGAGGCATGGCGTTGGGCGCCGCTTGGTATCTGCCTGAGGAGCGTCAACTCACTAATAAAGAGCATATTCTGGACGAGTTGTGCTCGCTCTTAGGTGGTCGTGCTGCGGAGCAACTCTTCCTCAATCAGACCTCCACGGGGGCTCTCAACGATCTGGAGCGCGCCACCAAGCAGGCCTATGCGATGGTCGCTTACTACGGCATGTCCGACCAACTCCGTGATGTCAGTTTCTATGATTCAACGGGTCGATACGACTATGGGTTCACCAAACCGTATTCAGAGAATACCGCCGAACTCATCGACAAGGAGACGGCCGCCATTATCGCCGAGCAGATGGCACGTGCCAAGCAGATCCTGGAGACCAATCAGGAGGAACATCACCAGTTGGCTGAACTGCTGATTGAGAAGGAGGTCATCACCCACGAGGATGTCGAGCGCATCCTCGGACCGCGCCCATGGCAGAGTCGTAGCGAGGAAATCCTCTCCTAATCCGCCCGTGGGTCGCCCGTGGGTCGTCCGTGGGTCGACCGTGGGTCGTCCGACACTCGACCGACACTCAACCGATTTTCCCTAAGGGGTCTCTAAGGGGTCTCTAAGGGGTCTCTAAGGGGTCACCGGTGAGTCGGCAGTGGCTCGTAACATAGCATCAACACAACATCAACACAACATCAACATAACATCAACATAACATCGGCGGGATTATCCCGTGAGTATATCGTATGAAAAAATTATCAGTATTAGCCTTCGCGCTCATGGCAGCATTCTCGCTGAGCGCGCAACAAGTAGAGAAACTGCCCATCGACGAGGCAGTTCGAGTTGGTCAACTGGACAACGGTCTGACTTATTACATCCGTCACAACGAGCAACCCAAGCAGCGTTGTGAGTTCCACATCGCGCAGGCTGTGGGTGCCGTCCTTGAGGAGGACAATCAGAATGGCTTGGCGCACTTCCTGGAGCATATGGCATTCAATGGCACCGAGCATTTCCCCGGTAAACTCATCATCGAGTATTTCGAGTCCATTGGTGTGAATTTTGGTGGTAACATCAACGCCTATACATCTATAGATGAGACGGTTTACCGCCTCAGCGACGTGCCTACCATCCGCGAGGGGATCATCGATTCTGCCCTGCTGGTGATGCACGACTGGGCTTCGGCTATCTCCCTCCTGGGCGAGGAGATTGACAACGAGCGTGGTGTCATTCGTGAGGAGTGGCGCACAGGTGCTACTGCACAGCGTCGTCTATGGAAGCAGATGCAGGCGCTCAAATATCCTGGTACACAGTATGGTAAGCGTGATGTCATCGGCGATACCGCTGTCATCAACAACTTCAGTTACGATGCTCTCCGTGCATACTATCACAAGTGGTATGGCCCGGATAATCAGGCTGTTATCGTAGTGGGTGACATCGATGTAGATCAGATTGAGGCTAAGATTAAGGCCCTCTGGGCGGATGTTCCGGCACGTGAGAATCGTGGTGAGCGTCCGTTGCATACCGTTCCGTTCAACGAGCAGCCACGTGTCTGCATCGCTACCGATGCCGAGGCTCCTAACACACAGATTACCATCTCCTTCATGCACGAGCAACTGCCTGAGCAGTACCAGCAGACCAATGTGTCGTATGTGCAGGATGTTGTCAAAAATCTCATCTGCACCATGCTCAATAATCGTCTCGACGAGTTCAAGATGGATCCGACTTCGTCTATCCTCTATGGCGTTTCGTACTACGACGAATTGGTGAAGCTGCGTGATGCCTTCGAACTGATCTTCGTTCCCAAGGATGGTCAGGAGACACAGGCGGTCAACGATATGCTCGTTCAGTTGGAGAAGATGAAGCGTTACGGCTTCACCAACAGCGAGTTAGAGCGTGCTAAGGCCGAGTATATCAATAGGTTGGAGACCGCCTACAATGGTCGCAATACGCGCGAGAACATCTCTCTTGCGCGCGAGTATATCCGCAATTTCGAAGATGGCGAGCCTATTCCTGGTATTGAGTGGGAGTACGAGTTCACCAAGGCGGTCGTTCCTATGCTGCCTCTCGCTTCTATCAATCAGCTCGCACAGGGCGCCTTTATCCACGAGTTCCCGACCATCGCTATCCAGGGGCCGGACAAGGAGGGCGTGAATATCCCATCTGAGGCGGACGTGCTGGCTATGCTGACCAATGTCGCTTCCATGGAGATTGCCGCTCCTAAGGAGGAGGTCATCAATACCAAACTGGTGAAGAAGGCACCTAAGGTGGGTAAGATCAAGAAGTCGAGTGTCAATACCGTTCTCGGTACTACCGAGTGGACCCTCAGCAATGGCGTGCAAGTGGTTATCAAACCGACCAAATTCAAGGACAACGAGATTCAACTACTGGCGTTCTCTCGTGGTGGTCAGGCGTATGTCAATACTGCAGACCTCGCTTCGGCTGAGATTGCTACCGCACTCGTGGACTACATGGGTCTGGGCGATTTCTCGATGAATGATCTGCAGAAGGCGCTGACCGGAAAGACCGTAGGTCTCTCGGCTTCCATTGGTGCTAATACCGAGCAACTCCAGGGTGCTTGCGCACCTAAGGATCTGGAGACAGAACTCCAACTCCTCTACCTCAGTTTTACAGCACCGCGCCGTGATGAGGCTGGTTATCAAACTCTTATCAGCATGCTCGAGACCGCTCTCAAGAATCGTGATGCCAATCCGAAGGCTATCTTCCAGGATTCAGTCAAGATGATGGGCGCTAACCACTCCGAGCGCGTTGTAATCGAGAATCTGGATTGGCTGGGCAAGGTCAATCTGGATGCTGCTCTACGTGTGTACAAGGCACGTTTCGCTAATCCGGCTGACTTCACCGTCCTGCTCGTAGGTGACATCAATCCTGAGGACAAGGCTACACAAAAGCTTATCTGCCAGTGGATTGGTGGTCTCAAGACCTGCAAGGCTCGCGAGGATTATCGTGACCTGGGCGTACGTGCTCCGCTGGGCGTTCAGAAGAACTATTTCACCCGCGAGATGCAGATTCATACTGCCTCCAACCGCATCCAATATACCTCATACGATATGCCGTATAGCCTGGCTAACGAGCTGAATATGAATATGATTGGACGCATCCTCTCTACTCGCTATCTGGAGTCCATCCGCGAGCGTGAGGGGGGGAGCTATGGCGTAGGCTGCTATGGTTATGCCAGCCGTGTACCGAATGATCGTGCTGTCCTGCTCATGCAGTTCGATACCGATCCTGAAAAGCAGGAGAAACTGATGTCTATCATCCACGAGGAGGTGCAGACCATCATCGAGAATGGTCCGCTCGCTACCGACCTGCAGAAGGAGAAAGAGTCGATGCTCAAGGACTTCCAGGAGGATCTGGAGAAGAACGACTGGTGGATTGAGGATGGTCTGTACAACTACTACAACGTAGGTCAGAACCTCGTTCTCGAGTATCAGGCTGCTGTTGAGGCCATTACTGCCGAGACCGTGCAGGAGACTCTCCGCCAACTCGTTAGCGCAGGTAATGTCTTCGAGGTGGTCATGACCCCTGCTGAGTAATGAAATATTGCATATTTGTAGGAGAAGCGTCTGGGGATCTGCATGCTGCCAACTTGATCAAGCAGTTGCGTCAGCAAGACCCTGATGCTGAGATTGTGGGACTCGGCGGCGACCTGATGGTCGCTGCCGGGGCTACGCTTTTTCAGCACTATCGCAACATGGCATTCATGGGATTTGTGGCGGTCTTGCGCAATCTCGACAAGGTGCGAGATAACTTCCGCATCGCGCGAGAGGCGCTCTTGCGCGAGCGTCCCGATGTGCTGATTCTCATCGACTATCCTACTTTCAATCTGCGCATGGCAGCCTTCTGCCGCAAGCATCTGCCTGCCACAAAGATTGTTTACTACATCCCACCCAAGGTGTGGGCATGGAAGCGCTGGCGTGTGCATCGTATCGCTCGTCTCTGCGATCTGGTGCTGGGTATCTTCCCCTTCGAGCCCGCCTTCTATAATAAATATGGATACGCGTGTACGTACGTAGGCAATCCCACGGTCGATTCTGTCCGCAGTTATCTTGCTTCCAACAGCGCCAGCGTTCTATCAGCTGCTCCGCAGCGTTCTGACCGCCTCATAGCCATCTTACCGGGCAGTCGTATGAGCGAGGTGACCCATTGTCTTCCCACTATGCTCGAGGCGGCTCGCCGCATCGAGGGCTATAGCATTTGTGTGGCAAAGGCTCCGGGGGTGGATGAGTCGGTTTATCGTGCGTATCTCCGTGATAATGAGACCTTGACAACCGACACCTATGGTCTGGTGGCATCGGCATCGGTGGCATTGGTTAACTCTGGCACAGCTACGTTGGAGACTGCCTTGCTGGGTTGCCCGCAGGCTGCCGTCTATCATGTGGCATGTGCTTGGCTGGTGGGCAAAGTCTTGTATCCTGTTTTGTTTACGATTAGGCACTTTACTTTGGTCAATATCATCGCCGCTCAGTCGGGCTATTTTGAGGGGAAGAAGGTCGGACTCGCACAGGGTATCATCAACGAACTGCTGGCACATCGTTTCACAGCGGACCAGTGTGAGGCAGAGCTCCGTCGCATCCTGACGGACGACGCTTACCGTGCAGATATGCTGCGCGGATACCAGTACATCGCCCACACCCTCACCCCCCAAGTCGGATCGTA
>JAZRVR010000011.1:0-5063 GCA_045599285.1 Paludibacteraceae bacterium | reverse complement strand
CGGATACTCTTTGCGCTTGACCTGTGCAATAGCAGTATCTGCATCCTTATTGAACTTCAGCTCCAGCACCATGGCAGGTTTATTCACATTATGGCGGGGAATGAACACCAGGTCAGCAAAGCCCTTGCCTGTGGGGAGTTCACGATGGATGATATAGTCGTTCATCGCATGATAGTAGGCGATTGTCAGTACACAAGCTAGCGAGTTCTCATCGTTGTACGAAAGGATGCTGGTATTGGCATCATGAGCAAGTTCTATACCACGAGCCACGGCATCTGCGTTTCCATCAAGAGTATCTTCCTGCAGTTTCTCTGATGCAGCAAGCGCATCTATCAGTCGCTTCCAATCCGTTGCCTCCACAGCATTGGTCATCTCGATGCGTACCTCTTTATTGGGGATATAGCACTCTTCGCGTTCTTTATCATACGAAAGATAACCAAGGTGAATCAACACAGTAAGCACATCGTCTTTACTGGTAACGACCGAAAGATCATTTTGGAATTTAGTCGTATTCACTCGGCAACGACCACCTGCCAACATCTTGATGACATCATCCTTGAGACCATCAAAGTTCATCTTAATATAGGTAGAGACCGAATCATACGCAGCGGTCTTCGACCAGAAATTACCACAATCTTCATTCGCAATCGCCTCCATTACCGAATAAGGATTGTACATAGACGGTTCGTTTCCTATAGTATAACCATCATACCAAGCCTTCAGATCCTCCACCGACACGTCCGAGTTCGCTGCCAGTTTTGCCACCTCGTCCGGAGTAAAGCCAAAATACTTAGCCAACTTTCCAGGTTGAATCACCGAATACTCACGGAAGTTATTAAGAGCTGACTGAGTATCATATTTTCTAATGGGCAGAATACCGGTCATATATGCCCCTGCAAAAACGCGTGACGAGTCGTCACCTTTGAATAATCGACGCAGCAGATCTACATATTGCAACGTAATTTCGGAGTCATGAGCAAACTCACGTAGAATAGCATCCCATTCATCAATCAAGAAAATGAAACGTTCGCCGGTCTGATTTGCAATAGTCAACAACGCAGCCATCAAATCATCACTCTCTTTGGTCTTCACATCGGGATATGCCGCCAACACATCCTCTTTTATATCATGTTGCATGCGATCAACAATATCCTTATCAGAACGATAACGAGTGATAATCGAGGTTAAGTCAAGAGTAATGACCGGATACTTGTTCAAGTGCTCATCAAAGGTAGGACAATTTTTAGCCTCCAATCCTTCAAACAAACTCCGGCTATCACAAGATTTGTCATAATAGGCGCACAACATCTTCAACGCAATTGACTTACCAAAGCGACGACAACGGGTCACACACGTATAACGGCGCTCGGTGTTGAGCGTCTTATTGATGACTTCAATCATGCCGGTCTTATCAACGTACTCGCCGTTGATTACACCTTTGAAGTTTTCGTTACCTTTATTGATATAAATGCCCATAATTTTGCCTGTTTTTAAAATTTACAAATTTCTTTGCAACACTTTGGGCTGCAAAGCTACTAAAAATTTTTGACATTTCCAAATAATTTGAGGCAAAAATGAAAAATTACACCATTATTGTTCATTTTTGAGATATTACATTTACGAAAACTGACTTCGGCCTATTAATGCCCACGCACAAACTGACCTTCCGGCAGGTCGGTCAGGAAGCAGCTATCGTCCGACTGCTCCTCACCAATGGCTTGTTGTTGAGCTAAGTATTCTTCGTATGTCATAGATTGCAGATGCTCTGCCGTGTGCGCAGGCGCATATTCCTCTTTATTATGTGTGTTGAGAATGGGTTCCTCCATAGTTTATAACTCTACTCTATCCAAGCATTATTACATCCTATTCGCCTCTGCGTATTGCTCGTCCGTGACGGGTTCGAGCCATTCGTTGCTCTCAGGGTCGGAGACATGCACATGGCTCGCTAAGTGCTGGAACCACGAGCCTGCGGTAGCACCATGCCAATGCTTTACGCCTTCGGGGATGTCGATGATATCGCCTGCATGGAGGAGGATAGCCGGTTTGCCCCACTCCTGATAGAGACCTTCTCCACTCACGCAAATCAGTATCTGACGTGCGCCATGATGCACATGCCAGTTGTTGCGACAACCGGGTTCGAAGGTAACATTGGCATAACTCTGGATGGTCTTTTCACCATCCGCGAGGTTCTTGGGCTGGATAGGAGCAAGGAAACTATGCCCCGTAAAATACTGCGCATAGGCGTCGTTCGGATTACCCTTCGGCCAAGCGCTATTGAGCGATTGAGCGGATATAGTTGTTGCCATAGCTAAAGCAAATAAAAGGGTTGATAGAAAATGTTTCATTATTGTGCCTTGTTAAAAATGAGCGGTAGCGTTTCCGGAGCCATCTGGCGCATGTCCACGAGGTCGAGGTTCTTAACCATGTGAAGCGTGCCTTGCTTGTAGGTCTGGAAATGTTCCGTCTGAATATGATGTTGGTATGCCTCCTGGGATGCATAGATTTCGAGAATACGAATCTGGCAACTGTCGCGGAGTTGCTGCATGGGATAGATGCAAATCACACCGGGTTCTACCTTCACGGACGTAGCACCCACGTTATGGGCTGCATCCAGATACTCTGTGAGGTACTCGGGATAAACCTCAATTTCACTAATACGAACAATCATGGTTCTGTCGGGTTTTACCTTCGTCTGCGAGGTGCAAGCGAGCAAGCTGAACGAAAGGAGGAATAAAAGGATTTTCTTCATAATTTTCACTAATTACAATACTTCTTTACAATGCCGGACGGATTCCAGATGGTTTTTCCAATCGGTGCCCCTCGCTGTCGGTCTCCACATACGGCCGTATCGCATCCTGCAGCGGGTCGTACGCTCGCCCGTCGCGCAAGTAGCCCTCTTCCGCTACGCACACCATGTCCATATGGTTGAGGATCACTACCGGCTCGGCCTCTTCATAGCCCGCCGACGCTTTTTTCTCTATTACTACGCAGTTATTCGCATCGCGCCTGCAGGCCAGCCCGTGCTCTGCCGCAAAGCGGCACAGGTAGTCGGCTACGCGGCCCTCGTGGTGTGAAGGTCGGGGTATCTGCGTCAGTTCGTGGAAGTAGTCCAGATAGGTCTTCATGTCCTTTTTTTGTTCTTTTTGTCCGGTTCCGGAACCTGCTGTCGGCTTATTTCCAATGTTCGGTCAGCCATTTCCTTACCGGCAGTTCGTACATCTTATGAAGCATCCAAGCCATACCTACGGATGCGATCATCATCGATACCGCTACGCACACGTGCATCCACATCGGGGCCGAATCCATATGCGTCCATGCCCACGACATCTGCAGATACATCAGCGGATAATGCGTGATATACAGCGGGTAACTGATGTCGCCCAGCCATCTGCACACTTTCATGCCCCTGGCGCTCACAGGCTGCGTTCCGGCGCCCGTCATGACGATCAGCGGGAAAATCAGCAGAATACATACGGCCTGATAGGCGCCGTCCAGCGCGCACTCTTTGCCGCCCAGGCAAGGCATAGCCAGCAATACGATGATCGCCAGCGACGTCAGCAGGAAGCCGTGCTTGGCGCGAATCGGGCTGCCGCTCGGGTTCTCGGCCGTCTGGCATTTCCGGAGCAGCCTGCTGATCACCATACCGCACAAGAACGGATACAGCAAGCGCGTGAAGCCCACGTACATCTGCTGCGCGTTGATGCTCCAGCCGCCTATCACGTTGTATTTGGCTTCCTCAAACAGGCCGAATACGTCCCAGCCCAGCGTCAGGTCGAGCGTAAAGAAGGCGCAACCGGCCATCAGGATCGCCAGCAGCCACGTGGGCAGATGTCTCAACACCAGCGCATACAGGATATTGGCGATATATTCGAAAGTAAGCGACCAGCTCGGGCCGTTCAGGCTGCTCATCTCGCCCCAACCTCTGATATCGAGGTTGTTGGGGCACGGGATCATCAGCAGGCCCAATACGATGCATAGCGCAAACTGCCACCATTCGCAGGTCAGCACGTTGCTGAACACCGGGCATGCGCTCGGGAAAAACAGCAGCGTTCCCACTACTACGCCCATCACCACCATCGGGTGAAGCCTGATCAGTCGCCGCTTGAAGAAAGCCCACATGCTCATGCGGTCCCAGCGGTCGTCGTAGGCATAGCCCACCACGAAGCCCGACAATACGAAAAAGAAGTCCACAGCCAGATAGCCGTGGTTGATAATCTGATACGCCGGCCCCTTGCTGTAGGTTTCAAACAGGTGAAACATCACCACCATCAGCGCCGCTACGCCTCTCAGTCCGTCCAAGATCTCATATCTCGGTTTTGAATCATTCATAGGTTCTCTATTTTTTTGTGTTATAATGCATGTTCGGCCGGGCAGCAATTGCGCCATATTGCAGCAACATCTTCCTCCGGCAACTTATCCAATTTCACACCGGCAGGTATATGCTCCCTATCCACAAACTCAAAACGAACAGGCAGGTCGGCTGCTATCAGTTCGTTCATGCGCTGCTCTATCTCGGCAATCTGCTCAGACGTTGGGCACGCAGGAAGAATCCAGTTTATCTTAGACTTCTTGCGCTCGATGTGCGCGTTTCGGCTACGCTCGCAACCAAACATCCGCCCCATCGTCTGATTAAGCAGATGCTCTGCCGTGTGCGCAGGCGCGTATTCCTCTTTATTATGTGTGTTAAGAATCGGTTCCTCCATAGTTCATAACTCTACTCTATTTATCGAAACTTTAATATCCTCCGGAATGGGCGGTAAAGAGCCACCCCATCCTGCATAGTGCATAGGCATAAGATGCTGCGTTGGGAGGCGGTCAAGCCACTCACGGGCACCGAGCCATGCGTGCGCTTCAAGTCGTGGATCAACTGGAAGCATTGCCTATGGAATATGTAGGTAATGCTGAGCATAAGCTATTCTAATTCATTACTGTCCCATTAAAATCGGGAATTGTTCTTTGAAATTATTGTAAATTAGTCGGTTACGAGGATTTTTCGATTCAGACGATTAAAATTCGTATGATTTTTGCAGGTTGTCCTGCATGAAGAATCCTTATGTATTCAC
>JAZRVR010000010.1:0-76036 GCA_045599285.1 Paludibacteraceae bacterium | reverse complement strand
GACCCCCTCATCTTCTTTCTCTACTTCCTCCGTCCCTTCCTTCGATTCCTCCGATTCAGTCTCAGTTGCCACCACCGCAGCCGCAAATATTAGGCAACTATGCCAAGTACGCCCATGAGTTAACTATGTAATTTTTCTTTTTTCTCTCGGGAGTTGTCCGTGTGTCTGACAGCAATGATTTGTATGAAAAAGATGCTGTAAAACATGCACTTTGTTGACTTGGAAACTAAAAAAGTGTTAAAAGTTTCCATAATGCTTGCATATGTCAAAAAAAAGCAGTACCTTTGCAGCCGCATTTGGTGAGTGTCGCATGCTGGCTGTCACTCCGAATGAATGAACCCAAGAATACAACTATGAATGAGGTGAAGGATAATATTATCAAAAAGGCTGCCGAACTGTTTAATCAGGTCGGCATTCGCAGTTGTAGTATTGACGACATCTGCCACGAACTTGGCATCAGCAAAAAGACTTTCTACCAGTACTTTGAGACGAAGGATCAACTGGTGGAGGCCATGCTGCTTCGGCATGAGAATCATGTTCGGAATTGTGCCGTTGAGAACGAGGAAAACCACGTCTCTGCGATGGAGGTGATGCTGCATTTTCTTGAGGCAGCGGAGAAGATGAAGGACGTGCGTCGCGTACCACCACTACTCTACGACCTCAAGAAATACTATCCGCAACTCATGGAGGCTCACACGAGCGCGCTCGCGCGAATAAATAAGGAATACATGACGCGTTTGCTCGAGCGTGGTAAAGCCGAGGGCGATTTTCGTGCCGATCTGGATGCTCATCTGTGCGGCGCGCTGCTGGCGGAGATGAATCAGCAGGCGCTCAACAACATCAACCGCCTGGGGCAGATGGATAATTTTGCTGAGCTGAGCGTCTTTACCGTTGACCTTGTGATTCGAGGAATCGTCAGCGAACAGGGATTGCAGAAGTTGACGAATGTGTAGAATTAAATGTTAAAGAAAGATATATGAAAAGATTTGTTGTAATGATTTGTGGCTTGCTGACGATGGCAGCCATGGTAGCGGCTCAGGATGCCAATACCCAGCAGCACCTGCTCGACAAGGTCTCTGAGCAGCATTTTGAGAGTCAGTTAGTGCTGTCTTTGGCTGAGGCGCAACAATATGCCGTAGAGCACAACCGCTCTCTGCAGAATGCTTCGCTCGAAGTCAAAAAAGCACATGCGCAGCGTTGGCAAACCATTGCCGCTATGCTGCCGCAGGTAGATGCTTCGGCGCAGTATATCAATATGTTCAACTACAAGATGCAGTTTGGCGCAGGCAGCAGCTCGACCGAGATGACTGATGAGCAGAAGATGGATATTGCCAGGTTTACGATGGCATATCCCGAGGTGGCAAAGCTGTTGTTCGCCAGTTCCGGTCCTGCTGAAATCACAATGCCGGACTACATGACCGCTGGCGTGACGGCATCTATTGGACTCAATGGTCAGGCCATTGTGGGTGCTTTGCTGCAGAATATCGCTATTCAGATGCAGGACATCAGTCGTGAACAGTCTGAGGCTGAGTTGCGTGCCAATGTGATGAATGCCTACATGTCGGTTCTGGCGTTGGAGAGCGTGGTGAGTCTGATGGATTCCAGTCTGGTTAACCTGCAGAGTTTGGCTTCGCAAACCGAGAAAATGGTAGAGGTGGGTGCTGCCGAGCAAACCCAGGCCGACCAGATTCGTGTACGAGTTAATGCGCTGAGAAACAACATCAATGCCAATAGACTGAGCGTATTCCTTGCATACAACGCCCTGCGCGTGCTGCTGGATGTAGATGCGGCTACCAATCTCATTCTTGCCGACAAGATTGACAACGTGCTCAATGCGGGTGAGACTCTCAATCTGCTCAGTTCGGACTTTAATATCCACAATAATTACAATTACCAAATGCTGGAGAAGAATGTGGATCTGGCTAAGATGAATGTGCACATGGCAGCATGGGCATATGGTCCTACCATCGGCGCACAGTACCAGTACAACTACCGTCATAATTTCCAGGAGGGTGGTATGAATATGACCCCTCCTAACATGGTGGCTGTCAGCGTGTCTATGCCAATCTGGTCCAGTGGTAAGCGTGCCGCTGGTGTCACGGAGAAGAAAATTGCCCTGCAGGAGGCACGCAATACCCTCTCCGAGACTACCGACAACCTCAATATCCAGCATAGCCAACTTCGCTTCAATCTGGCTAATGCCTACGAGACATATGTCAACGAGGATGAGAACATCGACGTGACACAACGTGTGATGCAGAATGTCATCAATAAATACAATTGGGGTGCTGCCAGCTCGCTGGAGCTCACCAATGCTAGCAACGACCTCATCTCTGCACAATCGACTTATGTTCAGGCAGTTCTCAACCTGGTGGAAGCCTATGTAGAACTTGATAAATTCCTCAACAACCCGAAATAAATAGAATAACAAGGATATGACAAAAAAGATTTTTTATGTGGCTGCATTGGCGCTGAGCGTCATCGGCTGCACCAAACAAGAGAAAACCACCGCTGTGGTAGAAGAAGAACGTGTGGAGCAAGTGCAAACTCGTGTGCTGACGCCTCACGAGATTCAGCGTGAGATCAATATCTCTACCAATCTGCAGGGATACCAGACCGTGAATATCGCTCCGTCCCTCACGGGTAAGATTGAGCACATCTATGTAGAGGTGGGCGATCGCAAGAATGCCGGTCAAGACTTGGTTCGCATGGATCAGAACCAATACAAGACCACCAAGTTGGCGTTTGGTAATCTGGAGATAGAGTTGCGACGCATGGAGGCTCTGCTTGCTTCTGGATCGGTTAGCCAGCAAAACTACGACCAGATCAAGCTCAGCTACGATCAGACCAAGGAGTCGCTCGATTTCCTGCAAACCAATACCTACGTCAAGGCTCCGTTTAGTGGTGTTATCGCTGCCAAGAACTACGAGGATGGCGAACTCTATGGTGGTCAACCTATTCTGGTGATGACCCAGATCAATAAACTGAAGGCGCTCATCGCTGTGCCGGAGAGCTATTTCCCTATGGTTAAGGAGGGTATGAAGCTGACTATACACTCGGATATCTATCCGGATCAGGACTTCCCTGCTTCCATCGAGGTCGTATATCCTACCGTAGATGCCCAGAGCCACACTTTCCAGTGCAAGGTGGTTATTCCGAACCAGAAGGAACTCCTTCGCCCAGGTATGTATGTAACTACTACTCTGGGACTTGGTAAGGAGAAAACCATCTGTGCCCCCTATCAGGCTGTGGAGAAACTGGTGGGCTCAAACGAGCGCTATGTGTTCCTCAACGAGAATGGTTATGCCAAGCGTGTGAGCGTTACTTTGGGTCAACGCTTTGACGAGGAGCTGGAGATCTTTGCTCCGGAAATCACCGAGGGTGCGGAGCTTATCGTTGTGGGTCAGCATAAACTTGTGGATGGCGTTAAGATTAATGTAGTTGAATAATACAGTTCATCAATTCAACGATTCAATAATAAAAAACTATGGCAATTTATAAAACCGCGATACTAAAGCCGGTAACGACTGCGCTCATCTTCGTTGCCGTGATAGTGATTGGACTATTCAGTTACGTCCAATTGCCTGTGGATCAGTTCCCTGAGATGGATCCACCTTATGTGACGGTGATGACTACTTATCCCGGTGCGTCTGCATCCGAGATTGAGACCAACGTCACCAAAATCATGGAGAATGCGCTTAACTCCGTAGATCACCTCAAGCATATCACTTCTACATCCAAGGATAATATGTCCATGGTGACGCTGGAATTTGAGTGGGGTATTAACATCGACGAGTCGGTCAACGATATCCGCTCGTTTGTGGATATGACCAAGGATAATCTGCCGGATGGCTGTGGTACACCTATCATCTTTAAGCTTTCCACCTCGGCCATGCCTATCGCCATGTATTCAATCACGGCGGATGAGACCTATCCTGGACTGGATAAGATCTTGGACGATGAGATTGTGCCGCAACTCAACCACATCGATGGTATCGGTAATATTTCGGTCTCGGGTGAGCCCGACCGCTATGTGTATGTGGATATCGACCAGCAGAAACTGGATGCGTATGGATTGACGATTGAGCAGGTGGGACAGGTTATTTCTGCCAACAACCTCAACCTCAGCTCCGGTACCGTCAAGATGATGAAACAGCAATACCAGATGCAGGTGCGCTCAGAGTTTATCGAGAGTCGTGAGATTGAGGACCTTATGGTGTCGATGTCACCTATGGGGCAACAGGTCTTCATTCGTGATATTGCTACCGTGCGCGATACCATCAAGGATCTGTGCCTGGACGAGAAAACCAATGGTCGTGAGGCTGTTCGTTTGGTCATCTCTAAACAGACCGGTGCCAATACAGTTAAGGTTTGTCAGCAGGTTCATGCCGAGTTGGACAAGATGCAGAAGCAATTGCCGACCGATGTCAAGATTGAGAAGATTTATGAGTCGAGCGAGAATATCCAGAACTCTATCAATTCGCTGGAGGAATCCGTGATGTATGCTTTGCTCTTCGTCGTGCTTGTGGTTTTGTTCTTCCTCGGTCGCTGGCGTGCAACGGTTATCATCGGTATCACCATTCCTATTGCGCTGATTGTTGCGTTTATCTATCTGTTCGCTGTAGGATCCAGCCTGAATATCATCTCGTTGTGCTCGTTGACCATTGCGATTGGTATGGTGGTGGACGATGCGATTGTGGTGCTGGAAAATATCACGCGTCACGTAGAGCGTGGTGAGAATCCTCGTGATGCAGCTATCTACGCCACCAACGAGGTTTGGGTCAGCGTTATTGCTACTACTCTTGTGCTCGTAGCTGTGTTCGTGCCGCTGACGATGATCAATGGTCAGGCTGGTATCATGTTCCATGAGTTGGGTTGGATTGTTACCATCGTGTGCTGTACTTCTACCGTGGTGGCTATCACCCTTACCCCTATGCTGTGCTCTAAGTGGCTAAAGGCCAAGAAGGTACATGTGGATGCAGAGGGTAATCTCGTGGACGATGAGGTGAGCAAGAAGTCCTTCTACGATCGTACCGTGGTGGCTATGCTGGACAAATTGGATCGCGCATACGCCCGCTCGCTGGGTTGGTGCCTTCGTCATAAGGCGATTACTCTGATTACACTTTTTGCGCTGTTTGTTGTTTCGCTGACCCCGTTCTATTTGGGCTGGATTGGTACGGACTTTATGCAGCAGCAGGATAATGGTCGTCTCAGTGTCACCGTGAAACTGCAGCAAGGTACACGCATCGAAGAGAGTCTGAAAACCGCACGTGCATTGGAGGCTCGATTCATCGAACTGGTGCCGGAGATAGAGCTCATCTCTACCACCGCTGGTTCCAACGACGATGCATCTATCGCTGCCCTATTCAACTCTACAATGAACAATAAGATCAGCATGACTATTCGTTGTAACAAGAAGTGGGAGCGTGACCGCAGTATCTGGGAGATTGCAGAGGTGCTGCGTCAGGAGAT
This sequence comes from Paludibacteraceae bacterium, assembly GCA_045599285.1. Lineage (GTDB taxonomy): Bacteria > Bacteroidota > Bacteroidia > Bacteroidales > Paludibacteraceae > Colicola. The sequence goes on along the minus strand of JAZRVR010000010.1, from coordinate 70,564 downwards.
GGCACGCTATCCGGAAATTACAGAGTATCAGGCTGCTGTGTCATCCGGAATGGGTGGCGCTGGTGGCAATACCTGTGACTTGGAAATCTACGGATACGACTTCGATAAAACCTCACAATTGGCACAACAGGCACGTCAACTCATCATGGAACTGCCTGGAGCACGTGATGTGAATATCAGCCGTGAAGACGACCGTCCTGAGATTAAGATTACCGTGGATAAGGAGAAGGCCAGTCGTCTGGGACTGAGCTCGGCTACCATCTCTACCTACCTGCGAAACCGCGTGAATGGTATGATTGCCGGTTATTTGAAGGAGGATGGATCGGAATACGGAATCTATGTGCGCCTCAAGGAGGAAGATCGTAACTCCATTTCCGACATTGAGAACATGACTATTCCTACACCTACGGGTGCCAAGGTTAAGCTTAGCGAGGTCTGCACCGTGGGTGAGTATTGGGCTCCACCTACCATCGAGCGTAAGGCTCGTCAGCGTATTGTGACTATTAAGGTGACACCATACAACACTTCGCTCGGTGAGTTGGCAAAGGAGATTGAGGAGAAGGTGCTACCGGAGTTAGACCTCCCTGTCGGATACATGACTCAATTTGGTGGTACCGTTGAGACGCAAAGTGATACATTCGGCAAGATGGGATTGTTGGGCGCTCTCATCATCTTGCTTGTGTATATCGTGATGGCATCGCAGTTCGAGTCGCTCGTGAAGCCGGCTATCATCATGTTCACTATCCCGTTTGCACTCTCGGGTGTCAGCATTGCGCTGTGGCTCAGTCATACAACGTTGGATATGATTGGTGCCTTGGGTCTGGTGCTGCTCGTCGGTATTGTGGTGAAGAATGGTATCGTGTTGGTGGACTACATCAACCTGATGCGTGAGCGCGGCAACGAACTGAGTACTGCCATCCAAATGTCCGGTGAGAGTCGTCTGCGTCCGGTGCTCATGACTGCCTTCACTACCATACTCGGTATGGTGCCAATGGCGGTTAGTGCCGGTGAGGGTGCCGAGATGTGGCAACCGCTGGGTATCGTCGTTATTGGTGGTCTGACTGTATCTACCTTCCTGACTCTATATGTGGTGCCTGTCCTGTATGGTCTCTTCTCCCGTCATGGCGAGCGAGACAAGGCTACTGAGGCACGTAAGAACTTTATTTTCATGAATATTAAAGTGAAAAAATAGTATGCAGTGCGTAATGATTGTATTTAACCAGGCCAACACCGAGCGTGTTGAGTATATGCTGGATGTATTGAGTATAAAGGGTTTTACCTTCTTTGAGCAGGTGCAGGGTAGGGGCACCAATGGCGGTGAACCGCGCCGTGGTACCCATACTTGGCCCGAGATGAACTCCTGCGTGATGACCGTAGTTGAGGACGAGAAGGTGCCTGATCTGCTGGAGGCTGTACAGAAACTGGATGCCCGCAACAAGGAGGTCGGCGTTCGAGCCTTCACTTGGACGGTCAACCAGACCGTTTGATGCTCTGATTTGTATGTTTCCCCTGTTATTTACGGCATAGATACCATGTTTTTGCCGTAAATAATGGGGAAATTGCATTTTTTTTGCATTTTTTTTGCAAAATATTTGCGTATATCAAAAAAAAGCAGTACCTTTGCACTCGATTTCGGAAATAACGAAAATTAAGTCAGTTGGACAGACCAAACATTGGTGCGGTAGTTCAGTTGGTTAGAATACCGGCCTGTCACGCCGTAGGTCGCGAGTTCGAGTCTCGTCCGCACCGCCAACTAAGTCTAACTGGCTTTTTTATGAGGGGTCCATTAGCTCAACTGAATAGAGTACCACACTACGGATGTGGGGGTTGCAGGTTTGAATCCTGCATGGATCACTAAGAGTGAGGAACCTTCTATAGGTTCCTCACTTGCTATATTATTGCATAGGTAATGAGGTTATGACTATGAAAACTCGGTTTACAGCATTGGATACGCCTTGGGCATATGGTTTCTTGCGACCATATGTTGATTGGGTGTTTCGTCGTTCGTATCGCAGCTATGCGTGTCGGGGGATAGAGAATATCCCGACGGATGGAGCCGTTATCTTCGCTCCCAATCACACCAATGCACTCTGTGATGCGATGGCTGTGCTGTCGATGTCCCCACAAGCCAAGGTGTTTGCCGCCAGGGCAGACATATTTAATAGTCGCGCGCTCGCGCGCGTATTGGCTTTCTTTAAGATTATTCCTATTCGTCGCATGCGTGATGGCGTTGAGGCGGTGAGGCACAACGACGAGACATTTGATATGGCAACCGAGGCGCTGCGCCGTGGCATGTCGTTTTGTATCTTCTCCGAGGGAACGCATCGTGCGGAGCGAGGTCTGATTATACCATTGAGTAAGGGCATCTTCCGTATTGCGTTGCAGGCTCGTCAGACAATAGATAAGGTGTATATAGTGCCGGTGGGCGTCAATTATGGCGATTTCTTCCATTTGTGGGATCGATTGGATATCACGATAGGGCAGCCGATACGTGTGGATGATAATGGTGAACCCCTTTCTCGCCAGATCAATGCCTTGCGTGAGAAACTGACTCCGGCTATGTATTCGCTGGTATGGACGCATGGTGAGGAGCAGAAACCCGTGGTGTCTCATAGATGGCTGCGGATAGCGATGCTATGCCTGTTGGCTCCGTTGGCACTGGTGTGCGCAGCAGGGTCTATGGTGATTTGGCTACCGATGCTCTTTGTCAGACGAATGGTGGAGGATCGGGCTTTTCATAATTCCATTCAGTATGTGCTGCAACTGATATTCTACACCCTCTCGTTGGGACTGGTTGGGATGTTCTCGAGGGGGTGGCAAGAATGGTGCTACCAGTGTCGAATCTTAAAATCATAATCTGTTATGGTACGAGTTTATATAGTGATTGCTGTTTATTTGTTGGCTCCAGTGCTCATCATTGCGGCTTTTCGCCGTTGGACCTGGGCGCAAAAGGTTGGCACTGTGTTGCTTGCCTATGCTGTAGGTATAGTGCTGGCGCTCAGTGGTGTATGCTCTTTCCCAGCGGAGTCCGAGGCTGGCATATTATTTGGTAAGTGGCAATCTACGATTATGAATGTGGTAGTGCCGTTGGCTATTCCGCTGATGCTGTTCAACTGCGATTTCCGCCTATGGACTCGCGCGCTACCCAAGACCTTGTGGTCGTTGGTCGGTGGTGTGCTGGCGGTATTGACTGCGGTAGTGTCCGGTTTCTTTGTGTTCCGTGAAGCGGATATACCTGAGTTTGAGAAGGTTGCTGCTATGATGATGGGTATCTATACCGGTGGTACGATGAATTTTAATGCTTTGGGCGCTTCGCTGGGTGTGGATAAGTCGGTGATGGCTATTGTGTTGGCTTTTGAGATGGTGCTCACTACGCCGTATATTTTCTTTATCATTGGAGGTGGCTACCGTGTTTTCCGTCGTTTATTGCCCTACAATGATGCCTCGCAGTCAGCAGTCATTCGCAATGTGAATGAGGAAATTCAGTTTCGTGATGTGGAGGATTATGCCGGTATGACCTCGCGTACTAATATCGGTGGAATGCTGATAGGCTTGGGATTGAGTGTGCTGTTTCTGGCTATTGGAGCCGGACTGGCATTGCTGCTCACCGGTACGCTCAACGAACTGGTGGTGATTCTCACTATCACCACATTGGCTATCTGCGCCTCGTTCTCAGACAAGGTACGTGCACTACCCAAGACTTTTGAGTTGGGTATGTTCTTTATATTGATTTTTAGTGTGATAGTGGCGTCGCTCTTTGATTGGCATAGTGTGAGTGGTGGGGCGCTGATGATTGGTGCTTTTGTGGCATGGATTATCGTGGTGGGTGGCATTCTGCACCTGCTCTTCTGTCGCGTGGCGCACGTCAGCGGAGACCTCTTCACTGTCAGCCAGGTGGCGCTGCTCTGCTCGCCACCCTTCGTGCCGCCTGTGGTGGGGGCTATGGGTAATAAGCGTGTGCTGATTTCCGGTATTGTGATTGGATTGATCGGCTATGCGATAGGTACGTATCTTGGAGTCGCCCTGTCGTGGGCGCTAAGCATGCTTTAATCGTTGGTTTCCAGATAGATAATAAATATAGTATGATATGAGAAAGTGTATTGTATTCCTGCTTTTCGTGATGTTGCTTCCCTGGTCGGCTTCGGCAAAGCGTCAGCCCAAACCGGTAGAGGTGGACTCATTGGGTAGAAAGATTAAGACCGGATGGAATTTCGGAATCCTGCCATCTGTGGCATACGATGCGGATTGCGGTTTTCAGGGTGGTGCCTTGGCGAATGTCTATTATTACGGTGATGGTAGCCAGTATCCGGAGTATATCCACTCGATGTATATGGAGGCTGCATATACGACGACCAATTCGGGTGTGTTCCGCTTTCGATATGATTCTAAGTACCTGATACCCAATCACAACTTGGTGCTCGATGCAACCTACCTGCCGGATGCTATGTGCGACTTCTATGGCTACAATGGCTACCAGTCGGTGTATAACCAGGCTTTTCACTCCTCTGCGTATCACAAGGTGAATGGTGAGCAGGTCTATAATCCCGACAAGATGGATATGGCTGCCTACCAGACGCGTGCTTTCTATAAGTTCCGTCGCGACTTGGTGCGTATCGCCGGTGATATCGAGGGTACCATCTACAAGAATCTGAAGTGGAATGCCGGTCTGGGTGTGCTCGGCTATATCAATCAGGAGGTGCAGATCGATAAACTCAATCGCAACAAAAAGGGCGACAAGCGTTTGCCGGAGGTGAAAGGCTTGTATCAGAAGTATCTGGACTGGGGCATCATGTCCCGGGAGGAAGCGAATGGCGGTTGGCATCCATACGTGCGCGTGGGTTTGACTTACGACTCGCGTGACAAGCGCCAGGGACCCAATAGCGGCATCTATGCCGATGCGTTCCTTACCTATACGGCGGCGTTCAATGCGTCGTATGGTCAGCAGGCGTCGGCGGGCTTTAATCACCTGCAGATCAATGCCAATTTTCGTCACTATGTGCCATGCTATCGTGATCGCGTGATTTTCGCCTATCGTATTGGTATTCAGAATAATATTGCTGGCAAATCGCCTTTCTATCAGAATACGTATCTCAATACGCTCTTCATCCAGCGTATGATTTACGAGGGGTTGGGTGGTGGTAGTTCGCTGCGCGGTGTCCTGCGACATCGCATCTTGGCGAATGGTTTTGCGTTTGCCAATATCGAGTTTCGTTTCCGAGTGGTAGATTTTGACATCAAGAGCCAGCATTTCTATATCGGCCTCAATCCGTTCTTCGATTTGGGTATGGTGACGCAGCCCATGAAGGTGGACGAGCAGGCAGTTCGTCAGGCAATGGCGGAGGACGAAGAGGTGCAGTCTAAAGGATGGCAGGTGTCGGACTTCTTCAACTTCAAATCGAGCGAAATCTATCGTCCGCATATGGCGGCTGGACTGGGACTGAAGGTGGCAATGAACGAGAATTTCGTTCTCTCTGTCGATTGGGCTATGCCGGTCAACGAGAAGCACTATATCCAGCAGGATAATGCCAAGTGGGCAAATTTCTACGTCAAGATGGGCTATTTATTTTAAGATGTGTCAATTTTTTGCCTAAATGTGTCAATTTTTTGACCTGTATATCAGAAAATATTTGTACCTTTGCACCGTGAATAATAGATAAACCAAGTATAAATCCTAATTAGATCATGAAAAAGACTGTATTTTTCCTTGCCTCGCTGTTGTTGATGGCTTGTAGTGGTAATCATTATCAGAAGATTACACAGAGTGAGGTGGATGCTTTGACCGAGACTGCTCCATTTGAGTTGTCGGTTAAGCTTCCTACTTTTCCTAATCGTACGTTCAATGTATTGGATTTTGGTGCGGATGCTACCGGTGTGGCTCTCTCTACCGAGGCTATCCAGTCGGCTATCGATAAGTGTACTGCCGAGGGTGGTGGTACGGTGCTGATTCCGGCAGGTGTATATACCACTGGTCCGATTGTGCTCAAGAGCAATGTGCGCCTTTATGCCGATTGGAACTCGCTCATTATCTTTAGTGAAGACTTCAACCTCTATCCTATCAAGGATGCTCTGTTTGAGGGTCTGAATACCAAGCGTGTACAATCTCCGTTGTCGGCTTTCCAGGCCGAGAATATCGCCATCTGCGGTCATGGTACCTTTGATGGTAACGGCTATGCTTGGCGTCCGCTCAAGAAGGGTAAAGTGACTGGTGCTCAGTGGAAAAAGAAGATCCAGAGCGGCGTGGTCAATGAGGAGAAGCAGACCTGGTATCCTGATTCGGCTTCGCTGTATGCGGCTACCCTGTGCCAGGATCAGAATGTGCCTGTGCTGCCCGAGGATGCTACCGATGCAGACTGGGAGGCTATCCGCTCGTTCTTGCGTCCGGTATTGCTGGAGTTTGAGCAATGCCGGAACGTGCTGTTGGAGGGCGTTTGTTTTGAGAACAGCCCTGCATGGAATCTTCACCCATTCCGTTGCGAGAACCTGACTCTCAGTCAGTTGAGCGTTCGTAACCCATGGTATAGCCAGAATGGTGATGGTGTGGATGTCGAGTGCTGCAAGAACGTGCTCATCGAGCGTTGCGCCTTTGATGTGGGCGATGATGCTATCTGCATGAAGTCCGGTAAGAACGAGGACGGTCGTCGCCTGGGTATTCCTACTGAGAACGTGCTCGTCAACAACTGTACTGTCTATCACGGACATGGTGGATTCGTAGTGGGATCTGAGATGTCTGGTGGCATTCGTAACGTGGCTGTGGATGGTTGCCTCTTCATCGGTACAGATGTAGGTCTGCGCTTCAAATCGACCCGTGGTCGTGGTGGCGTAGTGGAGAATATCTATGTCAAGAATGTCAATATGACCGACATCCCCAACGAGGGTCTGGTCTTCAACCTCTTCTATGGTGGCAAGGCTGCCGGTGAGGAGACTCCCGAGGAGATTGCTGCTCGCGCTGCCGCTCCTGTGCCTGTGGCTGACGAGACCACTCCTGCTTTCCGCAATATCGTGATTGAGGATATCATCTGCAAGGGTGCCAAGACTGCTATCCACTTCAATGGTCTGCCCGAGCAGAAGATTGAGAACGTGACCCTGCGTAACGTGCACATGACTGCTACCTATGGTGCTATCTTTGCTCAGACACGCGGTCTGCATGCCAGCGACATCTTCATCGACTGCGAGAAGGGTCAACCGCTGGAGATTGATGCTGCAACCTGCGAAGATCTTCACATCAATGAGTAAGAATATCTTTTTACCACTTTTACTGGGGACAGTGCTCACTGGCGCGCTCACCGCGTGCCACGCCGTGAAGCCTGTCCCCGGTGTTTTTGCCGAGATGTATCGCAAGAGCAAAACGCCCGTCGAGGGCTTTGTGCCGCATACCGCAGAGGGCAAAAACTACTTTATCCAGCAGGCTACGGAGGTGTCGTTCTACCCGGGCGAGGATAGTTACAATCAGATGCACCATCATGGTGTGGCGTTTGAGTCCGCGTACATGGCATACCGCATCTATTTTGACAAGAAGCAGACCATCGATATCTATGCCAAGCGCACGCCTCGGCTCGAACTAGATGCCTGCAAGTGGTATCCTACCGATGAACAGTTGGAGAATGGCTTTGGCGATGATATTCTGCGAGTTAGCGGTGCTATCGGCGTAGGTGCGTGCAAGCCATGGAACGGCAGCAAGATGATTCACTTTGATGACGTGCTCTGCCGCACACAGCGCATCGTGGAGCAGGATGCCAAGCATGTGGTCTGCGAGGTTGTGGACTCCGCATGGCTGGCGCCGGATGGCAAGCGGCACGACTTGACCACTCGCTATACCCTGTATTCCGGACATCGTGATGTGATGGTGGAGGTGATGGTGGACGAGCCGCTCGACTGCCTTGTGACCGGTGTGATGGGCGTGCCTGTAGCCAATGCCAACAATTACCTCATCGAGGGTGGTTTGGTTGGCTCGTGGGGCACGGCTTATCCTGTGAATGACACGGTTAAGTACGCCAAGGAAACAGTCGGATTGGGCGTTTATGTGCCGAAGGAGTATGTGGCTGGTAATGTGCAGGATAAGAATAATAATCTAGTACTGTTGCGCCCTGCTACTTATATCCGATACTGGTTGGTGGCTACGGGTCTGAAGGAGAACACTCCTGCGGCTCGCACCGAGGAGGACTGGTATGCCTACCTGCGTCGCTGGAGTTCCAAACTTTGATTCGCGGAGTGCAGGGTCATGATTCAGTCTGCTCTCAGTCTTGTTTCACTACATTCCCGCCCCCTTAGAGACCCCTTAGAGACCCCTTAGAGACCCCTTAGAGACCCCTTAGAGACCCCTTAGAGGCGCCTTACCGACCCCTTACCGCACCCTTATCGCACTCCTGAAAATTCTTTTTGGTCAAAAAAGCGCAAAAAATGGCTAAACATTTGCACATGTCAAAAAAAAGCTGTACCTTTGTGCTCGAAAGGAAAAACATCGTGACCTTTGACAAACTGAATTATATTTTATGGATTAGTAAAGGATTTTAGTTGATAACTTTTTGTCTATAAATCCAATTAAACGACCGTTTAATTGGACATATAATTCAGTACTTCTAAGGCTGTCTCTGAGAGGGGCAGCCTTAGTTCGTTTTTTACGGTCGTTTAAATGAACATGGTATAGGTTGTTCTATGAATCTTGTAAAATATAGTTCTTTTGTCTTGATAATCAATAAAAAAGAAACTATTTTATAGGTTCTGATAACCATGAAACATGTACTCTCGATTGCAACTATTTGCATAGCAATGCTTTTGATTAGTTGTTCCACCCATACCACTCATCTTTCTGATGAGGCGTTGCTGGATACCGTAGAACTATATTCTTCCCGCTATTTTACTGACTTTATCAATCCCAATAATGGCCTCGCGCGTGAGCGTAATAATATGGAGTGTCATGGTGACATCGTTACTACCGGTGGCACCGGCTTTGGCATTATGGCGATTGTGGCTGCTGCCGAGCGCGGATATATCCCTCGTGAACAGGCTGTCAGTCAGTTGGATAACATTACTCGCTTCCTGGATCGCGTAGAGCGTTTTCATGGTGCGTGGAGTCATTGGTATAGTTCGGATACCGAGCAGGCATACCCCTTCAGCCGCTACGATGATGGTGGTGACTTGGTGGAGACAGCCTTTTTGGTAGAGGGACTTCTGGTTGCTCGCGAGTGGCTTCGCAATAGCGAGGTAGAGGCAGAACAGGCTGTGGCTCAGCGTGTTGACAAGATGTGGCGCGAGGTAGAGTGGGATTGGTACACACAGGATACGGACTCGCTCTATTGGCATTGGTCGAAGAACTATGGCTGGAAGATGAACCACCGCATCAAGGGATTTGACGAGTGCTTCATCACCTATGTGCTTGCGGCGGCTTCGCCTACTCACCCGATTCGTCCCGAGGTGTACCACGCATGCTACAAGACCAGCACCTACTACTATAATAATAAGGAGTACTTCGGCATCCCACTCAGTCTGGGTATGGAGTACGGAGGACCGCTCTTCTTCACCCACTATTCGTGGTTGGGACTGAATCCGCACGGGCTGACCGATGGTGTGGTTAATTACTTTGATCGCAACAAGGCACATGCCGAAATCCACTACCAATATGCCCTCCATAATCCGAAGGGACACAAGGGTTATGGTGCTGATCTGTGGGGATTTACCTCTTCGGATGATGCGCTGGTGGGCTACAGCAGTCACCATCCTGGAACGGAAGGCGACAATGGTACCGTATCGCCTACTGCGGCCGTTTCGTCCATCGTCTATACGCCTGAGGAGAGTATGGCTGTCATTCGCCATTTGTACGAGGATTTGGGTGACCAGGTCTTTGGTGAGTATGGTTTCTATGATGCCTACAACCCATCGCTGGAGCCTGAGTTGCAGGTCGTTCCGCACTATCTGGCAATTGACCAGGGACCTATCGTAGTGATGATTGAGAACTATCGCTCGGGACTGATTTGGCATCTATTCATGAGTGCGCCGGAGGTGCAGGTAGGACTTGACCGACTGGGACTGAGATACGAATAATCTGACGTAATGCGTTGAAAAATAAACACTATACAATTAAATAATATTATGAAAAACTTCCTATTATTCCTGATGGCGTTCTTGCCCGCGTCTCTCGCCTTTGCGCAGACCGAGGTGACAGGTACTGTCATCGACGAAACGGGCGAACCTCTCATCGGCGTTTCGATTCTGGTAGAGGGCTCCTCTACTGGTACTGTTACCGATTTTGATGGTAACTATGTACTCAGCGTACCTGAGAAAGCTACTCTTGTATTCTCTTACATCGGTTACAAGACCGAGAAAGTGGCTGTGGATGGCAAGAAAGTGATTAACCTGAAGATGAAATCCGACAGCGAAGAACTGGAGGAGGTCGTAGTCGTTGGTTACGGTGTAGCCAAGAGCAAGGACTTGACCGCTCCTATCACATCGGTCAAGGGTGACGAACTCAGCAAGCAGATTGCTTCCAGCCCGATGGCTGCCCTGCAGGGTATGGTCAGCGGTGTGCAAATCACTCAATCCGGTGCTCCAGGTTCCAGTCCTGATGTTAAAATCCGTGGTGTCGGTTCTATTGGTGACTATGCTAAGCCACTCTACGTAGTAGATGGTGCTTTTGTGGATAACATTGACTTCCTCAGCGCCGAGGATATCGAGTCGCTGACCGTCCTCAAGGATGCTTCGGCTGCCGCTATCTATGGTGTGCGTGCTGCGAATGGTGTCGTACTCGTTACCACCAAGAAGGGTGAGTTTGGTCGCGTGAACGTCAGCTACAAGGGATATGTAGGTATCCAGGTGCCGACCAATATCATGAAGCTTGCCAACAAGGATCAGTATGTGGAACTGCGCAACATGGCATTCCAGAATACCCGTGGTTATGTGCCTGTATCGAGCAGCGACTACCCGGGTGATACCGATTGGTACAAGACCCTCACGAAGAACGCCCTCATGCACAGCCATGCTGTGGATGTATCGGGTGCAACGGACAAGACCAACTACTCGGTAGGTATCAACTACCTCTACCAGGATGGTATCATGAACTATGGTAAGTCCAACTACGACCGTATCAACTTCCGCGCTCGTCTGGATCAAAAGGCTACCAGCTGGCTGAATGTAGGTGTGAACAACATCTTCTCGAACTACAACCGCCAAAATCCTAACAACAATGCCTACTTCCAGGCATTCGTTAACCCTCCTGTATATAACGTTTACAACGAAAACAATACTGCTGCTTATCCAGAGCATTTTGATTCGCCGGCTAACTACGGATTCCCCGTGTCGTATGGTAACCCAGTGGCTACCGCTTATTACAACGACAACAAGGAGCATGGTATCAAGGATGTGTTCTCGGTATATGCAGAGCTCCACTTCCTGGAGGATAAACTGAAATTCAAGACCAGCTATAACATGGAGTTTGCCTTCTGGGATCAGCGCGCCTACACACCTACCTATTTTGTAGGTGGTGCACAGGGTGTGGAGACCTCTTCGCTGGTTAAGACTTACGGCTACAGCACCAACCAAATCATTGATAACGTGCTCAGCTATCAGGATCAGATTGATGCCCACCACTTCTCGGTGATGGTAGGTCAATCCACTCGTATGTACTACAGCGGTTGGGAGACCGGTACCGTGTATGACGTGCCTAACTACAGCGAGGCGAGCAAGTACCTCTCTACCGGTTCGTACAAGAATCAGACCGTAACCGATGGTGCTACTCGCTACAATGGTGTCAGCGCCTTCATGCGTGCTACCTATAATTATCACGACCGCTACCTGGCTACCTTCACCTTCCGTGCGGATGGTAGCTCTAAGTACCAGGAGAAGTGGGGATTCTTCCCATCTGTTGGTCTGGGTTGGAACATCACCCAGGAGGAGTTCATGAAGGGTCAGAAGGCATTCAATAACCTCAAGCTCCGTGCATCGTGGGGTCTGCTCGGTAACGACAATATCCCTGCTAACTCGACGCAAATCCTGGGTATGACCGGTATCGGCGCATCGGCTGTCTTTGGTGACAGGCTCGTCGATGGTATCGCAGCACAAACCGTACTGCAGAACTACCTGAAGTGGGAGGTTGTGAACGAGACCAACATCGGTATCGACTTTGCTACGCTGCAAAACCGACTCAGCGGTGAGATCGACTTCTTCTACCGCAATACCAACAACGTAGTCTTCTACGTACCTATCGCATCGGGTGGTGGTACCACCGAGTTGCTTGCCAACAATGGTACTGTCAACAACACTGGTGTCGAGCTTAGCCTCAACTGGAAGGACAAAGTAGGTGACTTCCGTTACCACCTGGGTCTGAATGCTACCTATCTGAACAACAAGGTGCTCAAACTGGAAGGTCGTGACTACATCCCGGGTGCTGCTGTAGGTGGTGACTATGCTACTCGCACACAGGTTGGTTATCCAATTGGTGCATTCTGGGGCTATCAGGTGGATCGCGTATATGAGAGCGAGGTGGATGCACTCCGTGATCCTGTATCGCAGACCATCAAGGATGCCGGTTACTTCAAGTATGTGGACCGAGACAACAACAAGGTTATCAATGAGGACGATAAGACCTACCTCGGTAGCGCTATCCCACCATTGATGCTGGGTCTCAACTTTGGCTTCGACATCAAGGGCTTTGACTTCAATATCAGTTTTGCTTCGCAGGTGGGTAACAAGATTCTCAACCAGAAGCGTATGAATCGCAGCACCTTCCCGGATGCTAACTACGACCTCGACTACTACAAGCACGCGTGGACGCCGACCAATACCAATACCAAGTATCCTTCGCCGGAGGCATTCAACTCGTCGTACACGATGCAATGTAACTCGTTCTATGTAGAGGATGGTTCGTTCATCCGCATTCAGAATATCCAACTTGGCTACAACGTGGATAAGATTCCTGGTATCAAGAACCTGCGCGTATATCTCTCGGCTCAGAATCCGTTCTCGTACTTCCGCTACAATGGTTTCACCACCGAGATTGGCGGTTCGCCTATCACAGCGGGTGTGGATAACTCGGTTTATCCATCGGCTGCTACATTCACATTGGGTCTTAACTTAAACTTCTAATAGGAGGGCAATACTATGACATTTAATTTCAAAACACTTGCGCTCTGTATTGGAGCCAGCATCGCATTAACTGCGTGCAGTAATTTTCTCAATATAGAAGCAGAAGGTTCGCTTCCTTCGCTGGGTATCGACCACTCAAAGGTCGATAATATCTACAAGCCGGTATCGGCTGTCTATGCACAGACTCGTAGTCTGTTTGAGTTCAACTACCTGATTGTAGGTGAGGTTAGTTCGGATGACTCGGATAAGGGTTCGTCACCATCTGATAGCCCTGCTGCAAGAGAGATTGACGAGTTCACGTTCACGCCAAAGAACGACATGATCAATGGTTATTGGGTGAGTCTCTTCAATGTCGTATCCGCTGCTAACTATGCCATCGAGGAGATGCCTAAGTTTGCGGCTGAGATGAAGACAGACGAGCTGAAGGAGGCTACCAAGAAGTATGCAGCCGAGGCACGTGTATGGCGTGCATGGAGCTACTTCATGCTGGTGAAGGCGTTTGGTCCTGTCCCTCTGATTGACCACTCGATGTCGTCGGAGGAACTCAATAGCGTGAAGCAGTCGTCTGTTCGTGAAATCTATGATTTCATTGAGAAAGAACTGAACGAGACATTGGCGCTACTGCCTGAGACTTATCCTGCTGGTAATGATGGTCGTATCAACTACTATACTGCGCAGGCTATCTTGGCAAAGGTATATCTGTACGACAAGAAGTATAGCGAGTCGGCTATGTGTTGTGATGAGATTATCGCCAGTCACAAATATGGATTGATGCCTACGTATAGAGATGTGTTCCGCACAGAGAACAACAACTCTCACGAGTCGCTCTTTGAGGCACAAAGTTCTACCCTGGGTCAGACCAGTGGTGATGCACCATATCTCAACTACGCTTACTATCAGGGACCACGTAACAACCAGCCGTCCAATATGCAGGGTTGGGGATTCAAGGTGCCATCCAATAGTCTGGTGAAGTTCATGACCGATCGTGGTGAGACCGAGCGTATGAAGACCGCTTTCCTCTATCGTGGTACCAAGACCGAAGAGGGAGACAGCATCATGATGTGCTGTGCAAATCCTATCTATAATGGTAAGGTATATTCGCCCAGCAGCTCCAATACCATGGGACTCAATAGCTATGGTCGCAACTACAACATCCGCCTCATCCGCTATGCAGAGATTCTGCTCATCATGGCAGAGGATCTGGTAAATGGTGCTACCGGTGAATTCAAATCTCGTATGACTGCAAAATTGGCTTTAGATGAGGTTCGTATTCGTGCGGGTCTGGCGCCTGTTGAGGCTTCTTTGGAGAACATATACGACGAGCGCCGTGCTGAGTTGTGCATGGAGGAGGATCGCTTCTTCGACCTCGTTCGTACCGGTCGTGCTAAGGAGTTCCTCGGTCCGTGTGGATTCAAGGAGAATAAGAATGAGGTGTTCCCTGTTCCACAACAACAACGTCAACTCAATCCGAACCTGGAGCCAACCCCTGGATACACATACTAATCACATATTACAACATAGAGACAAATTGATACAAGCAGTTAAACGGGTTCTGCTGCTTGGTCAATCTAAGATTATCAGAACCCAAAAACAAACTAAAACAAACAATTTATCATGAAAAAAATTCTTTTTGCAGTTGTAGCACTGTCTACAGTTCTGTTTGTTTCTTGCAACAAGAAAGAGAAGGATCCGTATGAGGGCAAGACCAACCCTTCTACCATCTGCGCGACAAACCTGGTAGCTCACTTCCCATTTGATGGCAATGCAACTGAGCTCATCAACAACATGGAGCCAACTACCGTTGGTAAGGGTGTAGTTTATCAGAAGGGTCGTCGTGGCCAGGCTTATGCTGGTGCTAAGAACAACGAGCTTGTATATGGTGTAGAGAAGCTGGGTCGTCTGACTAGCGCTAAGTCGTTCTCGTTCGCTTGCTGGCTCAAGCAAGGTGCTATCCCACAGGCAATTGCTCCTGTGCCTTGGTACTTTGGTCTGACCAACAAGGATGAGTTCTGGGGTCAACTGGTACTCACTAACGACCGTGGTGGTGAGATGAATACTGACTCTCTGGCTCTGAAGGCTGCTGTTAATGGTCGTATGTGGGATGCTCCGGGTCTGAACTACACTGCAATCGCAGGTCGTTGGAACCATATCGTCTTCACTTGCGAGAACCGTGGCAATGAGTTGCAGGTACTTGACATGTACGTAAACGGTGTTGCTGCTGAGATCTATCATCAGGAGGTTGAGCAAGAGGCAGCTGACCTGAGCGAGGCAACTATGCTGCTCTTCGGTCAATGGCGTCAGAAGGCAGTTGATACTCCAGCTGCTCAAGACGAGTGGATGGGTGAGGAGTGCGAGTTCCTCCTGGATGAGGTTCGCTTCTACGACATCGCTCTCACCGCTAAGGATGCTAAGGATCTCTACGATGCTGAGTGCACTGTGATTGACTAATATTTAGTTCATCATGTAGCCTCCCCGAAAATCCCTTCGGGGAGGCTTTTTCAATATTTTTCCCATACATACTTTTCTTTTACTCAATACGCATGAAAAAGCTAGCTTTCTTATTCGTCGCTACGCTCGCTTTACTGGCGTGCAATACCAACGAACCAGACCCTAACGCCAAGAAAGTAACTATCTCCAAAGTGACTGTTTCGCCTACATTGGACTCTATCATTGTGTCCTTTGGTCAGAATGCGAGTCTGGATATCAGCAAGTTTGATAACCGACAAGTCACATTGACACCGAATACTCAGTTCGTCTATGATGCTACCATCAGCGGCAGCAATCTGATATTGGCGCTACAGCAGCCACTATCCTATTTCACGTCCTATGCCTTCTATTTCCCTGCAGGGGATAATCTGGGCGTGCGCGTCATAGATGACTATACATATAAGTTTACCACCCCATACGATCCTGCACCTAAGTTCCCCACAATCAGCGATGATAGTCTGATGACACTCGTGCAGGCGCGCACGTTCCGCTATTTCTATGATTTTGCACACCCTGTATCGGGTCTCGCTCGTGAGCGTGACAGCTCGGGCGATATGGTTACTACCGGCGGTAGCGGCTTTGGATTGATGGGATTTCCCATAGCTGTGGAGCGCGGTTTTATCTCGCGTACAGAGGCATTGGCTCATTGCACCAAGGTGGTGGATTTTCTCACCAACACCGCAGATCGCTTTCATGGTGCTTATCCGCATTGGCTGAATGGAAACACCGGTAAGGTGCAGGGATTCAGTCAGAAAGATGATGGTGCCGACCTCGTGGAGACGGCATTCCTCATGCAGGGATTGCTTGTGCTGCGTCAGTATTTCTCTGCCAACACACCCAAGGAGACCGCATTGCGCGAGAAGATAACGGCTATTTGGGAAGGCGTGGATTGGAACTGGTTTCAGCACGATGGACAGCAGGTGCTGTATTGGCACTGGTCGCCGAACTACAACTGGGATATGAATATGCAGATTACGGGTTGGAACGAGGCGCTGATTATCTATGTGCTAGCGGCTTCATCTCCTACACATAGTATTGACAAACAGGTATATACGAATGGATGGGCACGCAATGGCGCTATCCGCAACGGCCGCAAATACTACGACATCACCCTGCCGCTGGGCAGCGATAAAGGTGGCCCGATGTTCTTTGCTCACTACTCATTCTTGGGACTTAATCCTACTCGTCTATGCGATGAGTGGGCGAACTATTGGGAGCAAAACACGGCGCATGCTCGCATCAATTATCAATACTCGCTACGCAATCGCGAGCAGCCTGCGGACACTACACAGGCGCATTGGGGCCTGACCGCGAGTGATATTCCGAATGGCTATTCTGCCACCTCGCCCACCAATGATAATGGTACGACTGCTCCTACGGCAGCTTTGGCATCGATGCCATATACGCCGGAGGAGAGCCTTGCTGCCATGCGCTATTTCTACTACACGCTGGGCGATAAATTGTGGGGTGAGTACGGATTCAACGATGCCTTTAATCTCAAGGCTCGCTGGTTCGCCCGCTCGTATCTGGCTATCGATCAGGGACCTATCGTGGTGATGATGGAAAACTATCGCACGGGGCTCATCTGGAACCTGATGATGCAGGATCCTGACCTGCAAAATGGACTCAATAAACTGGGCTTCCTATACTGATGTTAATCGTTAATGCATTCAATATGAGACACTTATTTTCCCCCATTGTGCTGCTATGCCTCGTGCTGGGCAGCTGCGCACGATCATCTGCTCCTCAGACCTATTGTAACCCGATTGATATCGACTACAGCTATATGGTCTATAATTCGGAGCATGACCTCTCCTATCGCAGCGGAGCCGATCCTGCGGTGGTGGAGTTTCGTGGCGAGTACTATATGTTCGTTACCCGCAGTCATGGCTATTGGCACTCGACCGACCTGACGAGCTGGCACTTTGTCATCCCACAAAGTATTTGGTATCCACAGGGTTCGAATGCTCCTGCGGCGCACAATTACAAGGACTCGCTCCTCTATGTGTGTGGTGACCCGTCCGGCAGTATGTCTATTCTCTATTCGGATGATCCGGCTCATGGTGTATGGCATGCCGTGCCGGGTATCCTGCATGATCTGCAAGACCCGGACCTCTTTATCGACGATGATGGGCAGGCGTATATGTTCTGGGGCAGTAGCAATGTGTATCCAATCCGTGGTAAGAAATTGGATCGCAATCGTCGCTTTCTGGTGGATGGTGAGACCTTTGCTGTGCTCAATACCGATGCTGCGAAGCATGGTTGGGAGCGATTCGGCGAGAACCATTCCGATACCATCATTGGTGCCTATATCGAGGGACCGTGGCTAACCAAACACAATGGGAAATACTACATGCAGTATGCGGCACCGGGTACGGAGTTTAATGTCTATGGTGACGGAGTGTATGTGGCCGATAGTCCCGAGGGGCCGTACACGTACCAGGCACATAATCCGGTGTGCTATAAGCCGGGTGGATTCATGAACGGAGCCGGTCACGGCAGTAGCGTGCAGCATCAGAATGGACAATGGTGGCATTATGGCACGATGTCTCTCTCGGCGGTGGTCAATTGGGAGCGCCGCATCTGTGCTTATCCGATGTTCTTTGACGAGGATGGTATCATGTGGTGTGATAATGCGTATGGTGATTGGCCGCATTATGCTCCTAATCAGGTAGATAAGCATGGTGCCTTTCGTGGATGGATGTTGCTGAGTTATCGTAAGCCGACCTCATCGTCCGGTTATCAGCCGGGTGGTGCCAAGGAGGCAGCGGGCTTTGCTGCGTGGAATAAACCCAAGGTGAGTCCGGACTTTCTGCCCTACAATGTGACGGATGAGAACTGTAAGACCTACTGGCTGGCTAATACCACCAATCCGGATGAGTGGGTAGCCATTGACCTGGAGGCACCATGCACCATCTATGCGTTACAAATCAATTTCCATGACCATTTCTCGGACTACTACAACCATGTGGATGGACTGCGTCATCAGTTTGTCATCGAGGGCTCGATGGATGGTGAATGCTGGTTCACCATAGCGGATAAGAGCCACAATGATCAGGATCAACCTAATGCGTACATCGAGCTTACCAAGCCCGCCACCAGCCGCTATGTGCGCTATCGCAATATCAGCGTGCCAACGCCTAATCTGGCTATCTCGGGGCTGCGTGTCTTTGGTTTGGGAGCAGGTGAGATGCCTGCAGCAGCAGATGGTCTGGTGGCAGAGCGCCAGGCTGATCGCCGCGACGTGGTTCTCTCGTGGCAGCCTGTGGATGGTGTTGTAGGTTATACCATCCGATGGGGCATAGCGGCGGACAAACTTTACTCGTCCTGGCAGGTGTTTGCTGACCAGGTAGAGAATGAAAATGGTCGATGCCAACACACATTAAAGTGCCTTAACATCGACCAGGAATATGTTTTCAGCATCGAGGCGTTCAACGAGAACGGCATCTCGAGTGCTGTTGTCTTCTAATTAATTCACACTCAGCATAGCAGTTTGGACGGTTTCGCTGTCATGACCAATCATGATGGCGAAGTCGCCCGGCTCTACTACCCAGTTGAACTCCTCCTTGTAGAATCCGAGTTGGTCGTTGCCAATCTCAAACTCCAGGGTGCGGCTCTCGCCCGGCTCCAGGTGGATGCGCTCAAAGCCGCGCAGCTCCTTGATAGGACGAACCGGAACACTAATCATGTCGCGGATGTAGAGTTGTACCACCTCGTCGGCAGCCATCTTGCCGGTGTTGGTAACGGTGACGCAGGCCTTGACAGGTTGACCAACCTTGGTCTCGCAGGCGGACAGGGTCACATCCGAGTAGTCGAAGGTGGTGTAGCTCAGACCATAACCGAATGGGAAGAGTGGGCTGTTAGGCACGTCCATGTAGCAGCTTTGGAACTTAAAGAACTCGTCACCCTGCAGCGGACGACCGCTGTTGTAGGCGCGGTATGTGATTGGGCATTGACCCACGTGGCGTGGCATCGAGGCGGTCAGACGACCCGAAGGTGAGCACTCGCCAAATACCAGGTCAGCCACAGCATCACCGGTCTCGCTACCTGCGAATCCAACCTCCAGAATAGCCGGCAGGTTCTCTTTCTCCCAGTTCATAACTGTAGGGCGACCGGCAAAGTGCAGCAGGATCATAGGCTTGCCCAGTTTCTTGAGCTCTACCATGAGGTCGTGCTGTGCATCCGGCATCTCTATATCTACGCGGCTGGCACTCTCGCCCGACATCTCGCTGGCTTCACCCATTGCCAGTAGGATGACATCCGACTTGCGAGCGATAGCCAGAGCCTCCTGACGCATAGCTTCTGCGCTACGGCTGTCGCGCATCTCGCGGCCAAACATGGTGCCCTTGGCTTCCTCCTTGGCATCGTACATCAGGTTGCACCCCTTGGCATAGAGCAACTTTGCTCCGGTGCCTTGTAGTGCGTCTTGCAGACCCTCGCAGAGAGTCTTGTAGTGCTCCGGTACGGCAGCAACGGCCCAGGTACCCGACATGTTAGGACGTGTGTTGGCGAGCGGGCCAATCAATGCGATGGTTCCTTTCTTCTGCAGAGGCAGGGTGGCGTTGTCGTTCTTGAGCAGAACCATCGACTCGCATGCCATCTGGCGTGCATGAGCGCGGTGCTCGGCACAGAGTACCTCCTTCTCGCGGCGTGTCACATCACAGTAGCGGTATGGGTCCTCAAAGAGTCCCAGTTTGTACTTAGCCTCCAGCACGCGACGGCAAGCGGTATCAATCTCTTTCTTGGTCACCTTACCGGCTTTGTATGCGTTACCGAGGTTAGGCAGACCCTCTGCCACCATATCCATATCCAGTCCGGCCTTGAGAGCCATGATGCTCACACCCTCCAGGTCGGCAGCTACGCCGTGTGCAATCATCTCCAGTATGCCGGTGTAGTCCGACATCACGAATCCATCAAATCCCCAGTGGTCACGCAGCACCTCGGTCAGCAGCCAGTGGTTACCGGTAGCAGGCACTCCATCCACCACGTTGAAGGATGCCATCACGCTACCTACGCCGGCATCTACGCATGCCTTGTAGGGCTCGAAGTATTCGTTGAACATCTGATAGCGACTCATATCTACGGTGTAGTAGTCGCGTCCTGCCATAGGTGCACCATACAGGGCGAAGTGCTTCATGCACGCCATGATGGTGTGGTCGTCCTTAAGGTCAGTACCCTGATAGCCGCGCACCATAGCCTTGGCGATGCATGCACCCAGATAGGGATCCTCGCCATTGCCTTCGGAGATACGTCCCCAGCGTGCCTCGCGACATACGTCCACCATTGGGGAGTATGTGAGGTTGATACCATCGGCGCTGGCCTCGCATGCAGCGACCTCAGCAGAGCGCTGAATACCAGCCATATCCCAGCTGTAGGATAGAGTCAATGGAATAGGATAGACGGTCTCGTATCCGTGGATAACGTCCATGCAGAAAATGAGTGGAATACCCAGTCGGCTGTCCTCAACGGCGATGCGTTGCAGCTCCATGATGCGGTCAGCACCTTTCAGATTGAGGATGGCACCTACGCCGCCCTCGCGAATCTTTTGGGCTACGTTACTGGACTTGGCCTCGCCGGTTACGATCTCACCGGCACCAGGCATGTGTAGTTGGCCTAACTTCTCCTCGATGGTCATTTGCGCCATCAGTTTGTCGATGTAGGCATTCATCTCAGCGTCTTGCGACTGCTTTTTGCATCCCAGAAGGCATAGCGCGCATAGGATGCTACAGAGAATTGTCTTTTTCATGGGTTAATAAATAATGGTATTTTAGTTGATATTTGGATTGTCACCTAATATTTGTGCAAAGATACTACTTTTTTTTGAGATTTGCAATTTATTTGGGATAAAAAGTACGTTTTTTCTTCATTTTGTCTATTTTTCGCAGGTCGTTGGTGAAAAGTATATCATCTGCCTAAGTGTTGCCCAAGTGTCCTTACGTTACTTCTACCTTACTACAGGTAAGAGGTAGTTAAAAGCATGTCCGCTATCTGCACAAAAAAAATAGAGCAGTTGTCTGCTCTATTTTCCGCTAATGCTGCACTCGGTTTCCCGATTTTTTCGTTTGCGGAAAGAGAGGGATTTCTACGTAATCCCAACAGTCTGCCAACGGCATCCTGTACAAGACAAATAAAAAAGGCAGATTACAAGTAAACTTGCATCGTGCCTTTTTTGTCTTGCGGAAAGAGAGGGATTCGAACCCCCGGACCCTCGCAGGTCAACGGTTTTCAAGACCGCCGCGATCGACCACTCCGCCATCTTTCCTTTCGCGTTCGGCAACATGTGCCTCCGCTCCTCCCCACCGACTATCGCTTTGCCAGCAGTCGTCGGGGATCCCATGAATATATGGGAAATTCCCATCTCAAGGAAATCGGGTGCAAAGGTACGACAAAATTTTGATATATGCAAGAATTTTGATAGAAATATTTGTATATATGCAAAAAAAGTAGTAATTTTGCACCATGAATCAGAATTTTCAGATGATAGCCAAGACCTTCAAAGGTTTGGAACAGGTCTTGGCACAAGAATTGATTGACCTGGGAGCCAATGATGTGCAAATAGAGCGTCGTGCGGTCAGTTTCAGCGGCGATATGAGCATGCTGTATCAGGCGAACTTCAGCCTGCGAACCGCTTCACGCGTGCTCGTTCCAATTGCCAGTTTCCGTGCCAAAGATGCCGATCAGGTGTATGAAGAGGTGAAGCAGATGGATTGGTCACAACTGATGACCTCTACCACCACTTTTGCCATCGATGCTACCGTCTATTCCGAGACTTTTCGCCACTCTAAATATGTGACCTATCGCGTGAAGGATGCGATAGCCGACTACTGGACAGAGAAAGAAGGTAAGCGTCCCAACGTGCGTCTGGACAATGCGGATCTGCTTATCAATGTGCACATTGCAGCGGAGCAGGTGACTCTGTCGTTGGATAGTAGCGGCGAGAGTTTGCACAAGCGCGGCTATCGTGTAGCCACAACACAAGCACCTATCAACGAGGCGCTTGCTGCGGGTCTGCTGCTGATGGCGGGTTGGCGTGGCGAGACAGACTTCTACGATATGATGTGCGGATCGGGTACGCTGCTGATTGAGGCTGCACTCATCGCGCAGAACATCGCTCCGGGTGTGTTCCGCAAGTCGTACGCCTTTGAGCGCTGGCGCGATTTTGACCGCGCACTCTTTGAGCAAATCTACAACGACGACTCGCGCGAGCGTGCCTTCACGCACCATATCTATGGTTCGGATGCGAGTTACTATGCCGTGCAGACGGCTCTGAAGAATGTGCAGTCTGCGGGAATGAATCGATTCATAGACGTAAAGCAGATTCGTATTCAGGAGGTTACAGCGAATACTTTTGCTCCGCGTGCGGAGGGCGAGGCATGTCAGGCATTGGTGATGATGAATCCGCCGTATGGCGAGCGCCTGGCACAGGACAAGGACGTGCTGCGCCTGTATCAGGATATGGGTTCGATACTGAAACATCAGTTTCAGGGTGCTACGGCATGGATTGTGTCCAGCAACGAGGATGCACTCAAGTGCATTGGGCTGAAGCCGAACCGCCGTATCCACGTGATGAATGGTGAGTTGGAGTGCCTGTTTAACCAGTACCAACTCTTCGCGGGCGAACGAAAGGAGTTTGTGAAAGAGCAAGTGAAAGAGTTTAAGAAGGAGCCGCGCAAGGAGTTTAAGAAGGAGCCACGCAAGGAGTTTAAGAAGGAGCCGCGCAAGGAGTTTAAGACGGATTCGTCGAGACATAAGGATTGGTCAAAAAGTCCTCGGAAGCGACCCACGGGCGACCCACGGACGACCCACGGGCGACCCCTTAGAGACCCCTTAGGTTTTTCTCATGGAAAAAAAGGATGATTTTGGTCTAAATTACCGAAAAGGACATGGAAGAACTATTGATTGAGGACTATAATTATCCGTTGCCGGACGAGCGAATTGCCAAGTATCCGCTGTCGGAACGCGACCACTCGAAACTGCTGGTCTATCGCGACGGGCAGGTGAGTGAGGACGTGTTTTATCACGTGGGTGACTACCTGCCGGCAGGGTCGCTCCTTATATATAATAACACGCGCGTAATCCAGGCTCGACTGGAGTTTCATAAGTCACATACGACCGCAGATGGCGTGGTGGAGCAGGGCGCTCGCATAGAGGTGTTCTGTCTGGAACCCATCGCTCCGCACGACTATCAACTGTCGCTCTCCAGTAGCACCGGATGCGTGTGGAAGTGCATGATTGGCAACCTCAAGAAGTGGAAAAATGGTGCCTTATCGCTGCCACTACAAGGCGGAGGTGTGCTGCAGGCAGAGCGACTATCGACCACCGGCAACACGCACGAGGTACGATTCTCGTGGGATGTGCCGGAATTGTCGTTCGCGGAGATTCTGGATGCGCTGGGCGAACTGCCGATTCCGCCGTATTTGAATCGCAAGACGGAGGATAGCGATAAGACGACTTATCAGACTGTGTATAGTCGCATCAAGGGTTCGGTGGCGGCTCCAACGGCTGGGCTGCACTTTACAGATCAGGTGCTGGACGGACTGCGCGAGCGCGGCATCCACACCACGGAGGTGACGCTGCATGTGGGGGCTGGTACTTTTCAGCCGGTGAAGACAGCGGATGCCAATCAGCACACGATGCACACGGAGATAATAGCCGTTCCGCGCCAGGCGATAGAGGATATCATCGTGCATATCGGACACATTGTGGCTGTGGGTACGACCAGCATGCGCACGCTGGAGAGTCTGTACTACATCGGTGAACAGTTGCACCAGGACGCGACGGCTGCCACGGCAAGTGGTACGATTCATGTGGGTCAGTTTGAACCCTACGACCACGCACACAGCATGACCACCGAGGAGGCGATGCGTGCCATCCTGCACTATCTGGACGAGACGGGACAGGACACACTACATGCCGAGACGCAGATTATGATTCGTCCGGGATATGAGTTTCGACTTGTAAATCAGTTGATTACAAATTTCCACCAACCCAAATCGACGCTACTGCTTCTGGTGAGCGCGTTTGTGAAAGGAGATTGGCATAGGATTTACGACTATGCGTTGGCGCATGATTTTCGATTTTTGAGTTACGGGGATAGCAGTATTCTATACAGACGATGATAGATACCCATTGCCATATTGATGATGAACAGTACCGTCCTGATTTAGAGGCGTTTGTACAGCAGCAACAGCAGGACGGAGTGGAACTGATCCTGGTTCCGGCAACGGATGTGCGCTCGTGCGACTCGGTACTGGACGTGTGTGATCGGTATCCGAACTACCTGTTGCCGGCGTTGGGACTTCATCCGGAGGAGGTGAAGGAGGACTGGCAGGAGCAGTTGGACACTATCTATCAGAAGGTTACGAATCGGAGGAAGCAAGGCTGCAGCCTGATAGCCATCGGCGAGATTGGACTGGATTATCATTGGGATGTGACGTACAAAGAGGCGCAGATAGCTGCCTTTAAGCAGCAGATAGAGTGGGCGTTAGCGCTGGATTTGCCTGTAATGATTCACTCACGTGACGCGACGGAAGATAGCCTGAGTATCCTGCGAACGTATGCCAGCAAAGGTCTGCGTGGCGTGATGCATTGCTATAGCGGCAGTCATGAGACGGCGGTTCAGATTCTGGAGATGGGGCTGTATCTGGGAATAGGCGGCGTGCTGACGTTCAAGAATTGCAAATTGGCGAATGCGCTGGTGGGGTTGCCGCTTGACAGGATTGTACTGGAGACGGATGCACCCTACATGGCTCCGGTACCACACCGAGGTGAACGTAACGAGTCGAGGTGGATGAAACATGTGGTGGAGAAACTGTCGGAAGTGTATCAAATCAGCCCCACAGAGATAGAAAAGCAAACAAATTTGAATGCAAAATGCCTATTTCGACTATAAAAATACTGAAAAATACGAAAAAAATAAAGAAAGATTTGCGTATGTCAGAAATTTGTAGTAATTTTGTACGCTGAATTAAGAGTGCGGAAGCCACGCACGTGTCCCAAAGGGCATGCAGGATGTATGAAATGCCGTGGCGTACGCGAAGGAGAGATGCTCGAGTGGTTGAAGAGGCACGCCTGGAAAGCGTGTAAACTCCAAAAGGGTTTCGGGGGTTCGAATCCCCCTCTCTCCGCAAAAGAAAAATAAAAAAACAAAATACAAACAACTAATTAAAACTAATTACAATGAAAAAAGTATTTGCAACCCTTACGGTGCTGGCAATGCTGTCATTTGGTAGTATTGCTGTAATGGCTCAGGAGGCTGAGGCTGCTCCTGTTGCTGCAGAAGAAAATGTAGAAGAAGCTGCTCCTGCAGTAGATGTAGAGGAGGTTGAGGCTCCAGCAGAGGAGGCAACCGGTCTTGTAGCTCTTCACAAGACTCTTAAGACAAAGTTTATTGAAGGTGGTGCAGGCTTCATGGCTCTGACCCTCGTTACTCTCGTGTTCGGTTTGGCACTTTGCATCGAGCGTATCATTTATCTGTCTCTTTCTAAGACTAATACCAAGGCTCTGCTCGCTAATGTAGAGGCAGCTCTGAAGCAGGGTGGTGTAGAGAAAGCACTGGAGGTTTGCCGCAATACTCGTGGTCCTGTAGCAAGTATCTTCTATCAGGGTCTGAGCCGTTATGACGAGGGCGTAGATGTAGTAGAGAAGACTGTTGCCAGCTATGGTGGCGTACAGCTGGGTCTGCTGGAGAAAAACCTGTCTTGGATTTCGCTCTTCATCTCAATCGCTCCATCTCTCGGATTCTTGGGTACCATTATCGGTATGATCGCAGCGTTCGATAAGATTCAGCAGGTAGGTGATATCTCGGCTACAGTCGTTGCCGGTGGTATTAAGGTGGCTCTGTTGACCACTCTTCTCGGTCTTATCATCGCTATCGTTCTTCAGTTGTTCTACAACTACATTCTGTCTCTCATCGAGGGTTTGACCAACGAGATGGAGGATAGCTCGATCAGCCTGCTCGACCTCGTAGTAGAGTACGCTGCTGCTCAGAAGAAGTAATAAAACGTAGTATGGACGCTCGCGCGCATACATGTATATAAAAGGTGTATGTGTGTGACAACCAAATCAGAAAAAACAATTATGAAGAATTATAAATTGATTTCGCAGATCACGATGTGGGTATTGCTCGCACTGGGAGTCGTAGTGGTAGCTATGTTCTTCCTGGGTGGGTCGGCAGGCTCATTGGAGGTGGCAGGTGACTACTTGGATATTCCAAAGTTCTCTGACCTGTTCCTGACCTGGGTTTACATCCTACTCGCGATAGTTGTGCTGGTGACCCTGTTCTTCGTTTGCGTAGGTCAGGTGAACCTGTTCAAGACCGATAAGAAAAAAGCTATTCGCACCTTGTGTGTAATAGTAGGTTTCATAGTACTGTGTGCAGCTTGCTGGTTCCTGGGTAGCCCAGAGAAGATCGATATCATCGGTTACGAGGGTACAGACAACCAAGGCACATGGGCACAGCTCTCAGACGCAGTAATCTATATGTGCTATGCTCTGGTAGCAGGTACTCTGGTTACTATGTGCTGGGGTCTGGTACATACAAAGACTTTGAAGTAATAAACACAAGTAGGCAACAAGATTATGGCAAAGAAAATTCCACAGATAAACGCCAGCTCAATGGCTGATATCTCATTCTTGCTGTTGATCTTCTTCCTGGTGACTACTTCAATGGATGTTAACCAAGGACTTGCACGCCGTCTTCCGGCTCCTATCCCACCGGATCAGAAAGTGGAGGATACGGATATCAATAAGCGTAACCTGATGATCGTAAAGATCAACTCGGCTAACCAATTGATGGTGCAAGGTCAGGAGACTTCAATTAAGCAATTGAGAGCAAAGGCCAAGGAGTTTATTCTGAATGAGAATGAGTATGCTGAATTACCTAAGCTGTTTGAAGAGGACTTTGGTGCTCCAATCGGTACAATCAAATATACCAAGGATCACGTTATCTCTGTTCAAAACGACGTAGATACTCAGTATCAAGCATATCTCGATGTACAGAATGAGCTCGTAGCAGCGTACAACGAGTTGCGTGACGAATGTGCTCGCAAGTATTTCCACAAGGGCTATAACGAGTTGGATGAGGATCAGCAGAAGCAGGTGCAGAAGGTTTATCCTCAGAAGATTTCGGAGGCAGAGCCTAAAAACTATGGAGGGAACTAATTATGGCAAAGATACGTAGAAACGAGAAGCGCGAGATGCCGGCATTGAATACCAGCTCTCTGCCAGATATTATCTTCATGCTGTTGTTCTTCTTTATGTCCGTAACTTCGATGAAGGAGGTGACATACAAGGTGCAGTTCCAGAACCCACAGGCAACAGAGCTCACCAAGTTGGAGAAGAAATCATTGGTTCGCTACATCTATGTAGGTACTCCTACAGCAGAGTTTCGTAAGCAATATGGTGCAGAGACCCGTATTCAGCTCGATGATGCATTTGCAGATAAGAGCGAGATTGGCGACTACATCGTGAACGAGCGTTCTGCTATGAAGGAGTCAGATCAGGGCTTGATGACTGTTAGTATCAAGGCTGATAAGGAGACCCGCATGGGTGTGATTGCTGACATCAAGCAAGAGCTCCGTCGTGCATATGCACTGAAGATTTCGTACGCAGCAACACAACGTACATCGTACTAATTATATGTGTTGAAACATCAGTAATAGGGCTATCATTTGGTAATGAAGCCCTATTACTATTTTTTATGATAATATGCTTGGCAAGCAGATTGGAAAAATGAGTTTTTATTGATAAGGTATTAAAATTCTTTTGATTATGGATAAACAGACAAAACAGTATGTGGACCGCTTTATGGACACATTAGTGGCAAAGAACCCGGGTGAGAAGGAGTTTCACCAGGCTGTGCGTGAGGTAGTAGAGAGTGTGGCTCCGTATGTGATGGCATACCCGTACCTGCTGGAGCAGAAGATATTGGAGCGTATGGTGGAGCCTGAGCGTGTGATCATGTTTCGCGTACCATGGGTAGATGATATGGGTGAGGTGCAGATCAATCGTGGTTATCGTGTGCAGATGAATAGCGCCATCGGCCCGTACAAAGGAGGAATCCGTTTTCATAGCAGTGTGAATCTGAGTATTATGAAATTCCTGGCCTTTGAGCAGACCTTTAAGAATAGCCTGACCACCCTGCCGATGGGTGGTGCAAAGGGAGGATCGGACTTCAATCCACGTGGCAAATCGGATAATGAAGTGATGCGTTTCTGCCAGAGTTTCATGACTGAGCTGCAGCGCCATATCGGACAGGATACGGATGTTCCAGCCGGTGATATAGGTGTAGGTGCTCGTGAGATTGGCTATATGTTCGGTCAGTACAAGCGCCTACGTGATGAGTTTACCGGCACGCTGACGGGTAAGGGTCAGTATTGGGGCGGTAGCCGCCTGCGTCCGGAGGCTACGGGCTATGGCGCATGCTATTTTGCACAGGCTATGCTGGCAACTCGCGGCAAGAGCTTTGAGGGACAGACAGTATGTATCTCCGGCTCGGGTAATGTAGCACAGTATGCAGCACAAAAGGCTATGCGTCTGGGTGCTAAGGTGGTAACACTATCCGACTCCAACGGATTTGTATATGATTCGGAGGGACTGACAGAGGAAAAACTGAACTACGTATTGGAGCTCAAGAATATCCGTCGTGGTCGCATCAAAGAGTATGCTGCTAAGTGGCCGTCGGCTCAGTACTTTGAGGGTGAGCGTCCATGGCGAATCAAGTGCGATATCGCTATGCCGTGTGCTACCCAGAACGAGATTGAACTTAAGGATGCAGAGACTCTGCTCGCTAACGGATGCTACTGCGTGACCGAGGGTGCAAACATGCCTACCACTCCGGAGGCGATTGCGGCCTTCCAGGCAGCTAAGATCCTGTATAGCCCGGGTAAGGCAAGTAACGCCGGTGGCGTAGCTACCAGCGGACTGGAGATGAGTCAGAACAGCATGCGTACCCGTTGGACTGCGGAGCAGGTAGATGCTGAACTGCATCGTATCATGGCCGATATCCACGAGGCTTGCCTGAAATATGGTACCGAGGAGGATGGCTATATCAACTATGTTAAGGGTGCTAATATTGCGGGCTTCATCAAAGTAGCCAACGCAATGGTAGAACAAGGTGTTGTTTAAAAATGGTAACACGAGAATATACATCGCTTATGGCCAAGAGGATTCGTCGAATCCTCTTGGTTTGCAATAACTATGATAGCTATGCGCTGGATGAGGATGGTCGTATCGAGGCGCAGATCGTAGAGGAATATACGCAGATGAAATTGAGTAATCCACCTACTATCGTTCGTGCAGAGACGACGATGGATGCCTTGGCATTGGCCGAGCAGGGGGAGCAATTTGACGTGGTGATAACGATGTATAATGTGGGTGAGGTGGATGTGTTTGACTTCTCGCATCGAATGAAGGCCATCTGTCCTGCTACTCCAATCGTGCTATTGACGGCATTCTCAAAGCAGATATACGACCGCATCCAATCTGCTGAGAATCAGGATATCGACTACTTCTTCTGCTGGAATAACTCGACCGATCTGATCATCGCCATCATCAAACTGCTGGAGGACAGAATGAATGCCGAGCACGATATTCTGGAGGAGGGCGTACGTGCCATCCTGCTGGTGGAGGACTCTGTTCGGTACTATTCGACCTATCTGCCCCTGCTATATCGCCTGGTGCTGGAGCAGAATCGCATGGCGCTGCGTGATGCGCTGAATGAGAAGCAGCAATTGCTGCGAAAACGTGCGCGTCCGAAGGTACTGATGGCTACCTGCTATGAGGAGGCGCTGCAACTATACGAGAAATATAAGCAGAACCTGCTGGGTGTAATCTCGGATATCGGTTTTGTAATGCACAAAGGTGATCGCCCGGAGACAGAGAAACTGACTGCCGGAATCGAGCTCTGCAAGGTGATTCGCCATGATAATCCTACGATGCCGTTCCTGCTGCAATCGTCGCAGGAGTCGATGCGCAAGGAGGCAAGGAAAATGGGCGTGGGCTTTATCATCAAGACCAGCAAGACGTTGACGCATGAGGTGAGCGAGTATATCGGCCGTGAGTTCGGCTTTGGTGATTTTGTGGTGACCGATCCGGATACAGGTGAGGAGGTAGGTCGCGCGAGCGACCTGGAGAGTATTGAGAAGATGATTCGCACAATCTCTCCGCGCAATTTCCGTCACTTCTCGCAAAACGACAAACTGAGTAAGTGGCTCTTCGCTCGTGGTCTGTTCGCTCTTGGCCAGATTGTTAAGCCCTTACAGGCAGAGAATGATGATCAGGTGGAGGGACTCCGGCAACTGAATCTGAAGATTATTCGCGATTTCCGAATCAATCAGGCGCTGGGTGTGGTGGCTCGATTTGACCCTCACACCTTCAATGACACCATCTGGTTCTCGCGTCTGGGTAATGGTTCGTTGGGTGGTAAGGCACGTGGTTTGGCCTTCCTGAACCACATTCTGCAGAAGCATGAACTGTATGATAAATGGGAAGACGTGCGCATCATGGTGCCGCGCACGATGGTAATCACGACGGAGTATTTCGACCGATTTATCTTGGATAATGGGTTACAATACGTCATCAATTCGGACATCTCGGATGCCGAGATTCTGAGCGAATTTGTGGCATCTACTTTGCCCGAGGACCTGACTCAGGCATTGCGCCAGTTTATACGTGTGGAGCACCATCCGCTGGCTGTGCGCTCGTCCAGTAAACTGGAAGATAGTCATTATCAGCCGTTTGCGGGCGTGTATTCGACGTATATGATTCCGCATACCGACAATGAGGATCAGGAACTTCGACTGCTGAGCAAAGCGATTAAGTCGGTGTGGGCAAGTGTGTATTTTGCGGCATCTCGTGGCTACATCACCGCTACTGCCAACGTGCTGAGTGAGGAGAAGATGGCCATCGTGCTGCAGGAGGTGTGTGGTTCGGAGGATGAGGGATACTATTATCCTACGTTGTCGGGTGTGGCTCGCAGCGTGAATTTCTATCCGATAGGTCGCGAGAAAGCGGAGGACGGCATCGCCAAGGTAGCTTTTGGACTGGGTAAAGCCGTGGTGGATGGCGATCAGGTGCTGCGCTTCTCTCCCAAGTATCCGCGACACGTGTTGCAAACCAGCACTCCGGATCTGACGATGCGAGACACGCAGCAGGCTATGTTTGCGCTGAACCTGCTGCCGGAGAAGTTCAAAACCTCGGTGGATGATGGCGTCAATCTAGAGCGAATAGCAACTGCCGATTGTGGACGTTTTCGTGGCTTCAAGCACGTGGTTTCGACCTATGACATTGAGAATATGCGTATGGTGGATTCGCCTGTGCCACAAGGACCTAAGTTTGTGACGTTTGCGCATATATTGAAGTTCAATACTTTCCCGCTGGCGGAGATTGTACAGACGCTGCTGGATATCGCTCAGGCCGAGATGAAGTGCCCCGTGGAGATTGAGTTTGCTGCTAATCTGGATCACGAACCTCGCATCTTCAATGTGCTGCAGATTCGTCCCATCTCGGCGGACTCGTTGTCGGCGGTGGTAGATTGGGATGAGATAGATACCAACCATAGTTTCTTGCGCTCGGCGAGTGCCTTGGGAACGGGTAAGATGGGTGGTATATCGGATGTGGTGTATCTGCGCTCGTCCGCCTTTGATGTGTTGAAGACGCAGCAGATGGCGGATGAGATTCGTGCTCTGAATCAGCGCTTTAGTCGTGAGGGGCGAGGTTATGTACTGGTGGGATATGGTCGCTGGGGATCCAGCATCCCGAGTCTGGGTGTGCCGGTACAGTGGAGTGATATCAGCGAGGCGCGCGTGATTGTGGAGTGCTGCCTGAGTAATTTCCGAGTGGATCCGAGTCAGGGTACGCACTTCTTTCAGAACCTCACATCGTTTAATGCCGGCTATGTGAATGTGAATGCTTTCGCGCATCCTGATACGGATGCCTTTGATGAGGCGATGCTGGACGAGATGCCGGCGGAGTACGAGTCGCAATATGTGCGCCATGTGCATTTTGCAGAACCATTGACTGTCGTGATAGATGGGCGTGAGAGTAGGGCTTTGATGGGTAAAAAATAGCGAAAAACAGGTGCGAATAGCAAAAAAATAGGGCGTAAAGCTTGGAAAATGCATTTTTTTGCAATTTTTTTACGAAAATATTTGCACATGTCAAAAAAAAGCAGTACCTTTGCACTCGATTTCGGAACTAATGTAAGAAATCAGTGATCTAAGATACAAACGTGTCAAAGTAATGCGGTGATAGCTCAGTTGGTAGAGCACGACCTTGCCAAGGTCGGGGTCGCGAGTTCGAGTCTCGTTCACCGCTCAATGCAGGACATGTTCCTGCATTTATTTTCTAAAAGACATTAGAAAATGATCTTTGAAAAAGGTTCAGTGAGAAGGCTGGTTTAGTCTTCGAAGCTGGAAAGCCCAGATGGCGAAATTGGTAGACGCGCTCGTTTCAGGTGCGAGAGCCGTGAGGTGTGCAGGTTCGAGTCCTGTTCTGGGCACATAGAAAATTGTTCTTGTTCATAATGAGAAGTAGAACGCGAGGCGCAGGTGGTGAAATTGGTATACACGCTACTTTGAGGGGGTAGTGGTCGCAAGATCGTGTGAGTTCGAGTCTCATCCTGCGCACAAAAGGAAGTCGGCTGACTTCCTTTTTTTTTGTGTATGGTGGTCGTGTATTCCCTAAGGGTTCTCTAAGGGGTCTCTAAGGGGTCGTGTACTGGTTGTCAGCAAGAGATAGGCAAGGGATAGGATGCAAAAAATATTGGCAGATGGAAAAGAGTATAGAGGAAATAGAACTGAAGAAACTGCAGGCGCGGATGACGAAGCGCTTTCATAAGGCGTGTGCTGATTATCAGCTGATTGAGGAGGGAGACCATATCTTGATAGGACTGAGTGGTGGCAAGGATAGTCTGGCGCTGGTAGAGTTTTTGGGACGACGCTCCAAGGTGTATGTGCCCCGATTTCGAGTGACGGCTATCCATGTGCGTCCGGCGATGTCGGAGGGCGAACTGCCTCAGTATGAGTCTAATCTATCGTATCTGCAGCATTTCTGCGACGAGTGGGGTGTGCCTCTGGTTGTCCGCGAGAGTGGGTGGAATCCGCAGACCGAATCGACGGGTAAGGCGGGCAATGCCAATCCTTGTTTCCTATGCTCGTGGTATCGCAGAAAGGCGCTCTTTGCTGCTGCTAATGAACTGGGGTGCAACAAGATAGCCCTGGGACATCACAAGGATGATATCGTGGAGACGATGCTCATGAATTTGGTTTTTCAGGGTGCGTTTTGCTCTATTCCTCCCAAGTTGCAGATGGAGAAGATGCCGATACAGATGGTTCGTCCGCTTTGTCTGATGGAGGAAAAGGACCTCATCCGCTATGCGGCGCTGCGTGGTTATGAGCGACAGAAGAAAGTTTGCCCATTTGAGCATGAGAGTTCACGCAGCAAGGTGAAGGGACTGTTGGCGCAACTCAAGGCGCTCAATCCGGAGGCGATGGATAGCATGTGGGGCGCTATGAGCAATATCAAACAGGACTATCTGCCTCATCAGGTGTAGTACGAAATCGATTGATAAACAGAGATATAGATATGCAACATTTTTATACGATAGGTTTGCTGATTCTCAGCAATGTATTCATGACCTTTGCCTGGTATGGTCATCTGAAGATGGCGGAATTTAGTTGGTTTAAGACGCTGCCTCTGATAGGTGTGATAGCTTTTAGTTGGGCGATCGCGTTCTTTGAGTACTGCCTGCAGGTGCCAGCCAATCGGATTGGTTTTGAGGGGAATGGCGGCCCATTTAGCCTGATGCAACTGAAGATTATGCAGGAGGTGATCACGCTGGTGGTGTTCCTCGTATTCTCTGTGCTGGCTTTTCACATGCAGATTCGCTGGAATCATATTGTGGCGGCACTATGTCTGGTCGCCGCTGTGTATTTCGTCTTTGGATTTAAGTAAGGACAGGACAAAGAGGAAAGTCTGAAGAAAAATTAGGGTGAAATTAATTATTATTTACACATGGCTTTAGTGTCCTGATGACGGACTATTATCTTCGAAAAAATATAGATATTTCTATATTTTGGAAGTGAAAAGCACTACTTTTGCCGAAAAATTCAAGATTTTCCTTGGAAATATCAAAAATTTTTACTACCTTTGCGGCTCAAAGGTAGGCAAGGTCTTCTGGGATCTGTTGAACAGATAAAATCTGCTACCGGATTAACCGTTGAGGATATTAACGGTCTCTAATATACATCGCCACCACGCGATTCATCGTGGTCGTCCCGCTCCGGACATAAAACGGAGCAAATTGCAAAACAGCAACTCGTTGCGCGCGCGGCAGGGCGTCCGTAGATAGGTACAGCGGTACCTTGATGAGGCAACGGATTGGGCTTTGCGGACATATTAAAAGCGTTTACTAACGCTTGTGATTCGACTATTTGAAACCTGAGAAACTTCAAAATCTATTTCGAGCGCAAGACATTAGTAGATGCTCATGGGTGTACCATACACTCATGCGTACCTTATTTAGAATAGGGTGCGTGTGCGTATGATATACACGCGTGGGTTTCTGCATGTTTTTTTTCGAATAGATGGGCAATCTCAGGGCCTCAAATAGCGGATTACATTCAGTAACCCGCGTTTTTTTATGCCCACATGTATAGTAATAACCAAGAAACATATATAAATGGGAGTAATGCCGAAAATCCCAAATAAAGAGTAGGCGAAGATGTTACATTATGACGAGAGAGTCTGTTTTAAACCAATACATCACACCTTTTGGTGCAATGTCCAAGAGCGAATTTGAGATACAGTTGTTCATGTCGCTTCAGGATGAAGAATATTTTGGGAAAGGTAAGTCTTACGATTTATATGCAATTCAGTCTAAATTGAAGATAACAAAGGCTAAGGCTCGTAACTTGGTATATGCTGCTGAATTAAGACGTCCTAATCACGAGGACAAATTGGATAATGCACTTGCGAGAACTCTTTTTGAAGCTCATTTCTTTTATGAGAAAGACTCTCGAAATATTTCTTTAGAAATAGAAAATCCGCGACTCATTGACTATCTCAAACACAAATTGAAAGAAATGGGCCATATTACAGATGCATCCTTCTCTCCTGATATAATCAAAATGTCGATTGATGCCTATTCGTCTATACTTGAATCGTATCGTAAGAAAAATGAGGACATCGATCGCAATATTAAAAGTGTTTACAAAAAAATGGTCAGTATAGGTGCTATTAAGGATACTTCTTTAGCAGCAACTATCAAAACACTATTATTAAGCGTATCTCGAATTGCAGGAGGAAAACTTGTTGAAGAGGTTGTTGGATCTGGTTATGATTTTCTACAACCCATATTGACAGGTAAATGTGAAGAATTATTAGCAGCTTTAAAAGATTTGTTAGATAAAAACGAATAATCCAAATATAAACACAATGAAAACAAAACTCTTTTTTCCAGCGCTATGTGCGCTGATGATGTGCCTTGTGGCATGTGAACCAAATGATCCGAAAGATCCTAACAAACCGGATGTGAACAAAGATCCGAATGCTCCGCAACTCACTATGAATGAGATTCCTACTACGATTGCCGGTGGTGAGTACCAGATTCAGGTAACCTCTCCCAAAGTATGGAGTGCGCAAAGCAATAAGGAGTGGGTGACTATGGACATGAATATGTGGACAGGCGATGCAATTGTCAAAATCAAAGTAGAAGAAGGTGTTAATTGCGATACTGCCATGGTACTCTTCAATAACGAATTTGGTAGCCAATATTTGATTGTCTATCGTTTCGTGCAACGCAAAGCAAATGGTGGTTTTTCTGTAGCAAATAATAAACAAGTTCTGTTTGCTCCGGGTAATCTTCAGTATCAAGCCAGCACCAATACATGGCGCTTTGCTGAACATCAGTATGATATTATTGGTGATGATAACAAGAATATCAGTAGTTCCTACAGCGGTTGGATAGACCTTTTTGGATGGGGAACTGGTAATAATCCGACGAATAGCAGTACCAATCATTCTTATTATTCCACGTTTGTAGATTGGGGAACGAATAAGATTGGCTCGTATGCCGCTAATACATGGCGCACGCTATGTAAAGATGAATGGTACTATTTGTTTAAAAAACGTGAGAATGCGTCATTGCTTTATGCAACTGCTACAGTAAATGGTCAAATCGGACTTGTTGTTATTCCAGACAACACATTGACTTCTGTGGGGTTCAAGGCTGGTATGCATGGCTTTTCGCAGAACACCTATTCTTCTGCTGATTGGGAAAAACTTGAATCTATTGGTGCTTTGTTCTTGCCCGCGTCGGGCCTCCGCGGCAGTACGGATGTGCTCGGTGTCGGCGACGCGCGCAGCGTGTACTTCGGCGAATACAACATCGATACGCAGCACCACAGCGACTGCGTCATCGGTCGATCTGTTCGTCTTGCCCAAGATTTATAAAATAAGATTGTCGCTTCAAAATTATGCAAAAGTGCAAATCTGCAAATCAATCTCTCTTGCAGTTTTGCACTTTTGCGTTTCTGATCACTCTCACTTCCCGTACCTTGTTCCCACCATTACTTTCTCAACTCGCTTCTACTTCACACTTTCCACTTTACATTTTCAAAATCCCCTCCATTTAACTTTTTACCCAGAGGTGTCCCCGACGGAACGGGGAAACCGGCCTCTGCCGGAAGGGGGAACCATCCTAGGCGGAGCGTCCTTCCAATCCGATGGAAGGACGCTCCGCCTTACCGAACAGCCGGAAGGTCAGTTCTTAACCCACAAGGGGTACGATTATTGCGTACGTGGGCATTAGTATGCCTCACGTAGAGCCCAGTACCGCGCATCGCAAGGTGTGCGGTTTTATTGTGCCGTGAGCCGTAGTGAGTTAAACTAAAAATCAACCGGGTTCTCAAACAAAATTTGACACCCTACTAAATAACAATTTTGCACTCGATTCTGTTGGTACACTTTTCAATTATTATCTGGTACCATTTTCAATTACGCGATACACATTTGATGTCTCCGCATGGTCATCAATTGTTCATTCAATTATTGGAATGATTACCAACGAACTATCTTTTACCAACATCCTATCTTGATGTTCAAAGACCGGAAAAGTCATACCGAGTCCTTATCGAATCCTTACCGACCCCTTAGAGACCCCTTATCGAGTCCTTATATTCTGTATGCCATCCTTGTACAATACTTATACCAACAGTATTTCCATCAGTCGCCCCTCCTTCGCTCGACTACCGGTTGGGTAAGGCTCGACTAAGGGCGACTGCCGCTTGCTCTTCGCTCCTGAATGTTCCGATTGAAATAGTGTAGGTTATTTCAACTTACTCGGTGGTTTTGTGGTACTTGCCCTCAATGATGAGCATGCCAGGGAGAATCTCACCACCAGAGGCCTTCTTGAAGGTCGTATAGTTGAGTTCCGAACCCTTATCTCCCTCTAAGACAGCATTGTAACGGTTGTCCCAAATCTTGCCCTTCATCGGTTTGATGGTAGCAATATAGCGATACTGGGTCTTGTTGGTCTTCTCATCGGTATAGCGCTGTATGACCTGAAAACTGCTCTTCTCGGTGATACCCTCCTTCATACCAATCTTGGCAGCGTAGCCAATAGTACGCCCCTTGGCATCCTCGACAATCTCTAACACAGGTGTCTTGACCTTGAAGTCCTCGTATTGCAGTTGCAGCGAGGCGATGTTCTTATCAATCGAACGTGTGCAGACCATCTTGATGAGTTCCTTGCGGTCGTACTCACCCTTGAGAACACTCTTCTCGTCAAACTCGTACTCATGTGCTACGTAGCGGACGCGGAAAAGGTCTTTGTTCTGCAAGAATCCCATAATCTTCTTCTGATCAAAGTGGTCGGTGTAGTAGTTGTCGTAGAAGATGGCGGCTACGGAGTCGTTCCATTGCAGCCGGAAGAGGTAGGAGTGCGTACGGACGGTGAAACCGGTGAAACTATCGGCAATAGCACCCGACATATCCGCCATGTCGCGTCCTGCGTGTCCTCCTGCAAAGGCATCAAAGATACCTCCCAGCACATTCAGGGCAGTCTTGGCAGCTGCAGCCTTCTGCTCAGCGGTGACGTAAGTGATGTCGTTGACCAGGACGAAGGTTTGGTCCAGCAACTCCTCTCCGGCATCGCTGAGCGCAGCGATACCACGCTCGGTGAGACGTGCGTGCTCCACATCCAGATCGGAGGCGTTGTACTGTCCACGCTGCTGCAAGAGTTTGACGTTGAAGTGCATATCAGTTGTGTCAGTAGCCTGGAGATCCAGTCCGAACCACTTGGCAACCATCATCGTACCCATTTGATTATCATTGAGGTATTGCTCCAATGCCAGTCCGTTTTTGCGCACCTCGGCGGCGGTGAGGAGTTTTCCATAGACGGTCTTGATGAGTCCGGCTTTCTTCTTCTGCGGACCAGGGATGGAGTCGTTGCACATGTATCGTACCGGCGTATTGTGGTCGTCGTACTTGTCCGGCATGGGAATGACACCAAAAGCATCTACAATCTGTGGGCAGAACTCATCCTCGGGGTGAAAGACGAGCATGGTAGCGAGCGAGTTACGCTTGTACTCCTGCAGCGCGCCCGTGGATTGGGCATAAAAGGTCTGTGCCGCCACTATGGTAGCACAGACAATCATCATTCGCTTCATCATAGACCGCGCAGGAAACCGATATTGGTGGTGGTAGGCTGTTGTCCCTTACCGAAGGCAACACCCACCTCACGCATCGCATTGATACGTTGCGACTCCAGATCTACGCCATCTTGGTACTGCTTCATCTCAAACTTCCAGTCATCCAGTACCTTACCCTTGATCTCTTTGTAAAGAGCCATGGCATCGTCGTAGCATGCAGCATCCGGCAAAATCTGACTGAGGTACTCGCCAGCGGCGTATGCACCTGTGGCATTTTGCTCCGCCATCCAGGCGCTGCGTGCCAATGCCAGATTCTGGGTGCAGAGGTTGTCCACATACATCTGGTAGATGGTCATACACATCTCTTGAGCCTCTGTATATTTTGCGCATTGAGCAGGAATAGAGTTAGCCAGGAAGATAGCCTCCTCGTATTGCTTCATCTTCATGAGCGACTTGGCGCGTGTGAGGATGTTGTCAGCCTCGGTGTTGTAGTAGTTGATAATCTTGGTCTTAGCCTCCTCGACAAACTTGCGTGCGTTAGCCGACTGGATAGGCATTTTGCGCATGGCGTCCATGCAACTGCGTGCCTCGTTCTGGCCGGCACCCTTGGCGGTCAGGCTGGTGGAAGCGAAGATCACCTTGTTGGTGTAGTCTGCAATATAGAGGTTAATCTCCATAGTTTGGAGATACTGTTGTGGAGGTCCAGGCAGAACATCTTTCTCCTGCGGGATGGCAAAAGCCGCCAGGAAGAACTGTCCGAAATAGTCCGAGGACGACACACCATTCTGTGTGAGCATCTGGATGAGTCGGTTCTGGAGCTGCTTGTTGGCAGGTTCGGGTATAACACCCGATGGATCCTCAATTACGACAGCCAGCGCCATGTTAGAGGCATTGCTGGCAGATTCGGCATATGCTGCGAAGATAGTCATCATAGCGATGACGGATAAGAAAAGTCTCTTCATACTATCGGTAAAGTTGCGGATAAATCCTATTGATATTATGTTGATGTTATGTTACTACTTCTCGCCGAGAACGAGAAGACATGTGCCCAAGCCCTGGTTGATGACCTTGACAGGGATGTTGTATGGCTCCTTCTGGAGCACCTTGCGCAGTTGCTTAGCAAAAGCCTCGGTGTCCATAGCAACGCCCTTGTTGTTGTAGAGCGGGATGCGCACCTGCTCGTAGCTGACATAGTTCTCAGACGAACCAAGTTTGGAGAAACGCCCCTGGACGGTGTTCTCAGCCATCCACTCGTCGATGATGTCTGCCAGTTCCTCGCCGTCGAACTCGCTCTCAAGGTCAATACCAGCCTCGTTGTTGTCGAAGACGCGGATATTGAGGGTGACAGCACGGCCGTTAGCAAAGAGGTCGTCGAAGTGTGCCTGCAACTTGGAGTTGAAGTTGTCGATATTGGACACGGCAGCCTCGTGCAGGAGAGTCTGCACGTCGGCAGAGAAGGATGGGGAACTATTGCCGGTAGCACCTCCGATGCTGAAGCCGGTATATGCATCCTTGCCTTGCAGAGCGAAGTGGAGGGTCTTCTTAGGACCTTGCTCGGTGATGTTCCAGTTGAGTTCGAGGATGATGTCCGCCTTGGCGGTGCGGGTAATCTGATCGAGGAGCGACTCCGCCATCTCGTTGCCATTCTTGCTGGTGACAGCATTCATGGTGGCGTTTTGCTGCTGTATAATCTTGATAGTCTGCTCCATATCCTTGAGTGGGAATCCACGCTCCGCCATCAGGTCGTTGATGGTGGCAATAGCGGAATGCAACTCCTGACTGGTCTGGAGTGCGTTGATATAATCGGGTACAGGTTGGGTAGAGCCCATGTTATCGACCTTGTTCATGAAGCCATTTTGATTGCACCAAACATCGGCAGGAACAACCATGATGGTTGGCTTTTTGGCCTGTGAGAAAGCTACTGTAGCGCAGAGCATGGCAGCAGCGAAAAGGAGAAGCTTTTTCATTGTTGAATTGTTGAATTGTTTAACTGGTGAACTGGTTATTGCAGGATGCCGTCCTCGATGAGCTTCTGCTTGAGGGCTGCGCGATTGATGGTGACAGTAACCCAATCTACAGACTGCGCTACCGTACGATTGTATCGAGTAGAACCTGTTCGTTTATCCTGCAATGAGCAGTAGTTGGTCCACTCACCCTTGTCCTGGAAAAAGGCGTTGAAATAGTCTTCGTACTTGTCGCGAGCGTTCATGTCGAAGAGCAGCGGCTTGAGCGGCTGAACGCCACTGGAGGCAGCCTCCACGCCATCGAAGATAACCTCCTGCATCGCCTTGCGCATGGCATCGTGGAATAATCCGATGGCGGCATTTCGTGCGCGTACTTGCGTGCGAATAACATA
Organism: Paludibacteraceae bacterium; assembly: GCA_045599285.1. Classification (GTDB taxonomy): domain Bacteria; phylum Bacteroidota; class Bacteroidia; order Bacteroidales; family Paludibacteraceae; genus Colicola. Next base: position 28,996 of record JAZRVR010000010.1, on the reverse strand, counting down.
GGTGCCATCGAAATTGGCGGACAGAACCTTACTCTTGGCATCGTAGTATGCCTGCGATTTACGGGCACCGCATCCTGCCAAAACGACGAGCAGGACAGCCAATAGAATAGATGATAATCTTTTCATTACGGTATGATTTTCAGGATTAAACATATCAGAAACCGGAGCTGAGTCCACGAATCACACCCGCAGCCTCCAGCGCCTTGCGCAGGTCATCCTTGTAAACAGTAACGACTACGCCCACCTTGTATCGGCCTATGCCTACCTTGACGATTTCGTCGGTACCATTGACGATAGAAGCATACTTTTGGCACTCGCCGCCGTCAGCAAAGAAATGACTGAAATAGTCGGCATACTCAAGCTCCACGCCCGGGTTCTTGGCGAGTGGGCGCTGGCTGACGCATCCGTCACCACCTGCAAATCCCTTGAAAATCACGCCGTGAACGGCATTTTTTCGGCTCTGTTCCTTCGCAACCTTCTTGCTGATGGAGTAGCTCCAAACCTTAACCAGATAGGTACCTTGTACCCCATTGCCGGCGCACTCGATGTCGTACTTGAATTGCTCCATTTCGCGGTTCGCCTTAATCTTCTGTGCAGATAGCTGACAGCACACCAATGCTGCTACCAAAATAGAAAGAAATTTTTTCATATTTGTGCAATTAGTTTTGTTAAAAAAGTCTTATTTGAGCGCAAAGTTACGAAAAATAGTTGAAACGTGCAAATATATTTGCATATATTCAAAAAAAATCGTAAATTTGCAGCGATTTTGATAAAAGGTATAGTCGATGCGAGTAGTTGTACAGCGTTGTAGTCGTGCTCAGGTGCAGATCGATGGGGCTGTTGTGGGTCAGGTCGGTCGTGGTTTTGTGTTGCTGGTAGGCATCACGCATACCGACACCCTGGAGCAGGTGCGCTGGATGGCTAAGAAGATAGCCGGACTGCGCGTGTTTGAGGATGCGGAGGGGAAGATGAATCTGGATATCCACGGCGTGGATGGAGCGATACTGAGCATATCTCAGTTCACCCTATACGGCGATGCCATCAAGGGAAACCGCCCGAGTTTCATAGAGGCGGCTCGTCCGGAAGTGGCTGAACCACTGTATGATGCGCTGAATGAACTGCTGCATACAGAGTATGGATTGCACGTAGAGACAGGTCGATTTGGTGCGGATATGAAGGTGGATTTTATCAACGATGGTCCGGTGACTATATTGCTGGAAAGATAATAGACAATAAACCAATATATTATGAGCGAATCAGGTAAGACATGGGCGTTTATCGCCGGAGCATTGGCAGGCGCTGCTGCTGTGCTGTACAGAAAGGAAATTCAGGAGTTGGCAGAGAAGGTAAGCAAAGATATTGCCTCTGCAATCTCGGAGAAGATACAAGATCTGGGTACCGATAATGAAAAAAAGACCGAAAATGTTGACTGAGATACGTAGAGGCTTGGCGAAACGCCTGCTGCAGATAGGTAGTCTGTGTGTACGAGTGCTGGTGACGGTGCTGCTGTTTTTCACCACGCTGATTCTATTCAGTTGTGCCGCTATCGCGGGGCTAAATGAGGTGCTTCCGTCGTGGGCGTCGCTGCTGATTGTGGGTGGCGTGTTTCTGATTCTATCCATCGTAGCGGTGGTAGGAATCCGTCAGCAGATGAAGTTGATTGCCGAGAGTTGGGAAGTGGTATCTACCGGAGTGAAGGTGCTCCAGCGTTGGTTAAGTAAGAAGTGATATGAGAGTGAGAATTGGTTTTCTGGCTTTGCTATGTGTGTTGTGCGCCCGGGTGGGTGCTCAGGTTTCGCCTATGGAGGTGAGATACAAACAATTAGAGGCTAAGTATGAAAGGCGCGACAAGGCTGCCTATCGTGAGCTGAAGGACTATCTGCGCCAATACCCCTATACGACATACGAGGATGAGGTGCACTTCATGATGGGTGCGCTACAGACAGAGCGCGGAGTGTATAAACAGGCATTGAAGGACCTGGGGCAAGTGCGTCAGCAGATGCTCAGTCGTCCGCATGCCGGCGAGTATCTGTTCTACACCGGCTACGCGAACCTGATGCTGCAGGAATATCAGCGTGCGAATCTGTATTTTGATCCGTTGCGCAAGATGGATTCAGACTATCGTGATGGGGGGGCTTACTACTACGCCTACTGCCTGTACAGGCAGGATAAATATGAGGAGGCAATACCCGTGCTGAGCGAGCTGGAGCATAATGTGTCTTATCGCGAGACGGTGCCTTACTACCTGATACAGAGCTACTACGCGCTGCACGACTATGAGCAGGTGCAGATGCGTGCCGAGCAATTGCTGGCTCAGAATCCGCAGGGTGAACATGCCGGTGAGGTGCATCGTATCCTGGGTGAAATCTACTACCAGCAAGGTGATTACGCAGCGTCGATTCATCATCTGCAGCAGTATGCAGAACTGTGCCGTAAGCATGGTAATGCCTTGGTACGTAATGACCTGTACCTGATGGGACTGGCATCTTATCGTACGCAGGACTACACCGGCACGATCAGTTCGCTCAAGCAGGTCAAGGCTCAGCAAGATGCCGTGTCGGAGAATACGTATCTGACACTGGGGCATGCGTATCGTGCGCTGGGACAAATGGATCAGGCTCGTCTGTCGTACCAGTCCTGTGTGGGCTTGGGTATCACGCCGGAGGTGCGCGAGGAAGCGATGTTTGACTACACGCTGACCACCTATGAGTCCTCTACCGCACTGGGCGAGTCGGTGGTGGCATTTACGAATTTCCTCAGCGAGTATCCCCAGTCATCGCACGTGGATGAGGTGTATCAATTGATGAGTGATGCGCTGCGCCGCTCAAAGAATTATGCTGCGGCTCTGGAGGCACTATCCTCAATCGCAAATCCGTCTCGTAAGATGAAGGAGACGATGCAATATCTTCGTTATCAGCTGGGTACGGATGCTTTTCTGCAGGGTAATATGCAGTCGGCAGAGCGCTGGATGACGGATGTTATCTGCGATGCACACCTGCAAACCACGCAAGGATGCGAGGCGTACTATTGGCGAGCAGAGGCACGCTATCGCCTGCATAACTATGCTGCAGCGGAGACCGATGTGCGGACATATCTGTCCAATCCCAAATCGCGTGAGTCGGTCAACTATGTGGCAGCCAATTACCTGCGCGCCTATACCTATTTCTCGCAGGCTAAGTACACCGAGGCAGAGGGTGCTTTCACCCCATATATACGCATGGTGGAGACTACCAATCCGACCTATGCGGATGCCCTGAACCGCCTTGGCGACTGCGCCTTTAATGCCCGCCGATTCGAGCCAGCCATCGGCTACTATCAGCAGGTGATTCAGCTTGGCGCTACCGGTAGCGACTATGCTACCTTCCAAAAGGGATATGCAGAAGGACTGTTGCATCGCTATACCCAAAAGGTGGAGACGATGCAGTCGCTCGTTACCACTTATCCTAATTCGGACTATGCCGACGATGCGCTGTATGAGATGGCTCGTGCGCAACTGCAACTGGAGAATGATGGCGCTGCTATTGCCGCCTATGAGCAACTGCTGGCGACCTATCCGCATAGCGATTTGGCTCGTCGCTCGTGTTTGGAGTTGGCGATGCTCTATCGCAATGGTCAGCACTATGAGCGCGCCATCGCAGCGTACAAGCGCACCATCGATACCTATCCCGGAAGCGAGGAGGCCTATGCCGCCCTGTCCGGACTGGAGTCAGTCTATGTGGAGACGAATAATATCGCTGAATATCTGGCATATACCAAGCAATTAGGTAAACTGAATATGGCCGTTACGACCAAGGAGGACTCGCTCTGCTATGCGGCTGCGGAACTGCAATACGCATTGGGCAATTACCGCGAAGCGGCGGCTTCGCTGACCACTTATCTCAGTCAGTATTGTGCCGGAGGACGCTATTGCACAACGGCGCAGTATTATGCTGCGGACAGCTACTATCGCCTAGGTCAGACGCAGGATGCGCTGGTGGCCTACCAGGCGTTGGCGGCGATTACTGCCAATCCTTATATGGAAGAGGCGTGCACGCGCGCAGCGGAGATCAGTTATGATAGTCAGGACTATACGACAGCAATGGATTACTTCTACCGCATGCTGAAGTGTGCCTCGACGAAGGCGCATGCCAATACGGCGCGCTTAGGTGTGCTGCGATGCAGCTATTATCTGGGTAAGCACCAGACAACCATTGATATAGCTACACAACTGATTGATGATCTCTCGGCAGATGAGAGCCTGCGTGAGGAGGCTCGCTTCAATCGTGCCAAGGCCTACATTGCGCAGGAGCAATATGGTATGGCGGTGGTGGATCTGACTCCTATTGCAGCTGAAGTTCGTACCGCCGAAGGCGCAGAGGCGAAATATCGCTTGGCAGAGTGCTACTATCACCTCAATGCCCTGGACAACGCAGAGGAGGAGATCATGTCATTTGCCGGCATGAACACACAACATCAGTATTGGCTGGCGAAGGCGTTGATTCTGCTGGCGGACATTAATCACCGTCGCGGCGATGATTTCCAGGCGCGTCAGTACCTGCTGTCGCTGCAGGCTAACTACAAGCAACAGGATGATATACAAGAAATTGTGGCACAGAAATTAGCAGAACTATGATGAAGAAAATCCTATTTAGCATGTCGCTGGCAGCCATGGCTATCAGCGTATGTGGACAAGATACCGAATCGGCATTGGATCGAAACGTGACGGTGGAGCGCGAGTTTCAACCCGTGATACAATCGGCCGGTAAAATCAACCAGACCCCCGAAGTGGTGGAAGAATCGATTACGACGGTGGAGGTGAACTACTCTGACTATACCAGTACGCTTTCACCCGACTATAATGTGAATAAACTGCTCAGCCAACCGACTCGCTTCACCGAGCCTATTCCACTGAATGGCTTGATTCGCGCAGGCATCGGTCACACGAATACGCTCTTTGACTTCACGTATCGTAAGTCAGATAAGAAGCATAATATCCTGGATGTCTATGCCCATCATCATGCCGAGTGGGGTAGAAAAGCGCACGAGCGCACCCGCTTGGGACTGGAGTTTCGCCATCAGTTCTTGGAGGCTGAAGTCTATTTTAGTGCCGAGGGCAGCAATGAGTTTTATACCCGTTATGGTCGCTATTTCAATGGAGGCAATCACTTGTCGGTGGAGCATTTCTCGGAGATGAAGGACTCACTGGCTCGTCAGAATATCTGGCAGGGTGGAGCCAAACTGGGTGTGCGCTCGCGCGACAATAGTGATTGGCAATACGATGCGCGCTTCTCCTACAACGCGTATGGCGCCATCGGTTGGGCTACCGAGCACCAGCTGCGCACCAGCCTGCAGGGGGCCTGGCACTCGGGCGAGCATACCGTAGGTGCCAGCGTGGACGTGCTGAACCTGCTGTACGAACTCCAAATCGAGTTGCCGATAGGCAAGACCAATGTCCCCCGACATAGTTTTCAGATAGAGCCGTATTACGAGTACGCTGGTCGCCGATTCTCTATCCATGCCGGTGTTCACCTGGATGTGCTGCTCAACAAGGGCACGATGCTCTCCGCTACCGAAAATGTGGCATTCGCTCCCTCGCCGGACATCCGATTTGAAGCGCAGATAGCACCTAAGTGGTTGACTATCTACGGTAAAGCAGATGGCAGCTTCGCACGTGGTTCGATTCAGCCATTTGTGAATGCCAATCGATTCATGACCATTCTCCCTGCCCTCTACTCGCGTCACCTGGCGTCCTATACGCCGATTGATGCTGAGTTGGGATTTCATATCAAGGCGCACGACAACCTGCTGGTGGAGCTGCATGCCGGTTATGCGTATCAGATGTATCAGAAGAATGTGATTGCTGAACTCAAGGGCGTAGCGATTGGCAACGAGGGACAGCTTAAGTATTGCTATACCAATCTGGATCGCTGGAAGGTGGGTGCTGTGGTATCGTATCACTACCAGGACATCATTGATGTGCATGTATGGGGTGATTACTACATTTGGGATGTCAAGTCGGTGGAGTTCGGTGGCGAGAGTGCCTATTTCCCTGTTTTGCTGTATCCGAATGCCAGGTTGACCGACGGACGTGTCTATGACCGTCCGGACTGGCGCCTGGGTGCTCGCATCGATGGTCGTATCGATCGTAACTGGTCGCTATACACCACATTGGATGTGGCCGGCAGCCGCTGGGCTGCGGTAGTGGATGAGACCGGTCACTCGCGCGACGAGCGTCTACGCCCACTGGTGGACTGGAACTTAGGTGCCAAATACGAGTGGCACAAGTATAATTTGGACTTTTTTGCTCAGCTCAATAACGTGATTTGTCGCTACAACGATATCTACTACGGCTATCGTTCGGAGGGAACGAACTTCCTGCTGGGTGCGACATGGCGATTCTAATGAGATGCTTCGTCAACTCTTTTGGACATATCTCAAGATTGGTTCCTTCACCTTGGGTGGAGGCTATGCGATGATACCTCTCATCCAGCGTGAGGTGGTGGAGCGTCAGCATTGGATAGATGAGGAGGAATTTCTGAACATGATAGCCCTGGCGCAGGCTGCGCCGGGCATTATTGCGGTCAATTCGGCGGTGTTTGTGGGGTATCGCATTGGTACTATTCATCGTCCGGATAGTCGCCTGTATCCGTATCTGTGTACGGCGGCTACTATCCTGGGAGCTATGTTGCCATCTTTTGTAATGATTCTGGCGATAGCAATGGTTTTCAGCGACTTTCGCGACAATCCTGCTGTGGAAGCTGTCTTCCGAGGCATACGTCCGGCAGTGGTGGCGTTGATAGCCGCGCCGCTGGTGCGCATGGCGCGCTCGGCGCGTATCAGTTGGCTGACGGCGATGATACCTGTCGTTACGGCCTTGCTAATCTGGCTGCTGGATGTCAATCCAATACTGATTATCGTGGTGGCGATTGTACTGTCGCTGCTCAGTACGAATCTGACGAATAAGAGGAAACTCCCATGATCTACCTGCAACTTTTTCTGGTCTTTTTTCGCATTGGCCTGTTTGGATTTGGTGGCGGACTGGCTATCTTGTCGCTCATTCAGCACGAGGTAGAGGTGCATCAATGGATGACCCCTACTGAGTTTGTGGATATAGTGGCGGTGAGCCAGGTGACGCCAGGTCCAATTGGTATCAACTGTGCCACCTACGTCGGCTACACTGTGACGGGTAGTGTGTGGGGTTCGGTGCTGGCCACGTGCTCGATTATCCTGCCCAGCCTGCTGATTATGATTGCGCTGTGCAAACTTTATTTCTATCTGCAGAGTCGATTCCAAACCAATCCTTATTTTCAGTCCGTGCTGCGTATGCTGCGCTTTGTGGTGCTGGGTTTGATTGCCTCGGCGGCGCTCTGTCTGATGACGCCGGATAGCTTCACGGATGCAGGCAGTTATTGCATTTTTGCACTCGTGTGCGTGCTGACGGTCTTGCCGCAGATGTATAAAAACAGGGTAACTCAGATTCTGAGCCACCCCATTTTGTTGATCGTGCTTTCCGGCATTGCCGGCTATGTCTTGTATCGTTAGACTCTCTCCCTAAGTTGTTGCTTGATGAATTTAGCCATCATGTTGATGGCGGCGTTGTTGTGTCCGCCTTGTGGAATGATGACGTTGGCGTAGCGTTTGCATGGCTCAATAAACTGCTCATGCATAGGTTTGAGCACGCGCCAGTAGCGCTCAATAACCGACTCTACGGTGCGTCCGCGCTCCACGATGTCGCGCTTGATAACGCGTATGAGACGATCGTCGGCATCTGCATCCACAAACACCTTAAGGTCCATCAGATCACGCAGTTGCGGGTCGCTTAGGGCCATGATTCCCTCCACGATGATTACCTCTTTGGGCTCGATGTGTACGGTCTCCGGCTGGCGTGTACAGGTGATGTACGAATAGACCGGCTGCTCCACAGCCTCGCCATTGCGCAGGCAGGTGATGTGGGCGGACAGCAGTTGCCAATCAAAAGCATCGGGGTGGTCAAAATTGATGTTTTGACGCTCCTCCACGGGCACGTGGCTGCTATCTTTGTAGTAGGAGTCTTGGGGAATGATTACTACCTCGCCTTTGGGAAGGCGTTCTGTGAGTTTGCGTACTACCGTTGTTTTACCCGAGCCGGTACCGCCCGCAATGCCAATGATGAACATATTGTATGGGTGAGTATTGTTTTCGGGCTGCAAATTTACTACTTTTTTATGGAATATGCAAAAAAAAGATAATTTTTTCCGCATTTGTTCGTATATATCAATTTTTTTTAGTACCTTTGCACTCAAATTGATAGTGTTTTAGTCCATGTCGGTCAATCTGTCTCATATCAGCAAATCGTTTGGCTCGCAGCAGGTGCTGCGGGATGTGTCGTTGCGTATCGAGCCGGGCGAGGTGATTGGTCTGCTGGGACCTAATGGTGCAGGCAAATCTACCTTGATGAAGATCATGCTGGGGCTATGGCATGCCGATAGTGGAGTGGTGGAGTCGCCTACAACGCATGGCTACCTGCCGGAGCAGAATCCGCTCTATACCGAGATGTATGTACGTGAGTATCTGCTGTTTATGGCACGACTGGAGCACTTGCCATCGGTGGATATGCATGCCCGCGTAGAGGAATTGATTGATCAGGTGGGGCTGCGCGCGGAGGTGCATAAGCGCATTGGCGCGCTCAGCAAGGGCTACCGCCAGCGTGTAGGTCTGGCGCAGGCGTTGCTGGGGGATCCCGGGTTGTTGGTGCTGGACGAACCCACCACCGGGCTGGATCCACGTCAGTTGGACGAGATCCGCGCCCTGATTCGTGCCTTGAGCACCACCTCTGCCTCGTCTCAGCAGGGTAGGATTATCATCCTCTCCACACATATCCTGCAGGAGGTGCGCGAGATGTGCTCGCGTGTGGTGATCCTCAATCACGGCGAGGTTCGGGCTGACCTGCCGATGGCTGAAATACAAGATTTAGAGGCATTGTTTCGCGATGCCACCAGATAGACAATATGGCAGAATTTGATATACGTACACAATCTACCGAGCGCGAGCAGGATAGTGCTTTGCGTCCGCTCCGATTCTCAGACTTTGCGGGTCAGAGCAAGATAGTCAGCAACTTACGCATCTTCGTGGAGGCGGCTCGCCAGCGTGGCGAGAGTCTGGATCATGTGCTCCTGTTTGGCCCTCCGGGTCTGGGTAAAACCACCCTGAGCAATATCATTGCCAACGAGCTGGGAGTGGGATTCAAGGTCACTTCTGGTCCGGTGCTCGACAAGCCCGGAGATCTGGCTGGTCTGCTCACCTCGCTCGAGGAAAACGATGTCCTATTTATCGACGAGATACATCGCCTCAGCCCCGTCGTGGAGGAGTATCTGTATTCTGCGATGGAGGACTATCGTATTGATATTATGATAGATAAGGGACCTTCAGCACGTACCATTCAGATCGACCTCAATCACTTCACGCTGGTGGGAGCCACTACTCGTTCGGGACTGCTGACCTCACCGCTGCGTGCCAGATTCGGTATCTCGTGCCACCTTGAGTACTACGATGCGGATATCCTGACCAGTATCGTACAGCGTAGTGCCGGACTGCTGGGCGTGGTTATCGATAGTCATGCGGCAGGCGAGATTGCGCGTCGCAGTCGTGGTACGCCGCGTATTGCCAATGCCCTCTTGCGCCGCGTGCGTGACTTCGCTCAGGTTAAGGGCAACGGACGCATCGATCAGGAGATTGCGTGCTATGCCCTGGAGGCACTCAATATCGACACTTTTGGCCTGGATGAGATTGATAACAAGTTGTTAACCACCATTATAGATAAGTTTCGTGGTGGACCTGTCGGACTCAATACCATTGCCACAGCGATGGGTGAGGATGCCGGCACGATTGAGGATGTCTATGAGCCGTATCTCATCAAGGAGGGCTTTATCAAGCGCACGCCGCGTGGTCGTGAGGTTACCGAATTGGCGTATCGTCATTTGGGACGCACACCTTTCTCGACCGATGCGCAAGGCACACTCTTCTAATCACTTACTTGCGATGAGACGTATTCTTTTTGTTTGTCATGGCAATATCTGCCGTAGCCCGATGGCGGAGTATGTGATGCAGTACCTGGTGGACGAGGCGGGGCGCTCGGCGGAGTTCTATATCGAGTCGGCGGCTACCAGTCGCGAGGAGATTGGCAATGATGTATATCCTCCGGCGCGTCGCAAACTATCCGAGCAGGGCATTCCGTGTCCGCGTCGTGCTGCACGTCAGGTGACGCAGGCGGATTACGACCGGTTTGACGAGATCTACCTGATGGATCAAAATAATGTGCGCAATATCCGTCGCATTCTGCCCGACGACCCCGAGCAGAAGATTCATATGCTTCTCACGCATGATGTGGCTGACCCCTGGTATACCGGCAATTTTGATGCCACTTTCCGTGACGTCCTGACCGGCTGCCGGCAGTTGCTGGCTATCTGACCCTTATCCTTCCCTATGTCTTTACCTTACTACTACCTTACTACAAGCCACCCTTAGTTAACCATTAGGTTTCCCTGCATAATTCTTTATCTTGCTGATTATCAGTGGTAACAAAAATTGTAAAATTGTCAATTGACGATTATACAATTTTTTTTTCCGATTTGATAATGTGTTTTTTACATTTTCTCTTGTGACTTTAAAATATTTTTTGTACCTTTGTAGCCGATTTTGTATTCAATACCAAAAAAATATAATAACAAATGATGAAAAGATTTTTACTCGCGACATGTATGGTCATGGCGACCATGGTGTCAACATTTGCCACGAGTTGGACGGACTTGTCCACACTCCCCGGCAATAGCGCGACGCTCAAGGCAGGACAGAATTATCGTGCCACGTCTTCCGCTACCTACTCATCGGGTCTGACCGTCGAAAAGGGTGACCCTGTAGTATTGTGCATCAATAGTGGTGTTACCGTCTCAGCCAGTGGCTCGTACGGAGCACCGGGTATCACGCTGGAGGAAGGCGCTACCCTGATTGTCATAGGTGAGGGTACACTGACAGCCGTGGGTGCAAATGCTGCTCGCGGTGGTTGGGGAGCCAGGGGTGATGATGCTTGGTGTCATAGGGATAAGGACTACTTCTATGCTGGCTCTGGTGGTAATGGAGGTTCTGGTGGTCGTGGTGGTGCACCTGCTATTGGTGGCCAAGGCGGCGCTGGTGGCGCTGGTGGCACCGGTGGTTGGCGCCCATATCATGAGGATCTGGATGATCATGATGAGTGGGGGGGAAATGGTGATGTAGGTGGCAATGGCTCCAGTGGTACCGGTATGGGACGACTCTTCCTCATGGGACATGTCACACTGAATCTCACCAAGGGAACGGCTTCTGATTCACCTGAAACGGGTGGCTCGTGTACCAGCAAGGACTGCAACGACTGGGGATTATTTTGGTATGCTGCCGGTTCTGGCGGTGGCGGTGGTGCCGGTGGTAATGGTTACCCTGCTGATTTTCTGATAGGTGGCGGTGGCGCTGGTGCCGGTGGCGGTGGCGGTGGTCATGGTGGTGGCGTACACCGACGTGGTTGGCCTTGGCGTGGGGAAACCGAGTGGCGTCATGGTCGCGGAGGTAGCGGTGGACAAGGCTACGTCAATGGTCAAAATGGTGAAACTACCGGTAGTGAACAGGGCAGATGTGCCGAGAAAGTGCGTTTCCGCCCGGATAATACTGGTGCTGCAGGTGGCTCTAAAGGAACCAATGGTGGCAATGGTGCGGTTTTTGCCAGTGCCCTCTATAGCAGTTCTGCTACTGGACGTGGTGATAGTCATGCTATTTCCGATGCTATATCTTTCAGCACCGAGCATAAGGACGAGCCCAAACTGCTGGAGAAGGTAATTCGCAAGGTTACGTTCGGCTCAGACCCGAATATTGAGGTACAGCCGGATATTGAATTCTACTGCTATATGCAATGGACTACCCTGTCTGTCAAGCCTGGTAAGTCACTCAAAGTGCAAGACTCGCAGTTTGTAGGATACTCTGATGCCAATGGTAATCTGGTATTTGACGAGAATGGTAATCTGGTGGAGACAAATAACCCATACTTCACCAAGGTTAATGATAAGTGGTACATCCGCGAGTGTGATGACCTCGTGCTCTATCCGCTCATTGCTGACCACAGGAGCGTACGTGTGCTTCACCTCTTTGGTAATCCGAACGTGCCTGCCGACTCTGAACAGGAGTTCTATCCTATCTTCGATCAGGTGGTCGAGGAGTTCTCGGTATATGTGGCTGATTGGACGGATGAGCCGGTCAATGTTACGGTCTATGCCGAGGGTAGCGAGTGGGATGCAGAGAATTATAAATTTAATAAGAAGTCGCACTTCGATGCGCTGGATAATACTTTTGTTTGCGATCCAGAGGACAAACGTACTGTCACTTTCGCTCTCTCAAAGAATTTTGATGGTAAGGAGCCGGTGGCTACATTCCACCATCGCTATGATGAGTGCAATGTTCACTGGTGGGAGGATCTGTCTGGCTATCCACTCTCGAGAGAGAATTCTTCGTCTATTATCAATGGGGCAGGGAACTATACCGAGAAGCAGATGATGCGTATTCATCAGACCATTGTTCCACCTATGTTTGCAGGTGATAAAGGATACGATTTCGCATATTGGATGGTAAATACGGAGCGTGTAGATAACTTGCCTGTCTATGTAGAGCCTGGCACCACCCATAGCTTCACAGCGCACTTCGAGAAGAAGAATCTCACCCTCACGGCATCTGTTCGTGCAGACCACTTCAATCAGAAGCATGGTGAGTTTAAGGTACATAAGAACGATACCTACGAGCCCCTGGAGCAAACCGTTGTGCCATTTGACGATGAGTTCACGTTCCAGATGTTGCCTGATAACGGCTACGAGTTGGCGCTGAATGGCCTCCGATTCTATGGCGATAATGGCGAGGGACGCACAGATGTGACCGAGCAATTGAATGTTCAGAAGAATGGTAACGAATATACCTTCCACATGCCTAAGTACAACGTGGCGATTGAGGCTACTCTGCAAGCTTCTGAATATCATTTGCGCCCAACCGATATTACAGAGCAGGGTGGTAAGGCAGAGGGCAATACGGCTGCGCTACTCATCTCTATCCGCTCGGCGGTGGATGGTCACACAGTATGCTACACCAATGATAAGTCCGTCTTCTCTGCAGATACAATCCGCAACCTGGCTGATGACGGTGCTACCTACCACGTGGGTGATGAGATTCGCGTGCGCGTGTCTCCTTATAATACTACCGGTACATCGTATGTGCCCACTAAGATAGAAAAGGCTGCCGGTGGTCATCAGGGAAGTGACTTTAGCTTCCGTAAGGATATTGATCCTCTGACTTATGATGTGGAGTATGTGTTTGGTAATACCTGTGTGGTTGATATGCAGTTGAAAATCACCTACGATACACGTGCTGCCCATAAGGTAACCTACACTCTGGATCCAAATCAACCTTATCAGTTGGCATATGTCTATCGCAATGGTGTAGAGCAGAATTTGAATGAGCCAATCATAGCCGCTGCCGAGGACTATGTGGTATTTAAGTTCACTCCTACTTCATCTGAGGTACCAGAGATGCCAGATACCTTGATGACGGCTACGTACACGCATCCTCAGTTTTTGCGCAAGACAGCCGTCTTCGTGTACGATATTACGGTTGGCGAGCGTCCGTTTACCCAGCGTGCCTTCACCTTCGTAATGCCGGATGCTGACACCAATGTGGAGTTAGGTGAGATTGATGGTCAGTTGCCACTTCGTGTGCAACCGGTTCCTCTGTTTGACTACTACATTGATGTGCCTGCATTCGTTCGCGATGGCGTAGCGGTTCCATTCATATGCACCAGCAATGCCAATGCTCTCAATCCAGAGGATGTCAAAGTCAGTGTGCTCAATCGTAACAATTATCCTGAGGTATCTGCCGGATACAATGCTGAGCAGGGGATTGGTTCGTTTGTCGCATCTGCATCTGCTGCACCATACTACATATTGCTCTCTAATGAGGACCCAGTACAGACCAGTGTAGAGTTGCCAATGCAGATGGATGACATCTACTATGGTGGCTTCGTAGGGGATGAGACACGTGTGACTATCGTGCCGGATAATGCACAAGCCTATTGCGCAACGGCAATTGAGAAGGTTGATGACTACTACCAATTGCGTATGCAAAAGGTATCGTACATCAAGCTCATTCCTGCCAAGACACCTACTATCCTTGTTAGCGCAGAACGAGAGCCTAATCTGCTGCAACTTGCTGCCGGTGGCCAATGGACTGAGGATGAGAACCTGCTTTGTGCATACAAAGATGGCTCACATCCGCAGAAGTTCCTCACTATGAATGCTATTACCGATGGTATTGTATTCAGTAGTGCCAATAATGGTGATGTGCGCGATGGCGATGTTATCCTGCCGGTTGCAAGCGATTGGGATGATAACGTGGCTGTCTATATCGTTAAGAAAGGATCCACACCTACCGATACCGATGAACTCATCATGGAGATTCATCGTCCGGCAGCAGATGGCACCTACACCATACATGGTATGCGCGTAGATCCACGTGGACCGCTTCCTACCGGTCTCTATATCGTCAATGGTAAGAAGATCTTTGTACAATAACCTGGTATTCAGTAGTATAATAAAATAAATAATCATAGTATGAAGAAACTAATTTTATCGATATTGTTGTGCTTTGCCACCCTGCTTATGAGGGCGGGTGTGGCTCCAGAGATGCAACATATACTCAACGAGACCTCTGCAGGTATCGTCCTGCAGAATGGTCATGCCTACTACCTGAGTAGCGACAATCTGACCCTGCGTGCCTCTGCCGGTCAGAGTGCGATTACGGTCAAGAGTGGTACATCGGCTTACCTCTTTGTCAGTGGCAATCAGGTACTTACCTGCTATGGCGGTGATGGCGACCAGCAGATTGCCGGTGGTGCCGGTATCGAGATTGAGGACGGCGCTAACCTGTACGTCATCGGTAGTGGTACCATCCACGCCTATGGAGGTAAGAGTGGTCATGGTTCGCGTGGTGCGGATGGTGGCGAGTGTACTATCGATTCGCATGATAAGTACGGTGGTGGTACCGGTGGATTCGGTGGTAACGGCGGTGGCGGTGCTGGTGCCGGTATCGGTGGACGTGGTGGTCTAGGCGGTCAGGGTGCTGCTGAGACTCCCAGTCAGGGACTGAAACCAATGGAGCCCAGCAATAATGGTTACAGCGGTACCAGAGGTAACAATGCTTTCATGGGCAATGGTAATAATGGTGGCAATAGCGGTCAACTCTATGTGATAGGTGCCGCTATCATCAATGCCTACCCAGGTAACAATACCTACGGTGAGATGACAACTATCTCGGCCAATGCGGAGACCAAGCACGTCAATCCTAACAGCATTTTCGGTAACGACTACTTCGCTGGTGGTGGCGGTGGCGGCGGTAACGGCGCCAACGGTTTGGCTCCTACGTGGGGTATCGGTGGCGGTGGTGCCGGTGCGTCCGGTGGTGGTGCCGGTAGTAGTGGTGCTATCTTCAACTACTACTCCGGTGGATTCAATGACCTGGTGCACTTCCTCAGCAGTTTGCCTGCCATGATTGTTGACAAAGTCTTCTTTCAAGGCGTACCGGTGATGGCAATGATTAATCAGTTCGCCTCCGATATCTCCGGCTGGAGCGACTACGACCTGCTGAAGGACAACCTCTCTGGTAGTCACGGATTGGGTGCCTATAGTCAGGCAGAGAAAACTCGCTACCCGACATACAACAACGAGAACTACCGCAAGAAAGACTATGAGTGTATCAGCGGTACCTATACGATTACCAATGAATATGGTGGTACCAGTGGTGACCCCGGACTTGAGGGACAATCGCGCAAGACCAAGGTCTTTGGCTCGGCTACCGTCAATAGCTATGATGCCAATCGCACCGCGCAACCCGATGCTACCGAGACTCTGGTGAATATGCCGGAGGATGTACGCAACGTGCTGAAGACTACCATCACTTTCGGTAAGAAAGACGTGGGTGAAAAGGGTGATGTCATCGGCGGAACAACCAATGTAGCAGATGTTTGCATTGGTGAGCCGATGCCTACTCTGGATGCGAGCCAATTCCCCGTACACAAGGATGATGTGGGACAGGCTGTTCCTACCTACACCTTCGGTGGATATAGCGACCAGGATGGTAATCGCTGGTACGACGAGAATGGTCAGCCGCTGCTGCATGATGGTGTCTTCCAGGAGGTGGATCCTGTGGAGCTGCAACCGGTTTGGGCAAACAATGTCTATCTGCTGGTTGTGCATAATCAGGAGACACTCACCAGCGATGGCAATAAGGACAAAGCCGACAACTTCCAGCCATTTGAGTACGACCTGCTCTCGATGCCTGTCTTCAAGGATGGTCAGAAGCAGACTCAGGTGACCTTCAGCGTGGCTGCATACCAGAGCGATGATAAGTCACAAGCTGACTATAGCGAGAAGGTGAAAGGCTACACTCGTCCATACGAGAAATATGACTATACGGTAACAATCAACGAGAACTCCAACCAATTCTCGGCGGCTACTCCTCAGATACTGAATGTCAACTATACCCGTCATAATCACAGTATTGTATGGCGTCTGCCGGCTCAGGGTGCTGTCGTTCTGGATGACTTATTCGGACATAAATATACGCACGAGTCTGAGGCTATCAAGTATGGCTCAACCATCGTGCCGCCTATCTATGTGGCGAGCGGACTGGATAATAAGGGCATCAAGGTGGTCAGCGGTTGGAAGCGCTACAATGCCACCGACAGCTCGAACCCCGTGCTGGAGAATGATGGTGTGGATGGTGCTCTCACCGATGCGATGATTTTCACTCTGCCGGATTACGATGTGGTTTATGAGCCGAAGTTTGAACCATACGATATCAGCATGAATGTCACCAGTTTGCATGGTACGTACACCTATGCGGATAGCGAGATCAATGAGGCTATTGAGCCGCAAGCCAATGCTGATATACGTATTCTCGTGATGCCGGAGGAGGGATGGACTGTGGATGGCGAGAAGGGTATGACTGTCACCCAATACTACCATGGCTATAATGACAATAACGATACGGATAAGGATGAACTCTATACACATACATTCAGTGTATTGCCGGTTGGTGAAAATCAATTCCTTGTACCTGTAGGTGGTGCACATATGGATGTGGAGATTCACTATTTGCCAAAGCTTACACAACTTTGGGTGGAACAGCCGATGATAGCCGAGAACGTTCCTGCCACCCGAACCTACGTGCGCGCTGGCAGAGGTGCTGCGCCTAGCGAAGATCAGTTAGAACAAAGTCATCCATATAATACTCACTATCAGGATTTTGTACGTGTCTATGTTGTACAAAAGTCTAATGAGTCAGTACTGGACCAATCTTCAATTATAGTGGAATTGAAGGAAGACAAGACCCCCGTCAGCTATCGTGTTGGCTTTGAGAATACGACTGTTGATGGTAGCGATTATGCTGTTCCTTATATCGAGTATCAAGCTCCGCTGGCGCCTGTGTCTGTCTCGTATGGTATCACCACCAGCACGACTGCTAACCAACTCATTATCACGGCTCCACTGGGAGTATCGGTGAACTATGGCTACGCCAATACCTCCAGTCTTATTCAGATTATTGATGGCACATCCAGAACATCGTTTACTGATGAGACGATTCACAACGATGATGTAGTCTTCCTCGCTTTCTCCGAGGCTGTTCGTCCACGATTTGTGGATGTCGAGGGTAAGGAAGTGAAGTTTGATGGCGAGTTCAGCCGTGTCAAGCGTACTGTAGGTGGCAAGGTTTATGATGGCTACTACATCCATATCCCTGCTAATGCTGAGGGCCAGACCTATCGTCTGGATGCTACGCAGAACGATGCCGAGGTGGCAGAACTCTACTACCTCAATGGCAAGGACACTACACGTATGGTTATCAAGCGTGATATGAACAATATCGCCCTCCAAATGAAGTCCAACGACCTGCGCCTGCAGGTTCCGAGTGCCTATGTGGCTCGTCCAATGGCTGAAGGCACGACTCCGGCGGCTGATGCCTACCTGCATGTTGCTCTGCAGCGACAGTTTGTGGCTAACCAGTGGATTCCATTGTATGTGCCATTCTCGTTCAATGTCACAGCCGAGTTGCTTGATAAGTATGCTGTCGCTAAGTTCAATCAGACAAAGATGGAGGACGGCAAGGTCGTAATCGTCTTCACACGCATGACTGCCGGTGAGACCGTAGAGGCAAATACTCCGTATCTGCTTGTGTCTAAGACAGATGGCGAGCAAACGCTGGTATTGGACACCAAACTATGGGGTGAGACTAAGGCGACGGAATATATCTCTGAAATAGAGGAACATGGCTCTGTTGTACTGGCAGGTACGTACGATGCTATTGCACCTGTTACCAAGGCTACCGAATTGAAGCATCCGTTCGTCATGAATGATGGTGTGGCACGCTATGTGAACGATGATTCCGATGTTGCTCTGCCGATGAGTTACTATGGCTTGCGTCAGATCAATGGTGAGCCGGAGGCAATCATCATTCGTGTGGAGGAGGCTATACATACAGCTATGGAATCGACTATGGATCAGCGTATTGCTGCTCCGGAGAAGTTCATTCGTGATGGTCAACTCATCATCCGTCGCGATGGCGTAGAGTACACCGCTCAAGGCGTACGCCTGTGAGCTGCTCAGGGTATTCTCCTCTAAGGGACCGCTAAGGGGTCTCTAAGGGGTCTCTAAGGAGTCGATAAGGATTCCTCTACATCTGATAGCGCTTCAAGTTTGTCTTGGAGCGCTATTTTTTTGACCCACTGCCGACCCACGGGAGACCCACGGGAGACCCACGGACGACCCACGGCCCGATCCTTTTGTTTCTCAATATGGAGGGATTTCAGGGCTTTTCCCACTTCTAAAACATCCCAAAGTGATAAAAAATCATTACAAAGTGAATCTTTATCCGCAAAAAATTTGGATATTTCAAGAAAATGTTGTATCTTCGCACTCATAATTCCTTATAGAGAAATGAAACAGTACAAAGCCATTTTTATTGATTGGGACGATACCATCGGCGATTTTCAGGGGAGTGCCCGTGCGGCACAACGCGATATCTACGAGCGGCACCATCTGTCGGAGTTCTTCCGTTCGTATGAGGATTACTGGGAAACCTACCACGAGCATAATACCATGCTCTGGGAGCAGTATGGTCGTGGAGAGGTGACCAAGGAGTTTCTGCAGCGTGACCGCTTCTTGTGGCCAATCTGTCATGCGATGGGCATTCTGCCTCCCTCAATTCCCCCACAAGGGGGAAGAATCTCTCCGTTGGTGCAGTTGGCTGACCGAATGGGAGAGGACTTCCTGGCATTTACCAATCACTATTTCCGAGTGCTGGATGGTGCGGCCGAACTGGTGCGCTACCTGGCATCCAAATACCCCCTGACCATTGTCAGCAACGGCTTTGTGGAGGTGCAGTACTACAAGGTGGAGCATAGCGGACTGAAGGACTGCTTTCAGCACATCGTGCTCAGCGAGGAAGTGGGCATTCAGAAACCACAACCCGGCATCTTCGAGGTGGCGCTAAGCAAGAATAACCTGCGGCCAGAGGATGTGCTGATGATTGGCGACAGCTACGGCAGCGACATCATGGGGGCCAAGAATGCCGGCATCGACCAACTATGGATTTGTGCCGATGCAGACGAGCGAGAGGCAACTTACAAAGTACATCGTTTGGCAGAGATTTATGACATAGTGTGACAAAATGGCAGACCCGTGGCGTTTGGCATAAGAGTTGATGGTTGAAGGTAGAAAATTTAGCATTATGAAGCAAGAAAACGAAAATATCGAAAAGCAAATGCCTGAACAAGAGGTTCAGGAGCAGGATGTGGAGCAAACATCTGTTGACAATCAGGAGAATACCGCTGAGCAAGGTGCACCTGCCGAGGAGCATACCGAGGCAGACGAACTGGAGACTCTGCGTGCTCGTGTGGCAGAGTTGGAGGACCTCAAACTGAGACAGATGGCAGAGTTTGACAACTACCGCCGCCGTACCAACAAGGAGAAACTGGACCTCATGGCTACTGCCGGTGAGCGCATCTTCCGTGAGATGTTGCCGCTGATTGACGACTTTGAGCGCGCCGCTACCCATGGCGACCTCAGCGAGGGTGGACAACTCATCTACAAAAAGTTCCTCGCCTTCCTCGAGTCGCAGGGCGTGACTGCTATCGAGACAACCGATGCCGACTTCGATACCGACCTGCATGAGGCTATCACTACCTTCGCTGCCGGTGAGGACAAGAAGGGCAAAATTATTGATTGCACCCAGCGTGGCTACAAGTTGGGAGAGAAAGTGATTCGTTATTCCAAAGTGGTAGTAGGAGAGTAATATTATGGCAGAAAAACGTGATTACTATGAGGTGCTGGGTGTCAGCAAGACCGCCAGCGCTGAAGAGATAAAGAAGGCCTATCGCAAGATGGCGATTAAGTATCACCCTGATAAGAACCCGGGCGATAAAGAGGCCGAGGAGAAATTCAAGGAGGCGGCTGAGGCATACGAGGTACTCAGCGACCAGCAGAAGCGTCAGCGCTACGACCAGTTTGGTCATGCAGGCGTAGGCGGGGCAGGTGGCTTCAGTGGACAAGGCATGGATATGAACGATATCTTCAGCCACTTCGGAGACCTCTTCGAGAGTTGGGGCATGGGTGGTGGTCATTTCTCCGACATGTTTGGCGGTGGTGGCGGTGGCGGTCGTCGCGTGCGCCGAGGTGGAGACCTGCGTGTCAAGGTGCGCCTGACTCTGGAGGAAATCTCTACCGGTGTGGAGAAGAAGATTAAGGTCAAGAAGATGGTGCCGTGCTCGCATTGTAATTCTACCGGTAGTGCCGATGGACGCGAGGGAGATACCTGCTCACGTTGTCATGGTACCGGACGCGTGGTGACTGCGCAGCGCAGCATGTTCGGCATGATGCAGATGCAGAGCGAGTGCCCGGATTGTCATGGCGAGGGCAAGATCATTCGCAACAAGTGTCCACATTGTGATGGCGAGGGTGTCGTACGCGATGAGGAGATTATCACCATCAAGATTCCTGCTGGCGTCAGCGGTGGCATGCAGATACCCGTTCAGGGGAAGGGACATGCTGCACCACGTGGCGGTGTACCGGGTGACCTGCTTGTGCTCATCGAGGAGGAGGAAAATCCTAACCTTATTCGCCAGGGCAACGACCTGGTTTACAACCTGCTGCTGGATTTGCCTACCGCTATCCTGGGGGGACAAGTGCAGATTCCTACGCTCACCGGCGAGGCAAAAATCACCATCGCCCCGGGTACGCAGCCGGGAAAGGTGCTCCGCATGCGTGGCAAGGGTCTGCCGATCATCGACCAGTATGCGCGCCAGTATGGCACAGGCGATCTGCTCATCAATGTGGGCGTGTATATCCCTGAGAATCTGGATAAACATGAGAAGAAACTCATCGAGGAACTCAAGGACAGCAAGAATATCGTTCCTGGCTCTGCCGACAAGAAAAACTTCTTCAAGAACCTGTTTGACTAAGCGTCTATACATATTGTGTATGGTGTTGTGTCTTGGTGTGCTGCTGCATGCCGAGACACCTCTTTCTAATACTGCTGCTGGCAAAACGACCGGTATTGCGCCACGGT
Organism: Paludibacteraceae bacterium; assembly: GCA_045599285.1. Lineage (GTDB taxonomy): Bacteria > Bacteroidota > Bacteroidia > Bacteroidales > Paludibacteraceae > Colicola. Next base: position 7,360 of record JAZRVR010000010.1, on the reverse strand, counting down.
ATTTCGGTCCTAATGCCTTCCCCGTGCCCGAAATGCTGGACGGGCGAGTCCAGCCCTGCCTGCAGGTCGAATTGGCAGCAGAGCACTACATGGGCTTTCAGCACGACCGCACCACCAACCTCTTTGCTCGCGCCTATTTTCCTCTCTTTACCGACAGGGTGAACCTCACCTTGTGGATGCCTCTGCAGGAGTGGTATCTGATGACTCCCGAGCGCCAGCGTACCTGCCGACTGCAGGACACTATCTCCATTCAGGGACATGGGGCCGGCGATGTGTATATTTCGACCGACATACAGTTGCTGCGAGACAAGGTCTGTATGCCGGATATCGTGCTGCGTGCCGCTGTCAAGACTGCCAGTGGTGGCAGTTATAATCTGGCGCGCTTCTACGATAGTGCCGGATATTTCTTTGATTTGGCACTCGGTAAGTCCATCTATTTAGCAAGGGATAAGCAGGGGATGAGCATACTGGACAAGACCGGTGCTAAGGTAGAATTGCGACTGGCTGCCAGTGCCGGATTCCTATGCTGGCAGACCGATAATGGCAGGCAAAACGATGCCGTGATGTATGGGGCTCAACTGCTGCTCCGTACACAATATATCTCTATCCGTGAGGTCTTTAGTGGCTATGTCGGTTGGGAGAAGAATGGCGACAGTCCCATGATTCTCAATACCATCATTCGCGGATATGCCAAGGGCTTTGAGCCTTTCGTCTCCTACCAATACGGCATACAGGACTATCCCTTCCATCAGATACGTGTAGGATTGGCATACAACTGGGATATACTCAAGAAACGTGATAAATAATCTGCTACCATGCGCCCGTTACAATCTATATTGCTATGTCTGCTACTGCTGACTTCGGCTCTGTGCCAAGGTCTGCATGCCGATGATACCAAACCACGATTCCTGTACGACGTGGATTTCGTCTTCGATTTCGACAACCGCGAGTACCACGACTCCTACGATCAGTCGCGTACAATCCTTGGCATTCGTCTCACACCCACGATAGGTGTAGGATTTGCCGATTCGCTGGGTGGGCAACATCGACTAATGGCCGGTGTCAGCTATATCCAACCCTGTGGAGCCGATTGGCGACGCGTGCAGGTGCGTCCTACCGTATATTATCAGTGGGCAATTCGTGGCTTCCGTGCCAGCCTGGGTTTTGTGCCGTTCGACCAGTTGTATGCCGCCATGCCCGAATATTTGCGTAGCGACTCGCTCGCCTTCATGTCCCCTAATATCCAGGGTGCCCTCTTTCAGTATCAATCGCGCTGGGGATATGTCCAAGCGCATTGCGACTGGCGAGGCATGTTTAGTCCAGAGACTCGCGAGGCTTTTCGCATCGTTGCGGACGGACGATTCCACTACGAGTGGGTCTTTATGGGAGGATATGCGCAAATCAACCATCTGGCTAATTCCGAGGGACAGACACAAGGTGTGAACGACGATATTCTCATCAATCCTCTGCTTGGTATGGACTTTACCTCCAAGACTCCGCTGGACAGTCTCAGCCTGCAGGTAGGCTATCTGTGTGGCATTCAGCGTGATAGGCACATTCACACCACCCATGTGGCACATGGTATGCATGCGGATTTTATGTTGCGTTGGCGATTTATTGGTCTGAGAAATGCCCTCTATGTGGGACAGAATCAAATGCCTTTTTATCCTACGTATGGTAGTCTGCTCAATCAGGGAGACCCACATTTCCAGGCGAAACTATACAATCGAACAGACCTGTATTTCTACCTGATTCGTCGTAGTTTTGTGACTTGCTATGCAGGCTGGAATCTCTTGGTAACAGATCGTGGCACCATCAGTCATCAGCAGCAGATTGTCTGCCGCTTCAATCTGGATGCCGTCCTACACGATAGGCGTAAGGCTACTATCCGTACTCTCTCGTACAGGTAATGCCATCTGGTAGATGAGCAGCAGGGATAGGGTATAGAGGTGGATTCCCTCTGTACGATCCAGAATAGACTCGGTCATCATTGTCAGCACCATCAGTAGGGTGAGATAGATTGCCCACTCGCGTGCTTTCCCTCTAAACCATAGTGGCGTGCTCAGCCATAGCAGCAGGAAGAATACTGCCCCTGCTATTCCTAATTCTACGTACTCGCTCAGTATCTGATTGTGTGTGGAGTAGCGATGACGCACATAGTCGGTCCATCCCTTTTCGGCGTATTTGTTGGTCAAATAGGTGCAGGTGGTTCCTACACCTGTGCCGGTGGCCCAATACTCGCTCTGATTCTCCAGCGTCACCTTCCAGATAGCAATGCGAGGCTCGGTAGCAGGCTCTGTGGCGCTCTCGTCGTAGGCGAACCACTGTTGCAAATTATGCTCCTTGAATCGTGGATGCAGTTGGCTGACGCACACGGCTCCCAGAATGATACATGTGCACAACCCCGTGACTGCAGCAATCTTGTGCTTGGCAGGCATGTGCATGATGGCTGCCGCCAGACCCAGTACCACGATATTGATGATGCTCTGGCGAGACCCCGTCCAATAAATACCTGCTACCAGCACGAGGGCAGATAGCGCTGTGTAGGTGATGGCATTGAGTTTACCATGCTGTCGGCACCAGTACGGATACACCTCGATAAGTCCCACCAATGCCACGCTCAGCCATGTGCTGTAGTACAGACGATGCTTGATATCCAGGGTCAAATCATTCAGACTTCCCCACTGGATGGAGGAGCCTGGGCTGACGAACTTATCAATAGCAGCATAGGCATTGGACACCCAGTAGTGCACAAACAGGTACACAAAGACGGACGACACGCAGGTGATAACCAGCGTCTGCAGTATCTGTCTGGGCTGGTAGCGCTCGTTCACACCATAGAGCAGGACGGGTAGAATCACCACGATGCTGGCGAGTCTGCCAATAGTGCTCCAGGACACATCCGGCGCGATACTCCAACTGACGGATAGTATCTGCCACAGATACCCGATGGCGATACCGATGAGCGGCATCCACACGCGCTTGTCTTTGCCGTAGCGATTCAGATTAGGGCGATGTAGCCAGCGAAGCTCCAGCAGCCAACTGATCAGCCATACCGTGTATGCCGTGCGTGCAAAGTATGCAGGGTAGGGCAACACGATGACTAATAGCATGAATAGCAGATAGTTGAGGTGCTCTATGATTAGTTTGTAGTATTTCATTTCTTCTTATGTTTGCGCCATCGGTGGGTTAATACCAGTTGGATACATTGCTCTGCGTCCATCTCGCGCTCCTCGGCATAGGCTCGCGCCATGATTTGCAGGGCTGCCGGCTCGATGTCCAGTCGCTCCATGTTGCAGCATCCGCGATACATGGAGATCTTGCGATACCGGTGCAGACGATTGAGATCCACTATCTCGATATGCACCTGCTGGGTTTCAGAGTCCAAGTGAAAGAGGATATTGCCTTGCGAGTAGTCGCCATGTAGGATGCCGCGCTCGTGCAGTCGGGCGGTGAAGCGCCCAATCTCAGCTAATATATGCTCGCGATGAGGGAAACTTGGATTCCTCAGATCACGAAAGGTATATTCGCAAATGGATAGTTCGCTCACGTATTCGCTATCGGTCAGCAGTCCGTGTTTGTAGGTCTCGTGATAGCGGATGGGAGCAGGTGTCATGCCAGGCAGCAGCAGGGCATATTCGTATGAGCGACGCGCCTTGCTCTTGCGGATGGTAGAGTAGATCAGGCGTTTCAATCCTGTAGGACGGGCGAACTTCTTCACCACTTCGTGTTCATTCACCACCTTCACGATGTTGCGTCCCTGATGTAGCAGACGCTCCTCTGCGGGAATATAGTCTCGCCAGGTCTGCCCCTGCTCGTGCTTGAAACTCCCGCACCCATCTGCTTTGGCTTGCTGGCGTGTCATGAATCGGCGCTCCATCTGCTCCGGACTGCGATATTGGTAGTGATCCACGGCTATCGGCTGCGGATAGACTCGTCCCCAGGGATGGGGGTAGCGCCACGTCTCTCGCCAGATATACAGCGGATTATGACGCATGAAGCGGCGCTCCTGGCGCTTCTCCGCCAGGCTATGCTGTAGCAGAGGACGTATCTGCTCAAAACTTTGCTGCCAATCTATCTCGTCCAGGTCTGCCGAGGTGATGATGTAATCGGTACTCTCCTTTTTGACCGTGCGATACCGCTTGGGCACATTGGACAGAAAAGTGCGCACATCGCCCACAAAAAACTCGTCGGCATCGAGGCGCACGCACCACCAGTCGTCTCTGCTCATCTCGTGGCGAAAGGCATAGTAGGCCTTGGCGCGCAGTCCGATATGGAAGCCACCCTCATACCGCATAAAGGGCACGATGCGTGGTTCGGTCTGACTCATCGATTGGATAATCTCCCACGTGTCATCACTGCTACCATTGTCAATGACGATGACCTTGTCGCTCCAGCGGCAAGCATCGCTCAGGGATGCACGAATCACATCTCCTTCGTTCTTGACTAATAACAGACTGTAAATCTTCATCTTATATCTTATCCAATCCTTGTGTGAGTTTGCGCCAATAGTAGCGCAGTGGGTGGGTATATTTGAGTCTTTTCCACGGGCGGGACGAGTGGGGAAGGTGCAGGACAGAGTGTGTCAGCATCAGTCGGTTCTCATAGCCCAAATCGAGGCTGCGATGCGAGATAGTCACATCGTACCAGTTCTTCTTCGGATCCAGTGTCGAGAAATCGTATTCACTTAGTAGCGAGTGACTTAGTAGCGTGCAGCAGAAGCTGAGTCGCTTCTTGGTAGCCACCACATCGCCCTGCAGATGTCGGGCATACTCGTATGGAAAATTGATGTTCTCCGCCTCATCGTGCGTTACCGCCGCCACCATTCCTACTTGCTCGCCTGCCTGCATCAGCATGGCATTGATGGTGTCCGGACGTACAATCACGTCGGACTCGATGATGATGAGGTCGTTCAGCCCCTGCAATGCCGTCTTTTGGGCATGCTGTAGCACCCACAGGTAATTGGGTGACGGGTGGTCCACCTCGTCTGCTAGATTGATGAGACGGAAATCCAACTCCTCGCTAAGTGCCTGCAAACGAGTGGTATTCTCTGGCGTGGAGTAGTCGTTGTATATCGTCAGGGTGTGTCCGCTATCGATGATGGCGCGCACAGCCCGCTCCGTCGTATCGATGGAGTCCTTGACCGGCATGATGATATATGGGGAGGGGAGCGTAGTCATGATTATTCTGCCTCTGCCGGGGCGGTGTTGGCGTCCTCTCGACTGCGCTTCTTGAGTTCGAAGTCGCGTCCAAGGTAGTTTTTGCGTACGATAGGATTGGCTGCCAGTTCCTCCGGCGTGCCGTGGAAGAGGATTTTACCCTCAAAGAGCAGGTATGCGCGGTCGGTAATCATCAGCGTCTCATCTACGTTGTGGTCGGTGATGAGGATGCCTATGTTCTTGTCTTTCAGGCGCCAAACGACGTCCTGAATCTCTTGTACCGCGATGGGGTCAACGCCCGCGAAGGGCTCGTCCAGCATCACGAATTTAGGCTCAATGGCCAGGCAACGGGCTATCTCTGTGCGGCGTCGCTCACCACCACTCAGGCGATCGCCCAGGTTCTTGCGAACGTGTCCCAGGTTGAACTCTGTAATCAGTTGCTCCAGCTTCTCTCGTTGATATTCTTTGCTGAAATGGGTCATTTCCAGTACCGAACGGATGTTGTCTTCCACGGTCATCTTGCGAAAGACGCTGGCCTCCTGTGGCAGGTAGCCGATACCCAACTGAGCGCGTTTGTACATTGGGAACTTGGTGATGTCGGTATCGTTAAGGAAAATCTTGCCCTCGTTGGCTGTCACCAGTCCTGTGGTCATGTAGAAAGTGGTGGTCTTGCCGGCTCCGTTAGGCCCCAGCAGACCCACTATCTCGCCCTGCTCCAGGTAGATACTCACGTCGTTGGCAACTGTTCGCTTGCCATATTTCTTCACCAAATGTTCCGTTCTCAGTCTATCCATAATGCTACCGGACAATGGTCGCTGTGCACGACCTCATTAAATATCTTTGCATCTTTTAGTCGCTCCTGGAGTGGAAGGCTCGCCCAATGATAGTCGATTCGCCAACCGGCATTTCTGGCACGTGCGCCGAAGCGCATGCTCCACCAGGAGTATTTCTCCGGACTCTGGTCAAACACGCGGAATGTGTCAATCAGTCCGCTCGCCTCCCATCTGTCCATCCATTCGCGCTCCTCGGGCAGGAATCCACTTACACCTTTCTGACGCTCGGGGTGGTTGATGTCGATAGGTTTGTGGCAGATGTTGAAGTCGCCGCAGATGACCACATGCTCTCGCTCGCGTACCAGTACCTCTTTCCATCGGAGGAAGTCCTCCAGAAAGCGCATTTTCACCTCTTGTCGTACGTCGCCCGTTGTGCCGCTTGGCACGTACACGGCTACGATGGTCAGGTCGCCAAAGTCAGCACGCAGCACGCGTCCTTCGCTGTCGTACTCGCGAATACCCATACCCACCACAATCTTGTCGGCAGGCACTTTGCTGAATATCGCCACGCCCGAGTAGCCTTTCTTCTCAGCGGCATGCAGATACGCGTACGGATAACCAATCTCCGCCATCGTCATCGTATCCACCTGCTCGGGCTGCGCCTTCAGTTCGTTCACGCAGAACACGTCCGGCTGCTCCTCGCGGAGCCAGTCGGCGAGTCCTTTGTTCATCGCGCTACGGATGCCATTCAGATTATAACTAACTATCTTCATATTTTCAATTTATCGGGTGCTTATCGGGTGCTTAGAGACCCCTTAGGAACCCCTTAGAGACCCCTTAGGGAATCATTGCCGACCCACGGGCGACCCACGGGCGACCCACGGCCCAATTCGTTAGCGGATTATGCCCAAAACATTGTAGGTCTTGTCGCCACGTTGGATGATGAGTTGACCATCACGAATCATCTTCACGATCTTGTTCTCACCCGATACGTTGTTCATTCCTTCCGGATCGTATGGCTTCTCGGTAGCAAAGACGGTGATCTCGATGTCACCTGTTACCTGCTCCTCGGTGAGGTTGATAACCAGTGTCTCGTTGGCGATTTCGCCTGCGCCAACCAGCTGATCATCAACTACTACCAGCCACAGGGTGTTCTCGTCGGTGAGTGCCAGATAGCCCTCTGCAGCCACGAAGATAGCGGTAACGGCAGTACCCTCCTGGAAGATAGCGCCCTCCTCAGGACCCTCCACCAGTACTACACCATCCAGGTCGTAGTGGATGGTTACGTCCTTGAGCACCGGAGTCTCGGTAGCCACAACCGTAATCTGAATATCGTCGGTAACCATCTCCTCGGTGAGTGCGATGGTGAGTTTGCCGTCTGCAACAGCGCCGGCAATCACTTCGTCGTTACCAACCTTGACCTCCCAG
>JAZRVR010000009.1:0-111661 GCA_045599285.1 Paludibacteraceae bacterium | reverse complement strand
GCCCTGCCAGTGGTTGGCGGGGTTGTAGCGGATGTTGAGTGGGTTATTGTTGCGTATGCCGAGTGTGACCATAATGTTTATTTTTAGTATTCGGTGCGTCTCCAGAACCGAATGCGATGTGCAAAGATACAACATTTGGCGCGAAAAGTCAATAGTTGGGCGTACGAGGGCACAGAAAGTTGCACGCAAAATCCGTCCAACCACCTACATGATAGGCAGTTAGACGGCATATAAAATTTACATATTGGGGTCAGACCCCTTTGTGTAGTTTTGGGGATTATAAGGTATCGGTAAGATCTCGGTAAGGTCTCGGTAACGGGTGAAGGTTCTTACCGAGGGCTTATACACCACCAAAAAACAAGAATGGACAGGTACGATGCAATACCTTGCCGCATATGTACGCCTTGCTCGCCCAAAAGACGAACCGCGACAAATTGGCGCAACCTCGCGACAAATTGGCGCAACCTCGCGACAAATTGGCACACTGTATAAATATAAATATAAAAATATAAATATAATATAAAAAAAGAAAAAACACACATTGTGTGTGTAAAAGAAAGGGCAGAGCCCACACACACACAGCGCTGTCGCGGAGAAATTTTTAGGTTAGATACAAACTCGCAAAATGAAGTTAACCAAAATGAGCAAGTAGTTGACCAAATTGGGCAGGAAGTTGACCAAATTGAGCAAGTAGTTGACCAAATTGGGCAACTTATAAATATAATTAAAAAATAATATAAATAAAGAAAAAACACACATTGTGTGTGTAAAAGAAAGGCCGAAGCCCTCACACCCACAGCCTCCTACGTTCTAACAAAATTATTCTACTAACATAATTCTATTAGCATAATATCGAAAAAAAGTAGTAAAATCGCAATTCCCCCGAAAATACGTTCGCATTTAGGGTGTGCACATATGGTGGGGGGGTGCGATTATCCCTCAAAAAACACATGCAACGGACGAAATGAGACAGTTGCTGCATTTTTTTGGGAAAATATTTGCATATGTGAAAAATTTGTAGTACCTTTGCATGCTTTTTCGCTTCGCGCAAAGCGAAGCACGAGGAGAAAGCACAACATGTTTAACTTTTAACGTCTAGATAGACTAGAAAAAACGCTAGAGAGGCTAGACACCATTATCTACCTTATTATGGCAGAAAATCTTTCACTCCAGAACTTCGACTGGGATGCCTATGAAGCAGAGAAAAAAGGCACACAAAACGAAGAATTACTCCAAAAGTACGACAACACGTTGAACGCCATCAAGGACAACGAGGTCGTTGAGGGTACTGTAATCAGCATCAACAAGCGAGAGGTAGTTGTTAACGTAGGCTACAAGTCGGACGGTATCGTACCGGCCAGCGAGTTCCGCTACAACCCTGAACTCAAAGTTGGTGATAAGGTTGAGGTTTACATCCAGAGCCAGGAGAACAAGGCTGGTCAGTTGGAGCTCAGCCACAAAGAGGCTCGCGCTAGCCGCAGCTGGGATCTGGTTAACGAGGCTCTCGAGGCAGAGAAGATCGTCACCGGTTACATCAAGTGCCGCACTAAGGGCGGTATGATCGTTGACATACTGGGCACTGAGGCGTTCCTGCCGGGCAGCCAGATTGACGTTAAGCCGATCCGCGACTACGACGTATTCGTAGGCAAAACCATGGAATTCAAGATCGTTAAGGTCAACCAGGAGTTCCGTAATGTAGTTGTTTCGCACAAGGCTCTCATCGAGGCTGAGCTGGAGCAACAGAAGAAGGAGATCGTTGGCAAGCTCGAGAAGGGTCAGGTACTTGAGGGTACCGTTAAGAACATCACCAACTATGGTGTATTCATCGACCTGGGCGGCGTAGATGGTCTCATTCACATCACCGACCTGAGCTGGGGTCGCGTAAGCGATCCGAAGGAGATTGTATCGCTCGACCAGAAGATCAATGTCGTTATCCTCGACTTCGATGAGGAGAAGAAGCGCATCGCTCTGGGTCTCAAGCAGCTCACTCCGCACCCTTGGGATGCGCTCAGCGCAGACCTGAAGGTAGGCGACAAGGTTCACGGTAAGGTAGTAGTTATGGCTGACTACGGAGCATTCGTAGAGGTAGCAGAGGGCGTTGAGGGTCTCGTACACGTTAGTGAGATGAGCTGGAGCCAGCACCTGCGCAGCGCTAACGACTTCCTCAAGGTTGGCGACGAGATCGATGCAGTAGTATTGACTCTGGATCGCGACGAGCGCAAGATGAGCCTCGGTATCAAGCAGCTTAAGACTGACCCTTGGGAGAACATCGAGGCAAAGTACGCTGTTGGCAGCCGCCACTTCGCTAAGGTTCGCAACTTCACCAACTTCGGCGTATTCGTTGAGATCGAGGAGGGCGTTGACGGTCTGATCCACATCAGCGACCTGAGCTGGACCAAGAAGATTAAGCATCCGAACGAGTTCACTCAGATTGGTGCTGAAATCGAGGTTTGCGTACTGGAAATCGACAAGGACAACCGCCGTCTGAGCCTTGGTCACAAGCAACTCGAGGAGAATCCTTGGGAGGAACTCGAGGCTAAGTTTGGCGTCGACACCATCGTAGAGGGTAAGATCGTTGAGCTGAGCGACAAGGGTGCCGTTGTAGCACTCGAGGACGGCGTAGAAGGCTTCTGCACCACCCGTCACCTCGCTAAGGAGGACAAGAGCAGCGCTACCAAGGGCGAGACTCTGAACTTCAAGGTTATCGAGTTCAACCGCGACGCTAAGCGCATCCTCGTTTCGCACCTCCGCACTTGGGAGGAGCGCAAAGAGGTTCCTGCAAAGGAGGCTAAGGCTGCCAAAAAGCAAGAGGCCGCTCCTGAGCTCCCGAAGGTTGAGAAGACCACTCTGGGTGACCTGAGCGTATTGGCTGACCTCAAGGCTTCGATGGAAGCTTCCGAGGCTCCAAAGGCTAAGAAGGCTACCAAGAAGAGCGCAGAGTAATCTGACTGCACTTCAATAAAAAAAGACGAATCCAGCATGGGTTCGTCTTTTTTTCGCCCAAGATTAGGGGGAAAAGATGTTTTTTTGCAAAAATATTTGCACAATTCAGTTTTTTGTTGTAACTTTGAAGCCTAATTCGATGAAATTATGATTTTAATCGCCGACTCCGGTTCCACCAAGGTGCATTGGGCACTCATGACCGCCAACGGACAAGTGTCCGAATTTGTAACGGATGGTATCAATCCGATGTTTCAAACCACTGATGCTATGAAGAATAGCATCGTCAACCAACTGCTGCCCCAGATCAGCCACCTCCTGTGGGCGGGTACACTCACGCACATCTATTTTTACGGTGCCGGATGCACCCCCGAGAAAAAGAAATTTGTAAAGTATGCGCTTGAGCAGGTCTTCAAAAAGGCGGAAGCCATCGTCGAGTCGGATATGGTGGGCGCTGCGCGCGGACTGCTGCAGCACAACAAGGGCGTAGCCTGCATCCTCGGAACAGGCAGCGGCAGCTGCTTCTACAACGGCGAGAGCATCGAGTGGTGCGTCCCATCCTTGGGATACATCCTCGGAGACGAGGGGTCTGCAGCCACACTGGGAAAGAGACTGGTGAGCGACCTGCTGAAGAATCAGTTAGGCGAAGACCTGAGAGAGCAATTTCTGACCGAATATCATCTCACAATAGCGGATATCCTTGAGAGTGTGTACCGAAAACCTTTCCCCAATCGATTCCTTGCCGGCCTCAGCAAATTCTGCGCCGACCACATTGAGGACAAGCGCCTGCACAAACTGATTTACAACCACTTTGACGAGTTTCTCAAGCGCAATGTGACCCAATACTACGAAACCAAAGACGGCGTAGAAAACACCGAAACCGCCATGATGCCAGTATCCTTTGTGGGCAGCATCGCCTACTACTACCGCCCTATCCTGGAGGAAGCCATCAACGACTACGGATTTGAGTTGGGCACAATCATGCAAGACCCTATCAAGGGACTGATTGAGTTCCACCGACAGGACGCAACTCCTACACAGGAATAATTGACTCACACAGAACCAACAAACATGGAAACATACATTATCCCCGGTCGTATCTGCTCGACCCAAGCCATCAAAGATATCGCCGCAAAGGCCAATAGTCCATACATCCTGCTGCAACTCAAGACTCAAATACAGTGGGTTTATCGCGCGGAGGAACGCATGGTGCAGATTGCTGACATGACGCATGCCGTCATGGTTTATGCCGACCACTTCATCAATAGCAACGAGCCGGCGCCCGTGATTGACTACCAACTGGGAGCGCTCAGAGACGACTTTGAGTTCGGTGCAGCTATTCTCATTCGAACAGACGCTCTTCGACAGGTTGCCTCCGAAATGGACACAGATTACCAACATGCAGGATTCTACGACTTGCGCCTGCGTCTGAGCCGCATCGGCGCTATCGAGCACATCCCCGAGTACCTATACTACGAGATCGAGGAGGACACGCGCAAGTCTGGGGAGAAACTGTTCGACTACGTTAACCCACGCAATCGAGCCGTACAGATTGAGATGGAGCAATGCGTCACCGCCCACCTCAAAGCCATCGGCGCCTACATCGATAGCAGCAAATTTACACAAAGGGGTTTGACCCCTTTATGTAAAAACACCGATTTCCCCGTAACCGCGTCTGTCATCATCCCATGCAAGAACCGTGCACGCACCATTGCGGACGCTATCCGCAGTGCCCTCGCGCAGCGCGTGCGAGAGCCTTATACATATAATGTATTCGTTGTGGACGACAACTCCACTGATGGTTGCGTAGATATCATCCGTCAACTGCAAGCCCAGAACCCTCAACTCATCTACATCGCGCAAGACACCACCTACCATGCTATTGGTGGCAACTGGAATGTGGCTCTGCACGACCCACGATGCGGCAAATATGCTATCCAACTGGACTCGGACGACACCTACTACGACGAAAACACCGTGCAGCAGTTCGTCGACAAATTTGAGGAGGGTGACTATGGAATGGTTATCGGCACGTATCGCCTTACCAACTTCGACCTCACGCCCACCGGCGACCCTGGTAGCGAATACATGGTGATTGACCACCGCGAATGGACTGACGAAAACGGCATGAACAACGCGCTGCGAATCAATGGGTTAGGTGCTCCACGTGCTTTCTCTACCGCGCTGCTTCGCACTATCGATTTCCCCACCACCAAGTACGGAGAGGACTACGCCGTAGGATTGCGCATCAGCCGCGAATTTCACATTGGACGAATCTACAACGTACTCTACAACTGCCGCCGTTGGGACGATAACTCCGATGCTAACTGCAACATCGTAGAAATGAATCGAAACAACTGGTACAAAGATCGTATCCGTACCTGGGAACTGACTGCCAGACTGGCAGATAAAAGATAAAAGAGGCGCAGATAACAGGCATCGTCGTGACCATTCGAGTAGGCATACTGACCGCACCGCATATTGATTATGAGGTGCATGAGGGGACATTCGTTCTGAAGAATGTCCGCATTGGCATAGGCTTTCATTGGGATAGATACGAGGATCAGGAGTTTGAGGGAGAATTGGAGATCTTGCACAACCCCGACGGCACAGAAACCGCCGTCAACATCATAGAGCTGGAGCAATATCTCACCTCCGTCATCAGTAGCGAGATGTCGGCTGACAGCGACATCGAGCTTCTCAAAGCGCACGCAGTCATCAGTCGCAGTTGGGCTATACGAGCTATCGGACACACAGATCACGCAGGATACGATGTGTGCGCCGATGACCATTGTCAGCGATACGAAGGCCTGCGACGCCGCAACCCAAGAGCCATCGCTGCCGTAGAGGCAACCAGAGGAGAGGTACTTCTCTATCAAGGCGAAGTGTGCGACTGCAGATACCACAAATGTTGTGGAGGAAAAACAGAAGAATTTGAGACCTGCTGGGAAGACATCCACTACCCATATCTGGAGACTACGGTGTGTCCTCATTGTCAAAAAGCAGCAGGTAACTCATTATGGGGCAGCAACTTCAGATCCCGATATCTCAATAATTACGACCAGGAGACTCTGGACTTCCATGACTGGCAAGTACGATACAGCGCGGAGGAATTAAGTCAAATTATCCACCAAAAATCCGGCATAGATTTCGGAGAAATACAATCCCTCACACCACTCAAAAGAGGCAAGTCGGGCAGAATCTATTCCCTCGAAATCAAAGGAAGCAGGCACAGCGAAATCATCGGGAAAGAACTGAAAATACGACAATGGTTATCCCCATCCTGCCTATATAGCAGTTGGTTTGACATTCATCGTGAGGCCACCGATTTTATCCTGACCGGCCATGGTTGGGGGCATGGAGTCGGACTGTGCCAGATAGGAGCCGCTGTGATAGCAGAATCAGGACAAACCTACACCGAAATACTACATTTCTACTACAAAAATACAACAATCAGCAGAAAAAACGACTAAAAAATATGTTTTGTAGCAAGATTAGCAAAAAAAATTTGTATATATCAATTATTTTTTGTACCTTTGCACGCTAATCAAAATTACAAAACATGAAAAAAACACTTGTATATTTTCCTTTTCTGCTATTGCTATTGGCTCTAAATAGTTGCGTATCTCAAAAGAAACTAACCTACTTCCGTGAGGTAGATGCCCATAGTGCAGACAGTATCAACAAGACTTTCACTTCGCAAATCGACCCTACTATCAAGCCGGGAGACGCTATGACAATCTCTGTCTCCGCCTTGGATCAGGAGGCTGTAGCACCTTATAATCTATACACACCTTCCCCCGTGGTTCCGGGTCAGGATCAACGTCTAACGACAGCAAACAGCATGCTCTGCTACAAGGTTGATGAGAATGGATACATCAATTTCCCTGTACTGGGTCAGCTCTATGTATTGGGACTCAAGCGTCCCGAAGTAGAAGAGTTAATTAAGGGTAAGCTGGAGGGACAAGTGGTTGAGCCTCTGGTCATTGTCACCCTCATCAACGCACGCGTCACCGTGCTGGGAGAGGTCGCTCATCCGGGACAATACAACATGAACAACACACGTATGACCCTACCCGATGCGCTGGGTCTGGCGGGCGATATGACACCTTATGGTATGCGCGAGAACGTGCTCATCACGCGCGAAACCAATGGTAAACTGGAGTTCGCACGCGTCAATCTCAATAGCGACGAAATCTTCACTTCGCCCTACTATTACCTGCAGCAAAACGATGTCATCTATGTATCGCCGAACAAGGTTCGCGCCATCAATAGCCAAGGTATCAGCCTGTGGCTCAGCATGGTATCTACCGTTTGTAGTACAGCTACCGTCATCGTAACCGTCGTGAATGCGACCAGAAAGTAGTACACGCACTGATTAGTAACACATAAAACACACGATATGGAACAGCAAAACAACAATAATAATCTGGACATCCGAAAACTGATTGCAATAGGACTAAAAAACTGGTACTGGTTCGCCCTGAGCCTGTTCTTCTTCCTTGCAGCGGGTATCTTCTATCTGATGCGCACCACCAAGAAATTCGACACCGATGCCTCCATCATGATTCGTCAGGAGAATAGCAAAGGTGCACTACCCGTCCTGAGTAAAATCAGCGACCTCGGATTGGCTGGTGACACACAGATTGATGATGAGATTGCTATCATGCAGTCTCGCGGTATCATGCGACAGGCCGTAGAGGAACTGGGACTCCAAGTTTCCACCAAGACAAAAAAAGGTCTGCGTTGGATTCCCGAGTACCCGACTTCCACCATGGAATTTGACTTCCCTGAGAACTTCTGCGACACCCTGACCAAGGGATTCACCGGCGTAATCAAAGTGACCAGTAGCGGATACAAGGTGAAGATTGTGTACTCACGTTTCAATAAGGAGTCGTTTAACATTACTGATCTCAGCACTCCTATTGAGACTCAATTAGGTACATTCCGTCTGGTTGCCAACTCCGACGAAATCGAGGCTGGAGACAAGTTCCTTATCTCTGTTTCGTCTAAGATAACTGCTGCCAACGCATATCGCGAGAAACTCAAGATTGAAAGGAACAAGAGGGATTCCTACATCATCACCCTGTCCATGACCTCTGATTGCCCACGCCGAGATGCAGACTTCATCAAGAAAGTGGTGGAGCTCTACAACCTGGACGCCGTAGTGGATAAGAATATCCTCGCTACCAACACCGCCCTCTTCATTGACGAGCGTTTAGCCTTGATTACCAGCGAACTGAGTACCGCCGAGGATGATGTGGAGCAATACATGCGTGCAAACAACATCGCAGACCTGAGCCAGGAAGCCAAACTCTATCTGGAGGCAAGCAACCGTTATCGCGCACAATTGGCTGAGGTAGAGAACCAACTCAACCTCACCTCATACATCCAGGATTTCATCAGCGATGAGACCAAGAAATACAGCATGATTCCTGCTAACATCGGCATCACTGACCAGGCACTTACCAACCTGATTGGTGAGTACAACAAACTGTTGCTACAACGCATGAAGGTACAGCGTACCGCGTCCGACGACAACCCTGTGATTGCACAAATCAGCAACCAACTGCTGAATATGCGCCAAAACATTATCGCCAGCATCGCATCCGTACAAGAGACGCTGCGCATCACCGCGAAGAACCTGGCTGCACAAGATTCGCAGTTCAAATCTCGCATCAAATCCGTTCCTACGCAGGAGCGCGAATATATTGAGATAAAGCGTCAGCAACAAATTAAGGAGCAACTCTACATCTATCTGTACGAGAAGCGTGAGGAGAACGCCCTCATGCTGGCATCTACTGCAATGCCTGCCAAGATTGTTGATATGCCTCAGCGTAGCAGCAAAGCTACCGGTCCTAATGTCAAGAAGATCCTCCTGATCTGCTTCGTTCTGGGTCTGGGTCTGCCGGCTGGCATCATCTATCTGCTGATGCTCATCAACAACACCGTACAGGACATCAAGGAATACGAGAAACTCATCAAGGCACCATATGCCGGATACATCGTTACCAACTCTAAAGGACGCCACATCGCCATTCATGACGGTGAGAACTCGGTATCTGCCGAGCTGTTCCGCCAGTTGCGTACGAACTTGAACTTCATGCTGCCTGCTGACAAGAAAGCACCGGTTATTCTGGTGACATCAGCCATCAATGGTGAAGGTAAATCCTACATCGCATCCAATACCGCCATCTCATTGGCTCTATTGGGCAAGAAGGTGGCACTCGTAGGATTGGATATTCGTAAGCCTATGCTTTCCAAGTACTTCGGTCTGCAGCAGAAGGGGTGCCTGACCAGTTATCTGTCGGATAACGCATACTCCATCGAGGACACCATCATCAAGGGAGTGGAGCATCCTAATCTCGACCTGATTCCTGCAGGCGTCGTACCACCTAACCCAAGTGAGTTGCTGCAATACAGCCGTCTGGACGAACTGTTCGCAGAGCTACGCAAGCGATACGACTACATCATCGTGGACTCGGCTCCTATCGCATTGGTCAGCGATACATACCTGCTGGATCGTATCTCCGATATGACACTATTCGTCAGCCGCGCTAACTACACACCGCGCGATATGGTGGACGTCATCAATCAGGTACACGAGCAGAACCGACTCAAGAACATCGCATGCGTCCTCAACGGCGTAGGTGGAGGAGGAAAAGCCTACGGATATGGATATGGATATGGATATGGATACGGATACGGATACGGCTATGGATATGGTCAAGATACCTCCAAAAAGAAATCATCTAAGAAAGCATGATTGTTTGTGTAGCTGAGAAACCGTCCGTGGGACAATATATTGCCAAAGTGCTGGGTGCTAACGCCCGGCACGATGGCTATTATGAGGGTAATGGTTATCAGGTCACATGGACTTTCGGGCACCTGTGCGCCCTGCGTGATCCGCATGAGTACAACGAGAAATGGAAGAGTTGGAACATGAGCAGCCTTCCCATGATGCCGGCTCGATTTGGAATCAAAGTAACGGAGGACAAGGGGGTACAAAAGCAGTTTCAAATCATACAATCGCTCATTCAGCAGGCCGATGAGGTCATCAACTGTGGTGATGCTGGTCAGGAGGGAGAACTCATCCAGCGGTGGGTATATCAGAAAGCCGGCTGTAAATGTCCGGTCAAACGTCTGTGGGTCAGCTCATTAACCGAGGAAGCCATCGCAGAGGGATTCCAGAATTTGAAGGACCAGTCCGAATACCAGCATCTGTACGAGGCAGGTCTCATGCGAGCCATTGGAGACTGGCTGTTGGGTATGAATGCTACGCGCGCATATACTATAAGGTACGCGCAAGGCGTCGGTCGCAATCGACAGGTGCTCAGCATCGGACGAGTACAGACGCCTACGCTGGCATTGATTGTCAAGAGACAACACGAAATCGAGAACTTCGTCCCCAAAACATATTGGGAACTCAAGACAATCTACCGAGACACCACCTTCAACGCACAACTGCCTGCTGAAGATGACGACTACGCCATCAAGACCGCAGAATATGGTCAGACTTTGGTGGACGCAATCAAAGACCAACCTCTGGTCATCACCTCCGTAGAAAAGAAAAAAGGTACCGAATACGCACCTAAGTTGTTCGATCTCACCGGCTTACAGGTCGAGTGCAACAAGCGATTCAGTTTCTCAGCCGATGACACACTCAAGATCATTCAGTCTCTGTACGAGAAGCGTATCACCACCTACCCGCGTGTCGATACCACTTTCCTCCCCGATGATATCTATCCGAAAGTGCCGGCCACATTGGCGGGTATCAAGGATTATTTCCCGCAGACACAACCCCTGTTAGGACTCAAAGCGGACGGAAGCAAGTCGGCTGGCAGCCTACCAAAATCAAAGAAAGTATTTGACAACAAGAAGGTTACCGACCACCATGCTATCATCCCTACCGGACAGCGCCCCGATAACCTGACCGAGCAGGAGCGCAAGGTTTTCAACCTCGTCGCGCTGCGTTTTATCGCGGCTTTCTACCCTGATTGTCAGGTCAGCAACACCACCGTGCTGGCAGAGGTCAAACTCCGTCAACCAATTCCCCAATTGGAGGGCGATAGCATCCCTTTCAAGGTCACAGGACGAGAGGTAATCACCCCAGGTTGGAGGGAAGTTTTTAGCAGTGAGTCGGCAGTGGGTCGGCAAGGGGTCGATAAGGGGTCGATAAGGGGTCGAGAGGCTGTCGAGAAACAGTCGAGTGACTCTCCCGATGAGGAAAATGAGCAGGAGCAGAAGACCCTGCCGGCATTCGTTAAGGCAGAGTCCGGATCACATGCTCCACAGCTGATTGAGAAGACCACCACCCCACCCAAGTGGTACACTGAGGCTACCCTGCTGCGAGCGATGGAGACTGCAGGCAAAACCGTAGATGACGAGGAACTCCGAGATGCTATGAAGGAGAATGGTATTGGACGCCCATCCACCCGCGCCGCCATTATCGAAAAACTATACCAACGGAAATACATAATCAAGGAAAAAAAGAACTTAAAAGCCACAGAGATTGGGATTGACCTCATCCATAAAATCATATCTCCGCTACTCAAATCTGCAGAGCTGACAGGACGTTGGGAAAAGAAACTCAGGGAGATAGAGCGAGGAGAATTTGAGGCTCGTCAGTTCCTGGACGAACTAATGCAGATGACCGCCGGTGTCGTCTATGATGTCAAGACCAACAAGGCCGGTCTGCAATGTCCCGTATGCCGAAAAGGCATCATCATACGAGGCAATACGCGCTACGGATGCTCCCGTTGGCGCGAGGGATGCACATTCGCAGAGCCTTTCTAACAATTTATACACATTTTGCGTCAATTTTTACACGTATATATCCCAAAAAAAGTGTAACTTTGCACCATGATTATTTATTCTCTAACGAGAATCATCACGTAGGCGCACGAAGACGCACATACAACAAAATACGACAAACAGAACAAAAATCTAATAATCACCAAAAACAATCTTTATGAAACGTAATTCAAACGTATTCCGTTCTCTACTGATGGCATGCCTTTTGCTACTGGGTGTAGCAGTTGAGGCACGCACCATTAGCGGTGTCGTAACGGATCAGACGGGAGAGACAGTTATCTCTGCTTCCGTTATCGTAAAGGGCACAAGCATTGGTACCGTTACCGATTTTGATGGTAACTATACCCTGGACGTGCCAGATGATGCTACTGTACTTGTATTTTCCTACATCGGACTTGAGACGCAGGAAGTTCAAATCACCGGCAACGTTATCAACGTAGTACTCAAGGAAAACTCCGAGGTACTGGAGGAGGTTGTCGTTACCGGTTACGGTACTACCAAGAAGCGTGACCTCGTCACCTCTGTGGCAAGTGTTAGTTCGGATCAACTCAAGGACATCCCTGTTACCAGCGCAGCTGAGGCTCTGCAGGGTAAACTTTCCGGTGTGCAAGTTACCACCTCCGAGGGTAGCCCCGATGCTGATGTTAAAATCCGCGTTCGTGGAGGTACCTCCCTCACACAATCCAGCGAACCACTCTACATTGTGGATGGTTTCCCTGTTTCCAGCATTTCGGATATCGCCCCTGGCGACATCGCATCGATGGACGTACTGAAGGACGCTGCTGCTACCGCCATCTATGGTGCACAAGGTGCTAATGGTGTCATCATCATCACCACCAAGGACACCAAAGCTGATGGCGACAAGATGGTTATCCACGCTGACTATAGCGGATACATGGGCTGGCGTACGCTTGCCAACAAGTACAAGATGATGAACAATGAGGATTACCTCCGCATGCAGTACGAGTATATGTATATGTCTGAGAGAAATGCTCCTTCCGACAGCAAGATCAAGGACTTCTACGATCGCTACCGCACCTATGATCCCAGCCAGGGGCGCTACCTGCGCACCCAGCCGATTGCCGGTCGTGATGTACAATACTACAACTACGATCCTGCTACCCAGACTTCTCCTGCTGCAGACGCTCTGCCAGACCTAATCAATTTCTGGAGCCAGAAAGGTAGCGTAGATTGGCAGAACGAGATCTTCGGCGGTAACCACCTCAATAGCAACCACAACTTCTCTATCAGTGGTGGTACCAAGGCGGCTAACTTCAACTTCTCATACAACCGCGTTGATGACAAGAGCATCATGTATGGCTCTGACTACAACCGTAACAACCTGTCGCTCAAGACGAAGTTCCAACCTCTCAAGGGACTCACCATCGCAGCTACAGCGCGTTTCACCAACACCAACGTGCTGGGTGCCGGTACCAACGGCGCCGAGGATGCAGGTTCCAAGGGTGAAAGCCGTCTGCGTAACGCAGTCAGCTTCCTGCCTATGTATGGTGCAGTAGTTAAGCTCGCCAGCAGCGATGACGAGGGTGCCGTGGATGAGAACTCGTGGAACCTCTACAACCCATTTGATGCTATCGACGATAGCTACAAGAAGAAAGTAGATAACAAGCTGACCCTCAACGGTTACATCCAGTATAAGTTCCTCAAGCACTTCACCTTGAAGGCTGAGATTGGTTATGAGAATCGTACTGTAAAGCAGGATCGCTACTATGGTCCTACCACCAGTTACGCACGTACCGGTACCGGTCGTTCGCAAACTGCCAGTCATACCAACGATTACCTGGGTCACACCATTGCAACCGATGCGTTCTCTACTCGACTGAAGCAGACCAACACCTTTGAGTATGCACAGAAGTTTGATGGTAACGCACACGACTTCTCCCTCTTGATTGGTGAGGAGCAGACCATCAACAAGGGTGAGACTCGCTACACATACGGTTTCGGTTTCGATCCTAAGATGGGCGGTCCTAAGGCATTCAACCTGCAAGGTCTGGCTATGGAGTCCGCAATCAAGAATTACGTACTGCCAAACGACAACATGTTGTCCTTCTTCGCACGCGCAAACTATAATTATATGGGACGCTACTACATCACAGCTACCTTCCGTGCGGATGCATCTACCAAGTTTGCCAAGGGTCACCAGTGGGGTTTCTTCCCATCAGTTGCCGTGGCATGGCGTATCATCGACGAGCCTTGGATGGAGCCTGCACAAGACGTGATGTCCAACTTCAAGTTCCGCCTCAGCTATGGTACTGTAGGTAACAACAACGTGGAGCTCGGTTATCTGCGCGCAGACTACACTGCCGACAATACCAACAACTATATGCAGGGTATGAACAATATCCTCATTGATGGTAAGACCGGCACAGATACCAAACTCATCGCTGCAAACGAGAACCTGAAGTGGGAGACCACTATCACTCGTGACTTCGGTATTGACTATGGTTTCTTCAACGAGCGCCTCAGCGGTGCCCTCGACCTCTACTGGAATACCACCAAGGATCTGATCCTGCGATACCGTCTGGCAGGTGGTGGATATGACTACCAATACCGCAACATCGGTTCTACCGACAACAAGGGTGTCGAATTCTCTATCAAGGGTGTAATTCTCGACCATCGTAGCAAAGCACTCAGCTATGGCTTGACCCTGGATGCCAACGTATCCTACAACTTCAACAAAGTCGTAGATCTGGGTGGTATGGATAGCTATTCTGTAATGTCAGAGTGCTTCTCCAGCTACTACAAAACGCAGGCTGAGTTCGTTCTGACTCCCGGTTCCGCTATTGGTGACGTGTATGGCTACAAGACCGATGGTATCTACACCACCGCTGACTTTACCCGCTACAACAAGCGTACCGGTACTTGGCAAAACGACAATGGTGATATCGAAACCCCTCTCGGTCCAGCATATCCTGGTATGACGAAGCTTGTACTGGACGAATACATTGATGAGAAGGGAGATAAGCAGTTCAAGACATCCAAGATTGGTAACACCATGCCTATCGTAACCGGTGGTTTCAACCTCGGCTGCTACGTTGGAGGCGATGCTTGGGGTAAGGTAGATCTCTCTGCTAACTTCACCTACTCTATCGGTAACGATGTTGTCAACCTGACCGCATTGGATTACTCTACAGTTTGCTCACAGACCAAGAACCGCAACCTGCTGGTTGACTACTCGTACGACAAGCGCTATTCGCTCTTCACTCCGGAGGGACAACTCATCGGATCGCAATTTATGAAAGGTCAAATCACTTCAGGTGACGACTTCGCTAAATTGGCTGCTGCCGTTGAGGAGGCTAACGAAGGCAAGACTGTGGCTAACCCTTATGTTGGCAGCACTGCCTTGACAGACAAGTACATCGAGGATGGCTCTTATCTGCGTCTGAGTTCACTCAATTTTGGCTATTCGCTGCCAAACAAGTGGATTGAGAAAGCACACATCACCAATGCACGTATTTTCTTCTCGGCATCCAACCTCTTCGTAGTTAGCAAGTACTCAGGTGCTGATCCTGAGGTAGATACACGTTCTAAAGTAAATCCTCTGGCTGTGGGTGTGGACTTCTCCGCATTCCCAAAGAGCCGCGGATTCAACTTTGGTATCAACCTCTCGTTCTAATGATTGCATTAGTGGATAAGAATAATTATAGACAATACTAAAAATATAAGAAAATGAAAGCATATAAATATATTGTTCTATGCATCACAGCTGTTGCATTGGCAGGTTGCGAAGATTTCTTTAGCAACGAGTCTCCCTCTGCAATGGACGCGCACTCCATTTTCTCCAATGCCCAACTGACGGAGCAGGCAATCTGCGGTATCTATCAGCCATTGGCACTAAATAATGGATACATCAACCGCCTTGCATGCGGATACGCAGGACTCAATACTGATATCGAGTGGTCCAGCAAATCACTGAACACCGATGGACAGCAGGATGTAATGCTATACAAACAGGAAAATAACAACACCAATATCTCTAATAGTGGTGGTGACGCATGGTCATACCTCGGCACCATGATTGAGCGCAGCAACAATGCTATCGAGGGAATCCGTCAATATGGAGACACCACCGAGGGCTCTGCTCTGCGCTATTATCTGGGTGAGGCACTTTTCCTCCGCTCG
Source organism: Paludibacteraceae bacterium (assembly GCA_045599285.1). Classification (GTDB taxonomy): domain Bacteria; phylum Bacteroidota; class Bacteroidia; order Bacteroidales; family Paludibacteraceae; genus Colicola. The sequence goes on along the minus strand of JAZRVR010000009.1, from coordinate 95,767 downwards.
TTCGCATACCTGGAAATGATAAAGCTATGGGGTGATGTACCGGCACGCTTTGAGTCTCTCTCCGCAAAGCCGGAGGGTATTAATGCTAAGAAAACAGACCGAAACATCATTTTTGAACAACTGCGCGTGGATTTGAAGGACGCCGCACGCTTCATGCCTTGGTCAAATGATGCGAAGGTACCATCACCTGCCAAGAATAACGTAGGACGCGCAAGCAAGGCAGCAGCCCTGGCTCTGCTCGCTCGTGCTGACCTCATGTACGCAGGTAAGGCAGTTCGTCCTACCACACTGGACGATAAGACCGGCTACTCAGTACGTCCTAATTTCACGGATGACGCACTCCGTCAGCAGATTTACGAGGAGGTAATGTGGGCTTGCTCTGAGATTATTAAGAACGAGGACTACAAGCTGGCACGCGATTTCGCACAACCATTCCAGCAGATTTGTTCTGATAATCTCAACTATACCGAGATGGAGCATATTTGGGTTATTCCTTATGCTAATGGCGCACGCGGACGTGTACTGAACTACAATGCTCCTAAGCTCTCCAGCAATGCTCTTACTGCTGTGGTTGGACACCTGCCAGGCGTAGCACAAGGTGCTAAGTCCAACGGACACATCTGCGTATCGCCTTATCTTGTTTACCAATTTGAGCCGAATGACAAGCGTCGTGCTGTAACCTTCGTACCTGGTCAATGGGAGTACAACGATGCAACCGATGCATCCAAGAATGCGGAAGATCGTGAGCGTATGTTCCCTGGTACTACAGCCAGCGAAAAGAAACTATGGATGAAGAACGTTACAGTCAACAACCTCTATTTGGGTAAATACCGCTTCGAGTGGATGAAGGGACGCGCTGCCAATAGCGACGAGGACGGAATTGATTTCCCTATCCTGCGCTATGCAGACGTGCTGCTGATGTTTGCTGAGGCATCTATCGGTAGTAACATGAATGTCACTCCTGTCAATCACACCGGTTTGATTCCTTTGAATGAGTTCAACAAGATTCGTGACCGTGCAGGCATCGATCGTGCTGAAAAACTGGATACCACTATCATCATGGTAGAGCGTGCCAAAGAGCTTTGCGGTGAGTATGTTCGCAAATACGACCTCATGCGTTGGGGTAACCTGAAGTACCGCATGATGGAGAGCGAGAAGTTCATTCGTACCATCGCCAGCGTAGAGGGACAGAAGACTGCAACATTGGAAGGTGTAAATATCACCGTTACCGATACCATCTGGTACAAATACGTTATTGATCCAAGTGTCAACAATGGTTACCGTATGGATAGCATATATGGATTGGCAGCTAACCAAAGCAAGCGTCCTGAATATTTCAACAAAGCCAATGGTTGGATAGCGAAGAACATTTATTGCTCTGACAGCAAAGGTTACTATTTGGGTGAGAAGCAGTATCCTATGTACGCAAGCGCTGAAAATCTGGAGAGCCGTCAGCATTGGCCAATCTTCAAGCACTATTTGGATGCATCCAACGGCAATCTATGGAATAACTACGGTTATTAATTACGCAACATGAAGAATCATTTTTATACGAAAGCAATGGCTCTCCTACTTGGGGGAGCCACTGTTTTCTTGGGCGCATGCAACAAGCCCACCCCTCCACCAACACCTACTCCGGATGAAGATCCTGATTTGGCAGCTGCTTGCCGATATATCCAGGGTGGCGCCTCGTCTGCCACAGGAGGTGAGGGCGGTAACATCTATTTCGTATCGACTCTGGAGGATGCCTTTGATCCCGGCACCAAACTCCCAGAGATGGGTACGCTGCGCTATGCGTGTATGCAAAGCGGAGTGCGCACTATACTCTTTGAGGTAGCCGGAACCATCCACCTGAAATCACCATTGGAGATTACCAAGGGACATCTCACCATTGCGGGTCAGTCCGCTCCGGGTGATGGTATCTGCATCGCTGATTATCCACTGATTATCAAGGGGGCAGACAACGTCATCGTACGATTTATCCGCGTGCGTCTGGGTAATGAGTCGCTCAAGAAGAATCCAGAGCAAGACTACGATGCCATCTCTGTCAACGACTGTCATAATGTGGTGCTGGATCACGTCAGCGCCTCATGGTCTGTAGATGAGTGCCTCAGCTGCTATGGCAATACTGACTTCACCATGCAGTACTGCTTCATCACAGAGTCGCTGCGTAATGCAGGGCACGTCAAGGGAGCACACGGCTACGGAGGCATATGGGGTGGTCAGAATGCCACCTTCCACCATAATCTGCTGGCGCACCACGATAGCCGTAACCCACGCTTTGATCACGACTACGTCAATACGCTAAGTGGTCCGATAGACTATATCAATAATGTGGTCTATAACTGGGGCGGCAACTCCACCTATGGTGGCGAAGGTAACAAGGGAAGCGGCGGCGGACGTAAGATCAACTTCATCTCCAATTACTACAAGGCAGGTCCGTCCACCAAGTCCGGTGTCAAATATCGTCTGTGCAACCCGACAACACGTTGCTCTAATTGCGGTGGAACCATCGAACCGATGAAGATGTACCTGACCGACAACTACATGTCGGGCAATGATGCTGTGACACAAGACAACTGGTCCGGCGTGCAACCTGATGATGCTTCTCTCCTACCATCTACTCGTGCCGATGCTCGCTATACGTTCCCCAACGCATACACCGGCGAACAAACAGCTCAGCAGGCATACGAGACCGTCATCAACAAGGCAGGATGCTCACTGGTACGAGATGCTGTGGATAACCGCATCGTTGCTGATGTGCAACAAGGTACCGGTAAACTGATTGACAAGCCATCTGACGTAGGTGGCTGGCCAACACTACAGGGTGTCCCTCAAAAGGATACCGATGGTGATGGTATTCCTGATGTGTGGGAGGAGGCACATGGGCTCAATCCCAAGTCACTACGAGACGGAAGCGAGCACACATTGGTCAAGGCACATACCAATCTGGAAGCCTACCTATGCGATATCGTGAAGCATCTGTACTAATTGGAGAAACAGTTACACACGATACATTTATACACGATATTTACCCAACGATAGAGGGTGCGTCACATAGGCGCACCCTCTATCATGTATGAAACTACGATTAGCCGAGATTATTTCTCAACAGGCTTACCATTGTAGATTATGTCCGAGCAGTCCTTGATGACATTCTTGCTCTCACCGCCCGAGTAGGAGCAGTTGGTGAAGGTCCAGTTGGTGCAGTTGGTCATCTTCAGAGGCTCCTTCTGCAGACCATAAATCGTCACATTATCCACCACGATGTCGTGAACAGGATTCTCCTTCGTACCGGTTGCATTGACGAAGTTGCGAACATTAGCAGCCATGATATTTCGGATAGTCATATTCCCCCAGTCAGGGAAGAAAGCATCCTTCTGGTCTCCCTCGGTAGCACTACCGCCACCTGCACGCTTATCGGCATAGCCCGACTCAAAGAAGATGGCATCCTCCTTGATGTTACGCATCACGATGTCGTAGATGTAGATGTCCTTGCAGCTACCACCACGACCGGCTGCCGACTTGAAACGCAGACCTATATCTGTGCCATCAAAGAGGCAGTTCTTCACAATCATCTTCTCCATACCACCTGAGAACTCCGAACCGATCACGAAACCACCGTGAGCACGATAGACGGTATCGTTGGTGATAAGGAAATCGGTATTCGGGCCCAGATCTCTACCTTTCTGACCACCACCAGCCTTCATACAGATACCATCGTCACCGCAGTTGAGTTTGGTATTGACTACCAGCACGGTACGGCAGTTACCTATATCCATGGCATCGCCGTTTTGCGCCCACCACGGGCACCAGATGGTGACGTTGTCGATAATCAGGTTGTGAATCTGACGTGGTACGAGGTGAAACTTCGGACTATTGGCAATAGTCACACCCTGAATGAGCACGTTCTCACCACCGGTGAAATCCACGAGGTTATTGCGCATAGCCTCTTGCTCCTTGGCGCTGCCGCAAATATCCGGAATAGGATTACCCTCAAAGTCCTTGATGCCGTATGGGAACCAGATGCGATAGGTCTTGTCATCCTGGATGAGCACGCCACCCAGTTCCTGCACTTTCTCCCATGCCTCGTGATCCTCGGCACTATCGTTGTTTTTGAAAAGTTTTTTTTCCTTGATAGGACGCCAGTAGATACCCTGACCATCAATCACCCCCTCACCGGTGATACCCACGTTGTGTACATTCTTACCCATGATGCCAGGGGCGCACTTCTTCGGCATATTCCCCTTTTTGTCAGGCTTGATGTACTCGCGACGATCGCTTGTCATCTTCAGCGTAGCACCTTTGACCAAATGCAGGTCAATATTGTCGCGCAGCTCGATAGGACCGGTGATCCACGTACCACGCGGAATAACAAAGTGTCCACCACCGGCAGCACTCAACTCGTCAATACCGCGCTGGATAGCCTCAGTACAGAGATCGCCCATCTTAAAGCCTTCCAATTGTTTCAAGTAAACCTTCAGGTTAACGGTCGTATCAGGGAAAACAACGGGTTTAACCTGCTCAATCTCAATAGGTATCCCCTCATAGTACTGTTCGTACTGTGCACTGGCCGTTAGCGAAAGCACAAGCGCCAATGCGGAAAGAAGAATTTTCTTCATGGTTGTGTTATTTTAGTTAATTAATTAGCTGATTTATGGTTAATCCTGCAAGATTCATGCCAAAAGCACCAACTACGGGAGCTAAAGTGCCACTTTCTCCACTTAATTCAGGAGAATAGACGCATCGGAACTTCTTTTCCGGCATACATTTCGTCTTGCGCATCTTGGTTCGCAAGGCACGAGCCAGCGGACATCCCTCAACTTTCCAGAACTCCGTCACACGCACCTGCGTGGGGTCTAACTTGCGGCCAGCCCCCATCGAAGAGAAGAGAACCGCGCTGGAGCCAGTTGCCTCATGAATCAATCGCATCTTGCAATCCAGCGAGTCAATCGCATCAATCACCACGTCGTACTGATTGAAGTCAAATTCCCCTGCCGTCTCCTCGGAATACTTTTGGTGGATTGCCACCACGTCCGCTTCGGGATTGATCAGCAGCAGACGTTTGCGCATCTCAGCCACCTTTTCCTGGCCTATATTTTCGCTGGTAGCCACCAGTTGTCGATTACGATTGGAGTCCGCCACCACATCAAAATCTACAATAGTCAGGTGTCCTATACCGGTGCGAATCAAAGCCTCGGCACACCATCCTCCCACGCCGCCTACACCAAACAGTATCACACGCGCAGCCTGCAGTCGTGCCAGGTTCGCATCTCCTATCAATTGTTCCGTTCGCTCAAACATGCTATCCATTTTCTATAATTTTTAGAGCCGCATTGATGCCATCCAGTGCCGACGATGTGATTCCTCCGGCATAGCCGGCTCCCTCGCCACACGGATACAGGTTGGGCATACTGACGGATTGCAGGGTCTCGCTATCGCGTACTATCCGCACAGCGCTACTGGATCGGCTCTCCACGCCCAGGATGACGGCCTCATTGGTGAGGAAGCCACGATACTTGCGATCAAAGTCACGAAATCCCTGTTGCAGTCGCTTGCCAATATGCTCCGGCAACCACTCATCCAGGCGGCTGCTCACCATTCCGGGCAGATAGCTGGACGATGGCAACGTCTTGCTCAGTCGTCCCTCCACGAAATCACGCAATCGTTGTGCCGGTGCCTGAGCCTGCGGACCGCCATGCTCAAAGGCCAATTGCTCCAGATATTCCTGGAACTCCAACCCCTCGAGACCCACGGACGACCCACGGGAGACCCACGGACGACCCACGGACGACCCACCGCCGACCCTCTGCCGACCCCTTAGAGACCCCTTAGAGAGTGTCGAGAGATCATCAAGAGACAGTAGGACGTCCTCGGGACGAATTTCCACCACGATACCACTGTTGGCATAGGGCGAATTACGATGGCTGGCAGACATGCCATTAACCACACAACTATTCTCCGACGAACCCGCCGGCACAATATGTCCACCAGGGCACATGCAGAAGCTATAGACTCCCCTGCCATTAACCTGCGTCACCAGCGAATAACTGGCATTCCCAACCTGCTCAATCAGACCGGGATTGGGTGTGCGCAGATGGTACATGAGCTGATTGATAAGCGATTGCGGATGCTCGCATCGTACGCCCATCGCAAAGCCTTTCGTCTCCATCTTCACACCCTCGCGCGCCAACATCCTATAGGTATCATGCGCAGAATGGCCAATTGCCAGGATAACCGGCACACGCAGCCGACCCGATGCGTCCATAAAGTCACGCAACGTGTCCACACGCGTCTCAAAGCGTATCTCCCCACCATGGGCTAAGATACACTCGCGCATATTCCTGATGATACCGGGTAATTTATCGCTACCAATGTGTGCATGTGCCTCGTAGAGCACACCATCATTGGCACCAAAATAATGGAAAAGTTCCATCACACGCTGCATGTTGCCACGCTTTTTACTGCGGGAGAAGAGTTTTCCATCGGAGAAAGTACCTGCCCCACCCTCACCGAAACAATAGTTCGACTCCAGGTTGAGTCCATTGTTTCGGTTGAGTTGAGCAATATCTATTTTTCGTGAACTGACGTCTTTTCCACGCTCGAAGATGACCGGTCGAATCCCATGCTCCAGCAGGGTGATGGCGGCAAATAATCCAGCCGGACCGGCTCCGATGATGACAGCCTCCTTGCCATTCAGGGGCGGATAGACGGGCGCCGAATATAGTGGCACCGGCGCATCCTTCTCCACCAGGTTACCGGCATCATCTGTCAGTACCGTCAGCAACACTTTCAGTTCACGTTGGCGCGCATCTACCGACCGCTTTTGTATGCGGTAACGTTGCTCGTAGCGCTTCGCCTCGGCGGGCGACAATATGAACTGCTTGGTATCCAATCCTGCTTATTTCTTGAGGATTTCCATCAGTTTGGTCTCAATCTCCTGAGCCAAATCCGGATTGTCGCGGAGCACATTCTTGGCTGCATCACGACCCTGAGCCAACTTGGTATCGTTGTAACTGAACCACGAACCCGACTTCTTGATGAGATCGTTCTCTACAGCCAGGTCGATGATCTCGCCTACACGAGATATGCCCTCATTGAACATCAGGTCAAACTCTGCCTTGCGGAAAGGAGGTGCCACTTTGTTCTTGACAATCTTCACTTTCACCTGATTACCAATCACTTCATCGCCATCCTTGATGGCACCAGACTTGCGGATATCGATGCGCACGCTGGCATAGAACTTCAGCGCGTTACCACCGGTAGTGGTTTCTGGATTGCCAAACATGACGCCGATTTTCTCGCGCAGCTGGTTGATGAAGATGCAGGTTGTCTGAGTCTTATTGATGGTAGCCGTCAGCTTGCGAAGCGCCTGCGACATCAGGCGAGCCTGCAGACCAACCTTGTTGTCACCCATATCGCCATCAATCTCGGCCTTCGGAGTCAAAGCCGCCACAGAGTCAATCACCACCAGATCCACAGCTGCCGAGCGAATCAGTTCATCAGCAATCTCCAGCGCCTGCTCACCACAGTCAGGCTGAGCCAGTAGCAGGTTCTCTACATCCACACCCAACTTCTCGGCATAAAAGCGGTCAAAGGCATGCTCCGCATCAATGATAGCAGCAATACCGCCTTGGCGCTGCACCTCAGCCATCGCGTGGATAGCCAGAGTGGTCTTACCAGACGACTCCGGGCCATAAATTTCAATGATACGTCCGCGAGGATAACCACCGACGCCAAGAGCCAGGTTCAGACCCACCGATCCAGTAGGGATAACGGCCACATCCTCTACCTTGTCGTCGCCTAATTTCATGATTGCACCCTTTCCGAAATCCTTATCAATCTTCTGCATAGCCAGTTGCAGGGCTTTCAGTTTCTCTGCCGAAGGCATCTTACGTTCTTCTGCCATAGTTGTATTTACTATATTTATTGTTACTTGATTATCGTTATTCATCTGCGCGATCGTTCATAAACTCAACGCGTCCGCAAAGGTAGCATTTTTTTTCGGAATATGCAAATATTTTACGCCTTTTTCTCGAAATATCTGCAATAGTTTGTCAAACCACATTGCTCGCACTTCGGTTTTCGAGCGACACACACGTATCGTCCGTGCAGCAGCAGCCAATGATGTGCCTTCGGAATGATGTCCTTCGGGATATGCTTGGTCAACTGCTCCTCCGTCTGCCGCGGGGTCTTGGCACGGGTGCTCAGCCCCAATCGGTCCGACACGCGAAAGATATGCGTATCGACAGCCATCGTAGGTTGATTCCAGATTACGGCACATACCACATTGGCTGTCTTTCGTCCCACCCCCTGCAGCGTCTGCAGGTCGTCTATATTATCCGGCACCACGCCACCATAGACCTCCATCAGTCGCCGCGCCATCGCTACCAGATGCTCAGCTTTTGCATTAGGATAACTAACAGAGTGTATGTACTTTATCACATCTTCCACACTGGCATTGGCCAATTCCGCAGCAGTAGGATACGCGGCAAAGAGAGCCGGCGTCACCATGTTAACGCGCTTGTCCGTGCATTGTGCCGACAGCATCACAGCCACCAGCAATTCGTAGGGATTACTGTAGTTGAGCTCCGATTCTGCCACCGGCATATTGGTCGCAAACCACGCCAGAATATGCTCAAAACGCTGTTTGGTAGTCATCGCAATATACGTTATTGTTCCTTGTAGGTGCGGCTCAGAAAGCGTAGCAGTTCTGTAACGCGCGACTGAGTCTCGGCGGTCTCTGGAGTGATTTCGCGCTTCTGCAATCGCAGCAGCATCACCTGATACAGCAGCGTGAAGCATGCCTCCAAATCCGACATCGTGGGTCGATCGGTTTTCGCCTTCAGCAGGTTCAGAGCCGGCTGTAGTCGAATGATGGCAGCACGGTAGGTTGCCACTTCATCCAGTAGCTGCCGATGCAGTTCCTCCAGTTCGTCTAATGCATTGAGACTCAGTTGCGTATGTCCGCCATCCATGATGCCCTCATGCTGCATCATGTGCAGGATATCCTGTAGTTCGCTGCTTTGCTCTGCCTGCTGAGGAAAGGCGCGCAGATAGTCCTCTATCTGCCACAGATACAGGATATATTCGGCAATATTATCATGCTTATTCTTCATCGTCAAATCCCAAGTCTTCCAGTGTATCCAACTCGTCCAGCAACTCATCATAGTCGTCGCTCATGAATTGCTCTATCTCGCGACGATCCTTTTTGGTCGGACGACCAGTACCTCTGTCTCGTCCGCTCTGTCCTGCCAGGCGCGCCAGTTCTAAAAGTTCCAATTGATCAGGAGCCGTTATATCCCTCAGATACTCAGGTACAAGCTTCGCACCAAGGCGATTCTCGCTCAGTTGCAGTATCTTGTAGGTGTACGTGATGGGACCCTTACGAACCGAAAACACATCACCGATTTTGAAGGTGCGGCTCGGCTTCAGCTCTTTGCCCCCCATGGTGATGCGACCTTTCTTGCAGGCGTCCGTAGCGATGGAGCGCGTCTTGTAGATGCGCATCGCAAACAGGTATTTATCTACTCTTACTTCCATGTCAATTCGTGGTGTTGCTCCCTCACCTACTTTCCGTTGTAGAGATTCATGGTGCGGTCTATTCCTTGCAGGCAAAACGAGGGGATAATCTCACTCGTTATCTTCAGGCGCTCCGGCATCAATTTCTCCTCCTCATCCGTCCATGCGCCCAATACAAAGCCTATTTGCGCGCCACGCGTGTAGTCGTTTCCTATACCAAAGCGCACGCGCGAGTAGTTCTCGGTACCCAGCACAGACTGGATATTTCCCAGTCCATTATGACCACCATTGCTGCCCTGCTTGCGAATGCGAATTGCGCCGAACTTCAGATTCAGGTCATCTACCAGCACCAGCATATTCTCCACCGGAATCTTCTCCTGCTGCAGCCAGTAGCGAACGGCATTGCCGCTCAGATTCATGTACGTCGAGGGCTTCAGCAGCACCAGTTCGGCATTTTTCACACGACATTTGGCAACGAAGCCGTATCGCTTATCCTCCCAACAGGCACCTTTCTCCGCAGCAAAGGCATCTATCATTCTGAAGCCGATATTGTGACGCGTATTGGCATACTCATCACCTATATTTCCCAGTCCTACAATCAAATATTTCATAGACACAATAAATGCAAAAAGAGGTGAGGCCTTACGACTCTCACCTCATGAAAATTAGTACATCGTACCCATCAGTACATCATACTTCGGTACATTTGTACATCAATTAGCCTTTGTTGCTCTGACGGGTTGCCTTAACCTGTGCTACGCAAGCATCCTTAACGTTCATCAACTTCAGGCCTTCAGCCATCTGGATATCCTGTACGGCGCACTTCTTACCCAGACCCAGCGGAGTAACATCAACTACCACGCGATCAGGAATCTGTGTGTAGATACCGTTAACCTTCAGCTTGCGCATCTCCAAAGCCAGCTTACCACCGGCCTTTACGCCCTCTGCCAGACCGGTCAACTGTACCGGAATCTCTACAGTTACAGGCTTCTTCTCATCTACCTCCAGGAAGTCGATGTGCAGCAGGTTGCCGCTTACCGAGTGAAACTGAAGCTCCTTAACCACAGCTACTTTCTTAACGTCACCGATGGTGATGTTAACTGCCATTGTGTCAGGAGTGTAAATGAGTTTACGTACATCAGCTACGCTTACTGTGAAGGTGATGTTCTCACCCTTACCATACAGGTTGCAAGGAACGAGCTCACCTGCGCGAAGGCACTTTGCTGCCTTCTTACCATACTCTGCACGCAGAGTACCGGTTAGATCAAAAGTCTTCATTGTTTTTATTTTGTGTTACTCAATATGGGGCAGTAAATCTGTTTTGTGAGGCTGCCCGTATCCCATCACACTACCCAACTCTGTTTGGGCACGAAAAAGGGGTTCCCATCTGTCGCCCCTCTTTTGTTGCCTAACGAGGAGTCGAACCTCGCTTCTCTGAACCAAAATCAGGTGTAATACCGATATACGATTAGGCAATTACCACGCTTACCATTTCAAACGCGACTGCAAAGGTACGGCTTTTTTTTGACATACGCAAATATTTTCGCAAAAAAAAGCATTTTTCCCCTCATTTTATTGTTATTTTCGGATTACTTTCTGCACAGCATAGTAGTTTCCTACCTGTAGGCGACACAAATACGCACCCTGTCCTATCCCCTCCAGCGGCACGAAATATTCAGCCCCACTTGCCACTACGCCCAGTCGGATGGTCTGCACCTGCTGTCCCTGCATCGTGTAGATGCTGATCTCGCCTTCCGCCTGCTGAGGTACAGCAAATCGTGCCACCACGCCATTGCCATCGCTACTCAGGCTGAAATACGAATGTGCATCGTCTTGCATGATGGTACATGCAAATAAAATTCACATTTTTTCAGCTGAGCAGACCATTTTTACGGTGGATAGACCTTTTTTCTACCGAAATCAGGATTATTCCCTACGACCAAATATCTACCGAACGAATCCCAAACTCCATTTTATACTATGGTTCGCCCACACATGCATATGCAGAGAAAAACGTACTGAGACAAGGAAACTAAGATTACTTCCCTCTGTATCCTATTGGGTTATACTCTTCTGCGATTCGTTACCTAACTACTACCTAACTACCAGCCAACAGTAGTTATGCATTGTGCAATCATTCAGCAACCCTTACCGAACCCTTACCGACACCTTACCGAACCCTTACCGACACTCTCCCGTGGGTCTCCCGTGGGTCTCCCGTGGGTCGGCAGTGGGTTGTCCGACCTCAACAAATTCCACCGTGCAATGGGGCATCACGCTGCTCAGTATTCTGCATTTCTCCACCGCCTCTACCATTTCTCGCATTCCCTTTGCCGGATTCGCAGCATAATCAATATAGTGATATCACTTGCATGTGCATAAACCCACATAGGTAATCAATTACCCAAATTTTTCTGCAAAATTACCAAGAATTTATGAAAAAACAAAGAAAAATCAAATAATATTTGCACATTTCATTTTTTTTCTGTAATTTTGCAGTCCGAAAGCGTGAAGTAGCGCGAAAAAACATTGAATTAATTAAATCAATATCATATGCAACTCAAAAAATCACAAAAAGCAAGTCTTGAAGAGCACAAGATGACCTATGTATTGATGGGTCTAATTTTCACTCTGAGTCTGTGCTACGTAGCTCTGGAATGGACAGAGAAGGAAGTCACCAAGTATGAAGTTGCTGACTTGGATTTCGCCTTCGAGGAGGAAATCGAGATTCAGCAGACAAGTCAAGAAACCACTCCACCGCCACCACCACCTGCAGTACAGGAGGTAGAGGTGCTGAACATCGTAGAGGATGATAAGGAGGTTGCCTCTGTGGAGATTAATACCGAGGACGATAAGGACGTAGAAGTCATCATCCAAGCACCGGTAGAGACTCCGGTAGAGGAAGAGGAAGAAGAGGTCGTATTCGTTGTCGTAGAGACTATGCCTGAGTTCCCAGGCGGTCAAGCTGAGCTGATGAAGTACATCGCTACCAACATCAAGTACCCGGTTATCGCTCAGGAGAACGGTATTCAAGGTCGTGTAATCTGCCAGTTCGTCGTTAACAAAGACGGATCTATCGTAGATGTAGAGGTCGTACGATCGGGTGGTGATGCCTCGCTGGATAAGGAAGCCGTACGCGTGGTTAAGTCCATGCCGAAGTGGAAACCAGGTAAGCAACGCGGTAAAGCTGTACGCGTGAAGTACACCGTACCTATCAACTTCCGTCTGCAATAATTAGGTGGAGTTATCTGTTAGAGATATAACCTATTGTAAGAATGTCGGTACGAAACGTGCCGACATTCTTCATAATGAACTACAGGTCCATACGGCAATGGATCTGCTGCGCTACTATCCCTACAAGTACATCGACCGCAGTCGTTTCTACCTGATCCATGAGATAGAGGACGAGGACACGTATGTACAGATCAAAGGACAAGTACTGGAGTGGCACACGATAGGCGTAGGAAGTGGACAACGACTGAGTGCCACCTTCACCGATGGTCATCACACGATAGAACTGGTGTGGTTTAAGGGTGTGCAATATGTCAAGCTACAGAAGAACACACCCTATCTGCTCTTTGGCAAGCCCTCACGATTTAACCATCAGTACAATTTTGTACATCCCGACCTGACTCCGCTGAGCAAGGTCACGCCTGAGATGACATCCGGTCTGGAGCCACACTACAATACCACAGAGCGGATGAAACGGTCGGGGTTCAACTCCAAAGCCCTGCGCCAGATCATAGCCGGACTGATGCCGGACCTGGCACAAGGTGTACCTGACACCATCGGCATGGATATCCGTGAGCAATATCACCTGATGAGCCTAACCGATGCTCTGCAAAACATCCATTTCCCCAAGGACACACCCACGATGCAGAAAGCCCGTGAGCGACTGAAATTTGAGGAGCTATTCTTCATCCAGATGCAGATTCTGCGTCAGATGAAGCGACGCGAGCAGGAGGTGGGATTCGCGATGCCTATCGTAGGGCGACATTTTCACCACTTTTACAACCATTGCTTACCCTTCGCACTAACCAACGCGCAGAAGCGCGTGGTACGCGAGATACAAACCGACCTGAAGTCCGGCACCCAGATGAACCGATTATTGCAAGGTGATGTAGGATCAGGAAAAACACTTGTTGCCCTGCTCAGCGCGCTACTCGCCATCGACAACGGCTACCAAGCCTGCATTATGGCTCCTACCGAGATATTGGCGACTCAGCACTACGAGACCATCAGTCAATTGCTGGCGAACACAGAAGTACACGTGGCACTACTGACCGGTAGCACCACCAAGAAACAACGCGAGATACTGCATCCCAACTTGCGCGCGGGCGCGATAGATATACTAATAGGTACGCACGCGCTCATAGAGGATGAGGTACAGTTTGCCAATTTGGGACTGGTAATCGTGGATGAGCAACACCGATTCGGCGTAGCACAACGCGCCAAACTATGGGCAAAGAACGTACGTCCGCCACATATTATGGTCATGACTGCCACTCCGATACCACGCACATTAGCCATGACACTCTATGGCGATTTGCGTGTGAGCGTCATCGACGAGTTGCCTCCAGGACGCAAACCAGTACAGACACTACACTACTCCATCCAGAGACGCGCCAGCATCAATCAATTCATCACCCAGCAGATCTCCGCAGGGCGACAGGTGTACGTCGTATATCCGCTCATCAAGGAGAACGAGAATCTGGATTTGGCAGACCTGCAAAACGGGTACAACACACTCGTGGAGACTTTTCCGCAATACCGCATCTCGATGGTACACGGACAGATGCGCGCGAAAGACAAAGACGAACAGATGCGTCGCTTTGCCAGCGGAGAGACACAGATACTGGTGGCAACAACCGTGATTGAGGTAGGTGTAAACGTGCCCAATGCCAGCGTGATGATTATAGAGAATGCTGAGCGATTCGGACTGAGCCAATTGCACCAGTTGCGCGGTCGCGTAGGACGTGGTGCCGACCAGAGTTATTGTATCTTGCTCACGCGTTTGGAGTTGAGCAAGGACACGCGTCAGCGCATGGATATCATGGTGGCAACCAACGACGGTTTCCGCATCGCAGAGGCGGATCTGCAATTGCGTGGTCCGGGAGACCTGGAAGGTACGCAGCAATCCGGATTGCCATTTGACCTGAAGATAGCGAGTCTCAGTACCGATGGGCAACTGCTGGAGTTGGCTCGCCAAGCAGCAGAATCGATACTGGACAAAGATCCTATGCTGGAGGACGAATACAATCGTATCTATCGTCGCCAGCTGGACCTGCTAAGACAAACAGTAACGAACTGGAGCGAAATTAGTTAATAGGAAAGAAAAAAGCGGCCAAGGTTGGTCGCTTTTTTCTCATAGAGTGGAAGCCTTGCGGCTACACATTCTTACTTCTTTACCTGCTCAACGATAGCCTTGAACGCCTGTGGGTTGTTCATAGCGAGGTCAGCGAGAACCTTGCGGTTGATAACAACGCCTGCCTTCTTGAGGGCACCCATCAGCTGGCTGTAGCTCAGACCCTCGAGGCGAGCGGCAGCGTTGATACGCTGAATCCAGAGTGCGCGGAAGTTGCGCTTTTTGTTCTTACGATCGCGATAAGCGTACTGGAGACCCTTCTCCCAGGTGTTTTTGGCAACTGTCCAAACGTTAGCACGGCCACCAAAGTTGCCTCTTGTGAGGCTCATGATCTTCTTGCGACGATTGCGCGAAGCAACGTGATTTACTGATCTTGGCATAGTTCAATAAAAATTTTAGTGGTTAATACTTAGCGAAGCAGCAGCATTTCACGTACGGAACGTACGTTGCTGTGGTTCACCAATGCAACGTGAGTCAAGTTGCGTTTCTGTTTCTTGGTCTTCTTTGTCAGAATGTGACTCTTGTAAGCGTGTTTACGCTTAATTTTACCGGTTCCGGTAAGAGTAAATCTTTTTTTAGCACCGGAATTAGTCTTTACCTTTGGCATTTTGTTAATTGATAATGGAGAATTGATAATTGAGAATTATCGCACCTCCTGTTAATAATGTTAATTTATTTAAAGTCGGTGGCAGCCTTCGGTAAGCCACGCGACTATTATGCTGAATAACCCAATACGACACTTAATCTGTAAGGGGTCTATAAGGGGTCTATAAGGGGTCGTCTTTACTTTTTAGGAGCAATGTTGACAATCATTCGCTTGCCCTCAAGTTTAGGCATAGCCTCCACTTTACCGAACTCCTCCAAGTCGTTGCAGAAGCGTGCGAGTAGCAACTCACCCTGCACCATGAAGACGATGGAGCAACCACGGAAAAAGACATACGCCTTGACCTTGTCACCATCCTTCAGGAACCCCTGCGCATGCTTGAGCTTGAAGTTGTAATCGTGCTCATCGGTCTGCGGTCCGAAACGAATCTCCTTGATATCCATCTTCTTGGAGTTCGCCTTGTTCTCCTTTTCCTTTTTCTTTTTCTGGTAAAGGAACTTCTGATAATCCACGATACGGCATACCGGTGGCGCGGCATTAGGTGAAATCTCTACCAAATCGAGGTTCTGCTCGTCTGCAATACGCATCGCTTCACGAAACGAGTAAACACCCTGCTCGACATTTTCGCCCACCAGGCGAACCTCTTGTACCCCACGAATCATATCGTTGATACGATTCGGTAACTCTTTTTCTACGCGGCCTCTACGCTGATTCTGCTGTGGGCCATTTTGTGGATTAGCTATAGTTTTATCCTCCCTAAAATAGTTGTTTTCCATTTTTACGAGTAGCACACACGTCGGTCTCACTCGAAAAATCGTGCAAAGGTAAGCATTTTTTTTGAATCGTGCAAGAAAGATGATATTTTTTTACAAAAAAACTATATTTTTTTAATGAACGCTTGCGCATATGCGAAAAAATGTGTAACTTTGCAGCGAAATTTAGAAAAACTATACCAACATGAAACTACATCACGTGCTCTTAGGTCTATTATCCGCAGCCTTACTCATTGGTTGCGAGGAGAAAAGCAACATACCCAACCCCAGTGACAACAGTAACAATCTGCCGAGTGTGAGTCTGGACTCGCTGAAGGTGGACGACGATAGCAATCTGCCACTCCCTGCGGAGTATATGAGCGTGGCTCAAGCACTAAAGATGGGTAGAGACCTGTCGCTCAACAGCACAACCGCCAAGGAGATGAATGTCAAGGGTATCGTGATCACCACTCCTACATGGGGTCTGTACAAGGGCAAAATCAACGCTACCTTCTATATTGCAGATTCGCCATACTCAACTACGTTGGATCGCTTCTACTGCTATCAGGTGTATGGTACAGGAGACGGATTCATCGAGAGCGGATACGGTCTGGAGCGCGGAAACGTGATTGTACTGACCGGTAAACTGAAGAACTTCGGCGGCACCATCGAGAACGACTACGATGCCTATATCTATTCCACCACGTGGAAGGCGCCAAAGATTGAGACCATTGGTGATGGTTCGTATGAGAAGCCATACACCGTATCGGATGTACTGGCACTCAAGAATCGCAAAGACACTACCTGCTACGTGAGCGCATATATCTATGGTGCACTCAGCAGTCTGAACGACACCTACACGGAGGAGTTTCTGGAGACAGCCGAGCCATTCAGCACAATGACCAATATCGTACTGGCAGACGACATGAGCGAGGAGGATATCGCCAACACAATCCCTGTCAGCATCGCCCGCAACAAGAGCATAACCGGTTCGGATAAGGTACAGTCCGGTATCAACCTGAAGAGTCATCCTGAGTACCTTGGCAAGAAGGTGGTGCTGTATGGCAAGTTGAGCAAACTGAATGACAACATCGTGGTGCCGAGTGTCATCAATGTACCGTATGCCGAGGTGGATGGCAAGAGTTTTGGCGCTAAACCGGAGTAATTAACGAGTTAAAACTCTAATTGAGAATTGATAATTAACAAAAAATATTAACCAAAAATTTAAACAAAAAAGATTATGAAGAAGTTTATTCTTGTTGCCGTTATGGCAATTGCAAGTGTAGCTTACGCAGCTGCACAACCACGTGCAATCGGTGGTAACATCGGTTATGGTTTCTCTGTATCGTATCAGCACAACCTGGGTGAGAAGAACATGATTGACCTCGCAGTTGAGCTGCCAGGATTTTCCGGTATCGGTGCAACCTGCACCTATGACTGGATTGATCCTTTCAATACCTCTATTCCTTGGAGCGAGCAAGGCGAGTGGCACTGGGCAATGGGTGTAGGTGCTGGTCTGGGTATGTACGGATGGAACGGAACTGTAGGTTATGCAGGCGCAGTAGGTCACATTGGTGTAGCATATGACTTCTGGTTTCCAATGGAGCTGAGTATTGATTGGCGTCCAAACATCGGTGCAGCATTCAGTCGCAATGCAGCTATCTTCAACACCGGCGGTTTGTACACCGGTATCCAACTGGGTATCCGCTACCTGTTCTAATCAACTTTTTTAGAGCGTAATCGCAGCCCTCTACCTTGTGTAGGGGGCTTTTTTTATAGCTTTATACGCGAATTTTGTAAAAAAAATTTGCATATATCAAAAATTTTTCGTACCTTTGCGCGCTTTTTCGTGTAATATGCATTTATACGCACACATGCAAAGTATTGAACACGCGATGGCAAACGTATTTTGACAAATATAATTAAATACAAATAAAACAATGGCAACACTACAAAAAATTCGTAACCATGGCGCATTGCTCCTCATCATTGTAGGACTCGCTATGTTGGCATTTATCCTGGGTGATTTTCTGAACTCAGGAAGCAGTTTCTTCAATCGTAGCCGCGAGAACGTAGCTACCATCGCTGGACATGACATCCACTACACCACTTATCAAGCCGCTCAGGATCAGCTGACCGAGGTCTATAAGATTGAGACCGGTCGCAACGATCTGGACGAGGATATGCACGCTCAGCTTCGTCAGCAAGTATGGCAGATGATGCTGATGGACTACAGTCTGCGCGCAGAGGGCGAGAAGATTGGTATGGACATCACCTCAGACGAGTTGTCTCAACTCTGCATCGGTGAGAACCCTCACCAGATTATCCGTCAGCGTCGTGCATTCTACGATCAGGATGGTCAATTCAATCGTGCAGCCCTGGTGCAATTCCTGGCATCGCTGGATCATGAGGCAGAGACTCCAGAGCAGGCTGCCAGCATCAAGCAGGCCAAGACCTACTGGATGTACTGGGAGAACGCCGTTCGCCTGACCTACATGCAGGAGAAATACACTACCCTGCTCCAGAGCCTGGTAAAGGCCAACAGCATCGACGCCAAATACGCTTTTGACGGTCGTCAGACCAGCGCAAACGTACAATACGTGATGAAGCCATATTATGCAGTAGCAGACTCATTGGTAAGCGTATCGGAGCGCGACCTGACCAAGCTTTACAACGAGCACAAGGCACAATACAAGCAGACTCCAAACCGCGCTATCTCATACATCAGTTTCCCTGTAGTACCATCAGAGCAAGACTTTGCAGATACACAGAAGTTGATGGAGAGTCTGGAGGAGGAGTTCAAGACCACTGATGATATTGCATTGGTTGTAAACATGAACTCTGACATCATGTACGATGGCAGCGACTACTCGGAGGAGACCGTACCTGCACAGTACAAGGAGTTTGCATTTGCCAGGGGTGCAAAGGTTGGTGACGTAACCGAGATTGCCTTTGCAAACGACACCTATAGCATGGCTCGCATCATGGAGTGCGGCTACAACCTGCCGGATAGCGTAGAGCTGAAGCTCGTGGCTACCGAGGAGGGTCAAGAGGATGTAGAGTTGGGTTGGTTCAAGGCTACCGACCTGAATAAGAACATCGCAGAGCCGGCATTCGCAGGCAAGCGCGGCCAGCGCTTCACCGTAGCAGCAGGTCTGAGCGAGCAAACATTTGAGATTCTGGAGGTCAGCAAGGCTACTCCAAAGGTTAAGTTGGCTATTCTGGAGCGCAAGGTGACTCCGTCGTCGAAGACCTACTCTGCTCTGTACAACAAGGCAAAGCAGTTTGTGGTTGCTAACAAGACCGAGGAGGCATTCCGCGAGGCAGCAGCCAACGAGGGTCTGACCATCAAACCACAATACAACCTGCAAAAGACCACCGAGAAGGTAGCAGACCTGAGGTCCAGCCGCGCGATTGTTCGTTGGGCATTTGAGGCCAAGAAGGGCAATGTAAGTGATGTATTTGAGTGCGGAAATCAGTTCATCGTAGCCGCTCTGACTGAGGTTAACGATGGCGAGTATCGCACACTGGATGCAGTACGTGCAGAGCTGCAACTGGAGGCAACTAACCTGAAGAAGGCTGAGCTCATTGAGAAGGACATCAAGGGTCATGCTCAACTGGAGGAGATTGCTGAGGCACTGGGTGTACGCGTAATGGACGCTGAAAATGTGAGCCTGAGCAGCTATCGCTTTGGCAACGCCGGCGCAGAGCCTGCAGTAATCGGTACAGCACTGGCATTGGAGCCAAATCAGGTATCCGCTCCTATCCGTGGCAAAATGGGCGTATTCGTAATCAAGACGACATCCAAGACCACCGCAGAGGGCGAGTTCAATGCAGACCAGGAGAAGCAACAGCTGACCGCTCGCAGTTCGTATAGCCTGCCTTATCAGGCTATCAACCTGCTGCAAGAGCAGGCCGAAGTGGTGGATAATCGCGCCAACTTCCAATAAGAATTGATAATATAGACATTAGGATGACGAAGGTTTCGTCACATAACATGACAAAGTTGGGAACCCCGTGGTTGTGGGTTCCTACTTTGTATTTAGCAGAAGGCATTCCCTACTTTCTGGTAACGACAGTATCCATCACCCTCTTTACCCAATTGGGCATGCCGAATGCACAGATGGCGCTCTTCACCAGTCTCATCACATTCCCATGGGTTATCAAGCCCCTGTGGAGCCCATTCGTAGATGTACTGAAGACCAAGAGATGGTGGGTACTATGTATGCAAACCATCATGGCAGCATGCACATTGCTGATAGCATTCACAGCGTCACGGGGGTACTTTAGCATAGGTCTCATTCTATTTACCATCACGGCATTTGCATCTGCTACACACGACATCGCAGCCGACGGATACTATATGCTGGCGCTGACAGACAAGCAACAATCCGCCTTTATAGGCATCCGCAGCACCTTCTACAAGATAGCTGGTATCTTCTGCCAATCGGTATTGCTCATCTTTGTAGGATGGATGGAGCGATACACCTCTATAAATAACGCGTGGACGTGCGCGCTCGTGTGCGTAAGCGCCATCATAGCAGGAATCGCTCTGTGGCATGCGTACGGGATGAAGAAGGTAGAGACCACAACAGAACGCACCCTCACCAATCAACAGATATGGCAGTCGGTCGGCAAGACCTTTGCCACATTCTTTCAGAAAGAGGGAATTGCGCTGGCACTATGCTTCATGCTGCTATACCGCCTACCGGAGGCACTACTGCTGAAGTTATGCAATCCGTTTTTCCTCGCCACCGCTGAGCAGGGAGGATTGGGGCTGAGCGTAGATGAGATCGGACTATACTATGGCGGAATAGGCGTCATCATGATGCTCATTGGTGGCATCGTAGGTGGCCTGCTCATCAGCAAATGGGGTCTGAAGCGACTGATACTACCGATGGCATTAGCCCTCACACTACCCTGTGGTGTGTACGTGTATCTGGCAAGCGAACTAACTACCAATGTGGCTATTATCACCACCTGCATCGGCATAGAGCAACTGGGATATGGTATCGGCTATACCGCATGTATGCTATACATGATGCGCTTTGCAGAAGGCGAACATCAGACGGCACACTTCTCGCTATGCACAGCATTTATGTTCCTCGGACTGATGCTGCCGGGACTGGTGGCCGGCTATATCCAAGAGGCAGTAGGCTACATATGGTTCTTCTGGATCGTAATGATAGCCTGCATACCCAGCTTGTATGTCACCTATCTCGTCTATAAGAAACTGGATTAGCCCGGAGAATCGGGCACAATAAAAATCATAAACTCAATGAGAAAGCATATTCCAAACATGATTACCTGCTGCAACCTGCTGAGCGGCGCTGTGGCAGTATTTCTATCCACGCAGGGCGCATTTATGTATGCGTTTGGCTTCATCTTATTAGGTGCGTTCTTCGATTTCTTTGACGGAATGGTGGCTCGCAAGTTAGGAGTGAGTGGTCCATTGGGAATCCAAATGGATTCATTGGCAGATGATATCACCTTTGGTTTGGCTCCGGCCATGATGCTGAGTTGCTACCTGCGTCCGCTGATAGGATGGTGGTGCGTGATAGCCCTGCTGATGGCAGCCTTCTCGGCACTACGACTGGGTAAATTCAATATCGATACTCGCCAGACGACCTCCTTTATCGGATTGGCAACGCCATCGAATGCAATCTTTTGGGGCGGTATCTGCTCGATGCCTTATGCGATGGCAGCCCCGACATGGGTTCCATGGTTGCTACTGGGGCTGAGCCTATTCAGCTGCTGGCTGCTGGTATGCGAGATACCATTCTTCTCGCTGAAATTCAAGGACTTCAGTTGGCAAAACAATGCCATCAAATACATCTTCCTGATAGGTGTAGTCATTCTGGTAGGTTTCTGCGTAGCAAAGGCGTACCAGTATGGTCATGCCGAGTTTGCACTATTTAGCGGAACAGCCTGCATCCTATGGTATATCCTCATCAACCTGCTGCAGGCATGCGGAAACAAGAATAAATAAATAAACAAAACATACAGCCATGAAAAGAGCACTATTTTTACTGTCAATCATCGCAGTTGCACTACTGGCACGCGCAGAAGAGATGCCTGCGGGCTACTATGATGCCGTACAAGGCACCAAGGACTCGGTACTGAAAACCACTCTCCACAACATCATACAAGGTGACACTGTGATTCGCTATGCCTACGGTCCCAACCAGTATCACAGCACCAGCAAGGCCGGTGAGTGGCAAAAGGGCGACCTGAAAGCCTATGGTACATGGTGGGGATTTGCGACCACAGACGTCCAGTCGGATGGCAGTATCTGGGATATGTACTCCAACAACAAGCGTTACCTGCCCATCAAGGGCGGTTCGGCTGCAGGTATGGACATCGAGCATTGCTTCCCAAAATCATGGTGGGGAGGAGATGACAACGATGCCTACAAGGATCTGTATCACCTGAACCCATCGGATCATAGTGCTAATGGACAGAAGAATAACTACCCTCCCGGTTACTGCACCCGGGGAGATAAGTTTGACAATGGTTCGTTCCGCGTGGATAGCAAGAGCGCCTGCCAATATGGTAACTTCTTCTGCTGGGAGCCATGCGACGAATACAAGGGCGACTTCGCACGTGCCTATTTCTATATAGCAACAGCCTATGAGGACTACACATGGGTAGAGACCGCGACTACCACCTACAACGCCATGACGAATACTGATTATCATGAGTTCACTCCGTGGCTGCAAGAGGTGCTGCTGCAATGGCATCGCAACGATCCTGTTAGCGAGAAGGAGATTGAGCGACTGAATGCCGTTTCGTCGATTCAGCACAACCGCAACCCATACATCGAATACCCGGAATTGGTAGAATATATCTGGGGAAATAAGCAAGGCGAAGCGGTGAACCTGAGTGACCTCATCCGCACCACTTCAGAGGACTATGACGTGCCAGTTGATGCCGTTAATCCACAGACATTTGCGGCTACCGACATCACAACAACTGGATTCACCGCCAACTGGAAGAACCAGGGTGAGCGCGACTACACGCTGGACGTATTCCAACTCATCAAGAGCGGTCATAACGACACAATCCTGAACATGCCGGGTTTGTGCAAGGACTCTATCGATGCACACAGCAACGTAACCTGGCAACTGCAGGGTGGAGGAAGCGCCACCTACTCAGGCGTAACAGAAGGAACCTACGCCCTGATGCTCTCCACGACACAGAAGATATACCAGATTGATATTACGGGACTGAATATACCTGCATCTACTCGCATCGTAGTGAAGGCAGCACTCAGCAAATATCAGGACGACGAGGGCGTACTGACCATTCAGGCAGACGGCGAACTGATAGAGAGCATCCCTGTATCGCTGGACGAGAAGTGGTACAGCATCGATTTGCCACAAGGTACACAGGAGGTTATCGTCAGCCAACAGAAGTTGGGCAAGCGCATCAGCGTAGGTCAGATTTTCATCGTCAGCGGTGATGAGAAGACCAGTCATGTATCGCTGGAGGGCTATCCAAAGAATGTGGGCAATGGCGACTCGTATGCGGTCAACACTCCGCTGGCCGAAGGCGACAGCCTGTACTACACCATCACACCTGCCGGCCTGCGTGCATCCAACACCACATTGGTAGTAGGAAACGGCGAATCACCGGCTGAGCAGTTGACCTTTGAGGTAGAGGAGACCGAGACCGGACTCATCATCACTCCATCCAATGAGGACGAGACCTACCTCTGGCAAATCGTCGGCGAGGACGCAATAGCCGGCATGGAGTACCTGACCGGCAATACCGACATGACCGTGGAGGAATATTGGCAAGCATATATCGACATGGGGTGGTTTAATCCGGAGCTAGATCTCAATCATGGCACGTTGGAGCTCATCTATGCCGAGATGGAGGCGATGGAAGCAGGCGACTACACATTCATCGTAGCCGGTTGCAATACCGATGGTGTGCGCACCAGCGACTTCTACCAGCAGCCCATCACGATCACCGAGGGACAGCTGCACAAGGATGTCGTATTTGAAATCACGGTAACGGACATCAAGCAGACCGAGGCAACCATATCGGTTGTTCCCTCACGCGATGTACCCTACTACTACGACTATGTAGAGGCTGCCGCCCTGGATGAATACGAGACCGAGGAGGCGTTTGCTATTGCATATGTAGCCTTCCTGAAGCAGCAATACGGACAGAACCTGAGCGAAAAACTCGTAACCGGACCGGACAGCTACACCTTCACAGCAGAAGATATGCTGGCGGCAGGTGGCGACTATTATGCCTTTGCTCTGGCTATCGATATGCAGGATACGACCTACATGCCGACGGTTAAACTCGTGCCATTCAGCACACCGACCAATCCTTATATTGAGAATTTCACGTTCGAGTTTAACTACAACGAGGAGACCAACAAGGTGACAGTCATCCCAAGTATAGAGACGGAGCCGTATATCTGGTGCCTCTTTGCAGACTGGGAAATCAGCCAGAAATACTCGGGCAGCACGGAGATGGCATGGCAGCAGAATGCACCCATAGCAGCCAATCTGGGCTACAGCAGCAAGGGAGAATCGGTTGTGAATCTCAACTACGAAATATGGGATGATGGCATCTATTACCTGTGCGTAGCAGGCTACGATCACGGTCAAACCAGCGAGATTACCGACTACGAGATGGAGATTATCAACGGACACATGGTGACCGCAATAGAGCAAACTTACCAGCAGAGAAGTGCAGTTAAGTACATTCAGGATGGGAATTTACTCATCCAGCGCGGTGAGAACCTGTACAATGCGCAAGGTCAGATAGTCCGCGAATAAGATATCACCCCCTCAGAGAAGCCATGTGCTTTCTCTAAGGGGTCTCTAAGGGGTCTCTAAGGGGTCGGTAAGAAAAAAAAATCAACCTTATTTGCATTTTTTTGCCTAAAAATTTGCATATATAAAAAAAAAGCAGTACCTTTGCACTCGATTTCGGTCAAGACTGACTGAAGGGCGTTTAGCTCAGCTGGTTTAGAGCATCTGCCTTACAAGCAGAGGGTCTGCGGTTCGAATCCGTAAACGCCCACAAAAAAACATTGAAATACATCCGACGAAGGGCGTTTAGCTCAGCTGGTTTAGAGCATCTGCCTTACAAGCAGAGGGTCTGCGGTTCGAATCCGTAAACGCCCACAAAGAGACTTGAAAGAGTCTCTTTTTTTGTATTCTCACCTTCCCCCAACGGCTCTGGGGTCGCTGAGAAACTCATATTTTTCGGAGTATTTATTTGCACAATTCAAAAAAAAATAGTAATTTTGCAGGCGAAATAGAGGATGTACGTAAAAAATGGATACATCCATGTCACGGGGCATTGCCCCAAGATGTAAAAGAGCGACAAGCACCCACAGCGGTGGGGCAAATACATATTTATAAATTAAGCATTAGCTATTATTCGCATTCAAATAAGCTTCGGAAACTCATTTTGAAAATCGAATAATGCATTCGGAAGGCTTTAGGCCATTCTACCACGTTAATGTTAATGTTTACACCTCATGGTGTGAACGTTCTATGTGGTAGATAGGTTTGTCCGAAGCTTTCCTGAATGCGAATAGAATTGTTCGCACCTTTTCTTATTGTGATTGATAGTTATTGCATGTAAACCATAACTATCATGGCACAAAATACTTTAGTACAAGCTCAAAAAAAGCGTGAAGATGAGTTCTATACCAAATTGGAGGATATAGAAAAAGAACTAAGACACTACAAACCGTATTTCAGAAATAAGGTTGTGTTCTGCAACTGTGACGATCCGTACGAGAGCAATTTCTTCAAGTATTTTGCACTCAACTTCAATGCGCTTGGATTAAAGAAATTGATTGCCACCTGCTACAATGGCTCACCGGTGTCAGGCAATGAACTCCTGCTCGATTTCGGAGACACAGTAGATGATCCGAAGAAGATAGCCTACAAAGTAGAAATCTCAGAGGTAACAGATGTTAATGGTGATGGGGCTATCAATCTTGCCGATGTACAATACCTTATGCAGAATGACAAGAATGTAATCTCTATTCTGAAAGGCAATGGTGATTTTCGTAGCGAGGAATGTGTCGAACTCCTTAAACAATCGGATATTGTTGTAAGTAATCCACCATTTTCATTGTTTAGGGAGTATCTGGCACAGCTGGTTAAATACGATAAAGATTTTCTAATGATTGGCAATACCAACGCCTTGTCTTATAGAGAAATATTCCAACTTTTTCAGCATGATAAGATACGAACTGGCTACACAAATTTCAATGTTGGAATGTTTTTCTATGTTCCAGACACTTTTGAGAAGTATCATCACATGGAGGGGAATCAGAAAGTTGCACGCGTTTCTACTTCATGTTGGTTTACAAATTTACCAGTAGAGAGACACAAGGAAGAGTTGGTTATGTACAAACACTACACAGCGGAGGACTATCCAAAATACGATAACTATGATGCAATCAATGTGAATACTTATACAGATATTCCATGCGATTATGATGGGATCATGGGCGTACCAATTACTTTCTTGGACAAATATAATCCTAGCCAATTTGAAATAGTAGGTGCAATGACAACTACTAAAATTGATGAATATAATTTTGGTTATCCGTATATTAATGGTGTAAAACTCTATGCCCGTGTTCTCATCCGTCGCAAAAAATAGTCTATCATAATCTGTTCACATATTTGTGGACACAACAACATACTCATTATCATGGAAATAAGTCTTCACAAAATCACGATTGGCGAACTCGTCAACGGTTACATTGACAACGCAGAAGCAGGCGTCAAAGCCTATGGTGGATTACTCGATGTGCGTCCGCCCTATCAGCGCGAATTCGTTTACAACGACCGCGAGCGTGATGCCGTCATCGATACCGTCACACAGAATTTCCCACTCAATGTCATGTACTGGTCCGTCCGCGACGAATGCTTAGAGCACACCAAAGATGGTGAGCCAATGCCTCGCTACGAAGTCATCGACGGTCAGCAACGTACCATCTCCGTCTGCCAGTATGTCAACGGCGACTTTGCCCATATGTTCCGCTATTTCGGTAACCTCACCGCCGACGAGCAGAAGCAGATTCTGGACTACGAACTCTTTATCTACCTCTGCAAAGGTTCGGATGCCGAGAAACTCAAGTGGTTTAAGACCATCAACATAGCCGGCAAGAAACTCACCAACCAGGAACTTCTCAACGCCGTCTATGCCAGCCCGTGGCTCAGCGACGCCAAGCGTTATTTCTCCAAGTCCAACTGCGGCGCCTACAACATGGGCAATAAGTATGTGAGCGGTTCACCGATTTCACAAGACTATCTGGAGACCGTGCTCAAATGGATAAGCAACAACCAGATAGAGCATTACATGGCAGAGCATAGTATCAAAGATAAGGATGCTTTCGCACTCTGGCAATACTTCCAGTCCGTCATTAGTTGGGTGATGGCGAAATTCAAGTACCGCAAGGAGATGAAGGGTATCGATTGGGGCTTTATCTACAATAAATACAAGGACTGCGTATGCAGTCTGGACGAACTGGAGGTGGAGGTTTCGCGCCTGATGCGCGACTCGGATGTGGAGAACAAAAAGGGTATCTACTGGTATGTCTTCGACCATGACGAGAAACACCTTAATATCCGTGCCTTTGATGATAACACCAAACGTGAAATCTACGAGAAGCAAGAGGGCATCTGCCCCATCTGTGGCAAGCACTTTGAGATAGAGGAAATGGAGGCAGACCACATCACGCCGTGGAGTCAGGGCGGTCGCACCATCGCTGCCAACTGCCAGATGCTCTGCCGCGAATGTAATCGCCATAAATCAGATAAGTAGGGGGAGGAGAAAGGTAATAGGTAATAGTAAATAGGTAGCAGGAAACAGCACGATAAGGGTTCGGTAAGGACTCGGTAAGGACTCGGTAAGGACTCGGTAAGGGTTCGGTAAGGACTCGGTAAGGGTTCGGTAAGGACTCGGTAAGGACTCGGTAAGGGTTCGGTAAGGACTCGGTAAGGACTCGGTAATGTAGCGACGCAACATAGGTGCTAATGTACGATAAATTGGGAAGCAGAAAAAAACAATGTTACAAGTATCACAGATGGATAAGTCCACCTAATTCTGATTAAAAAATCATAATCAATACTTGTAACATTGATTTTTTTCGGGAAAAATTTGCATATGTGAAAAATTTGTAGTATCTTTGCATCGTATTTTGAGACTACTCTGTCTCACACATTCCAGATAACACATATTTTTTATGCTATACGATCTTAAGAAACTCGAGCAAATGACGCTCGAAGAAGTAACAGAGATTGCACTTAGTCTGGGACTTAAGCCCCGTAAGATGCATACCCAAAAGATGATAATCTATAGTATTCTGGACGCTCAAGCCGACCAGCGTGCTGTAGAAGTTCAGGCGCGCGAAGATGCTCGCGCCGAACGAAAAGAAGAAAAACCAGGCAAGCGTGAGCGTGTTCGCGTACGTCCGACCGCAACCAAAGTGCAGTCGGCTGACATCAGTAGCGCCACGGCCGTCGGTACCGTAGGCAATGCCCAGGAGACGATGAACGAACTCAAAGAAGAGCATGCCAAGAACGTTCACAAGAAGAACAAGACCGTGCAAGCCGTGGAGGCTCGCAAGCCCCTGCAACAGATAGAAGCACAAGTAGTTGCCAATGACAAAACTGACACAACAGACGGAATTGTCGGAGCTGATAATCAGGTAACAAAGGCAGCAGAAAATACAGCAGCTGAGACCGTAGCGGCAGCACCTCAGGAGGTCAAGAACGAGGAGCAGGCCGCTGGCAAGAACAAAAAGCGCACACGCAAGAGCAAGGGTGAGAATGCCCAAGCAGTAAATGCCCCAAGCGAGGAGAAGGCAGCCGCAGAACCGGCAACTGACAAAAACTTAGCAGCAGAGGCAGTTCAAACAGAAACAGCTGCTGATGGAGCCGCTAACGAAAACAAAAGCGAAAACGAAAATAACGAAAACAATACGCAGAACGAGTCACAACTACCTCGCATTCAGAGTATTGAACTTGGTGAGCACGTTATCGCGATGGGCACGCTGGAGTGCGCTCCTGACGGATACGGATTCCTGCGCTCGGCAGACTACAACTATCTGAGTTCGCCGGACGACATCTACGTTAGCAATCAGCAGATTCGCAATTACGGACTGAAGCCTGGCGACACGGTGGAGTGCACGATTCGTATCAATCGCGAGACAGACAAGTACTTCCCGATGGACAAGGTGATTCGCATCAACGGATTGGAGCCCGAGCAAGCCAAGCGTCGTACGGCGTTTGAGAACCTGACTCCACTCTTCCCAAACGAGAAATTTCAGTTGTGCAGGGGCGACAAGAGCGACCCACTCAGCGTACGTATCATCGACCTCTTCTCGCCAATCGGTAAGGGACAGCGCGGACTGATAGTAGCGCAGCCAAAGACTGGTAAAACCGTGCTGCTCAAGGAGATAGCTAATGCTATCGCAGCCAATCACCCCGAGGTATATATGATTGTGCTCCTCATCGACGAGCGTCCGGAGGAGGTGACCGACATGGCACGCAGCGTGAAGGCAGAGGTGATTGCCTCGACCTTTGACGAGCCGGCAGAGAACCATGTCAAGGTAGCCAACATCGTACACGAGAAAGCAAAACGACTGGTGGAATGCGGTCAGGATGTAGTCATCCTACTCGACTCAATCACCCGCCTGGCACGCGCATACAACACCGTGGCTCCTGCCAGCGGAAAAGTGCTGTCCGGTGGTGTGGAAGCACAGGCTCTACACAAGCCGAAGCGCTTTTTTGGAGCGGCTCGTAACATCGAGAACGGCGGCTCGCTGACAATCATCGCCACCGCCCTCACGGAGACCGGCAGCAAGATGGATGACCTAATCTTTGAGGAGTTCAAGGGAACAGGTAACATGGAGTTGCAGTTGGATCGCAAGTTGAGCAACAAGCGCATCTTCCCAGCCGTAGATA
Organism: Paludibacteraceae bacterium; assembly: GCA_045599285.1. Taxonomy (GTDB): domain Bacteria; phylum Bacteroidota; class Bacteroidia; order Bacteroidales; family Paludibacteraceae; genus Colicola. The sequence goes on along the minus strand of JAZRVR010000009.1, from coordinate 65,563 downwards.
TACCAGCCAGTTCGACTCGTCGCGACGACCTGCTGCTGCCAGAGACCGTACTGAGCCGCATGTGGATGATTCGTAAGCAACTGAGCGACATGAACGGTGTGGAGGCAATGGAGAAACTCAAGACCTACATGGAGCGCACGAATGATAATGATGAGTTCCTGCTGGCGGTAAACGGCGCACGATAGTGCGTTCGGTTCACCCGCGCACGGACTCTCGCTATTAATCAAATATGAAGATACTGATAATCAACGGACCTAATCTGAATATGCTGGGACATAGAGAGCCCAGCATATACGGAACGAAGTCGATGGAGCAGATCATGATCGAAATCCAGCGACAATGGATGGATGTGCACTTTCAGTATCGGCAGTCCAATCACGAGGGCGACATCATCGACTGGCTGCAGACACTCTGCACAGACGAGCAGCCAGTTGACGGTGTGATCATCAACGCCGGAGGATACAGCCACACCAGCGTCAGCATCCGCGATGCCATCAGTATGTGTCCCGTGCCCGTGGTAGAGGTACACATCAGTAATATATACGCGCGCGAGGAGTTTCGACACATTAGCCTGCTGACCGACGTCTGCGCCCACTCCATCATCGGACAAGGAACAGATGGCTACATGCAAGCTGTGGCATGGATTTTGAGGGGAGAAAATTGAAAGTGGAAAAAAGATATATCATACTGCTGATTATCTGCATGATGAGCCTGATAGGCGTGCAAGCAGAGAATATCATCACTGGACGAGTATTGGATCAAAGCACTCGTCAGCCTATTGATTTTGCCAACGTGACGATGATTCGCACGGGCGAGACAGTACCTGCTGCCGGTGGTGTGACCGATGCGGATGGTCTATTTCTGCTTAACGGAATGACGAATGGTAAGTACACGCTCGTCATCAGTTTCATGGGCTATACCGACCTCACCCGTGAGGTGAGTATGAGCGGTAAGGAGCTGAATATCGGCAAGATATACCTGAGCGAGGACACCCGCAACCTGCAAGAAGTGGAGGTGGTGGGACAAAATGCCGCCATGCGATTTGAACTGGACAAAAAGGTCTTCTCGGTGGATCAGAACATCGCCAATGCCGGTGGTAGCGTGAGCGACGCGCTGGAGAACATCCCAACCGTGGAGGTAGATCAGGAGGGCAATATCTCCCTGCGCAACTCGGAGGAGGTAGAGATATGGATTAATGGTAAGCCGGCAGGATTGACCGCGGAGAATCGCGCACAAGTGCTGGCACAAATGCCTGCCGAGTCCATCAAGGAAATTGAACTCATCACCAATCCCTCTGCCAAATATTCACCGGAAGGAACCGCCGGAATCATCAATCTGGTGCTAAAGAAAGACCGCAAAGCCGGTTACTACGGTTCGGTAACCGCCGGCATCCAATACGGATTGGCTGCGCCATGGACCGTGCCACCCGGAGCAAATGTAGGAGTGAACCTGAACTTCAACAAGGGCATCGTGGACGCCTACATCAACGCCGGTTACCGCTACAACACGTCCAATGGTGGTGTGAACACGGATCGCTACAATCTGACTCCTGGCACGATGGGACAAGCCAAGATCGAAGACATCGTCGAGGCCAACCGTCAATCGCACCTGGTACAAACCGGTCTGAGCGACCGCCGCGGACATGGTATGTTTCTACGCGCCGGGCTGGACTTCCGCTTGGGCGAACACTCCACACTGGGCGTAAGCGGATTTGGCATGGTGAGCGAACCGAGCGCCTTTGTATCCAACGACATATCACGCAACACCTACCTGCTGACATCCTGCCAGACAGGTGATACGATGCGATACTACCATCGTGACCAGCAGAATAGAGGTTGGCACCCGGGTGGTAACGTGCGACTGGATTATCAATTTAAGTATCAGCAACATAGCCTGCACCTGAGTGGTGCTTACAACCACTTCACGTGGAATCAGGAGAGCCAATACACCCAGGCCGAATGGGGACAAGACACGCTGACACAAGAGCAGACGAACTACAACCGTGACCCATCGGTAGAGGTGAAAGCCGACTATGAATGGAAGCCCACACAATCCTCGCGATTGGAAGCCGGCTACCAGGCCACATTGGCATGGCGCAGCACGATTGCCTCTGCCTATGAGGGCGAAAATCGTAGTCAAGAACTATATCCGTACTACAACGACTTTCGTAATCAGGAGCAAAATCATGCCCTGTACATCACGTACGGCAACCGATTCTTCAACCGCCTGAGTCTGCAAGTAGGTCTGCGTGGCGAATACTTCATCCGACACATCGAGTCGGACTACAAGGATGCAGCAGGCAATATTGTAGCCAGCGCACCACGCGACACATCGTATTTTCAACTCTTCCCGAGCGCATACATCAGTTATGATTTCGGGCACGGACACGAGTTGCAACTGAACTACACACGTCGTGTGAATCGTCCACGCGGACACCAGATCAATCCGCGAATCGACTTCTCGGACTCAACCAATATCCGCTATGGTAATCCGGATCTGCTGCCATCCTACAGCAACAGTCTGGAACTCAACTACCTAAAGTCGTGGGAGCGGCACACACTATCCGCAGGTGTCTTTTGGCGCATGCAGGAGGGAATCGTGCAGAATGTGCGCTTCATAGACGTGGATGTGATGAAGAACACATTCATCAACGTTGCCAATCGACAAGAGGTGGGAGTGGAAATGGTCGGCAAGAATCGATTGTTCGGTGAACTGCTGCAACTGACGACGAGCGTCAACTTCTACTACAACGCCATCACCGCCGGCACGTACAACACCACGTCCCGAACAGGCGATGCCATCTCGGTCACGCTGCCCAAGCAGGATATCTTTGCGTGGTCGGCCCGACTGAATGCCTCGTTCCTCTTCACCAAGACGTTCTCGGGACAAATCAGCGGCAACTATCGCAGCCCACGCGTCGTGGCGCAAGGTACGACAACACACAGTTACTCGATAGACCTTGGCCTACGTAAGACCTTTCTGGACAGACGCTTAGCATTGGCATTTAATGTGCGCGACATACTGAACTCGCGCGCAAGACGCAATACCACCTGGGGTGACGGCTTCTGGCAGAAGCAAGAACGCCGCTGGAACTCACGAACCGTGAGCCTAACCCTAACCTATAATTTCGGAACCAACAATCGCAAAAAACCTGATATGCAGGGCGATACAAATGCAAACTCGTATGAAGACAACGGCTTTGAAGAATAAGAGCATGCTCCTGGTGGCACTTCTTGCCCTGGGAATGAGCATGCATGCACAGAATAATCCCTACATGGACGACCGACTGTATCACTTCGGTTTCTCGCTGGGTGTCAACATGATGGCCTATGGGGTGAGTGACTCGGAAGCCCTGCTGAATGGTGAGATTTATCACGTGCGTCAGACCTCAGCTATGCCGGGATTCTCGGTAGGTTTCATCGCCGATGTACGACTGAGCGAGCACTTTAATCTGCGCTTCATTCCGGGACTGAGTTTTGCCTCGCGTACATTGACCTTCAAGACAGAATCCGGCAACCCCGTGAGCGGCAGTTACGGCAACGGAGATAAGATTGAGATCCTCGCCATACCAGTGACTATCCCTCTGCAAATCAAGTGGTCAGCCAATCGCGAGGGCAACTACCGCCCCTATGTAGTAGCCGGTGGTGGTGCCAGTTACAACGTGTTCCCAGACAAGAAAAAGCCTGTGGTACAAAGCGGTTGGGATGCCTTTGTGGAGGCAGGATTCGGCTGCGACATCTACTTCTCCTGGTTTAAATTCTGCCCGGAAATCAAGTACCAGTTAGGTTTCCTCAACCAACTCACACCGATTGAGAAAATGACCGACCTCTCGCCGGAGGACAGATTCTACACCCAATCGATAGGCCGACTGATGAACCACCAAATCACCTTAGTATTCAACTTTGAGTAGTGGACACTATGAGATATTCTCTCCGACATATACTAACCATTGGTATCGCCATCTGCCTGCTGGCAGGATGTCAGGAATATCGTGTGTCCACCGACCCAACATTGCGCCTGGCGTTCTCGACAGATACGCTGTCGTTTGACACGGTATTTACCGGCATTGGCTCTGCTACACGCCGTGTGATGGTCTATAACCCCAACAAGAATGCGCTGAACATCAAGCAGATATGGCTTGAAAATGGCGCATATTTCCACATCAACATGGATGGTGAGACCAATAGTGACTACATGCGCGACCTCCCCATTGCAGGTGGTGACAGTCTGTACCTCTTTGTGCGAGTGAACGTGGATCCACAAAACAGCCACTCGCCCGTCTTCATAGAGGACAAGGTGCATTTCTCGGTGAACGAGCACACGCAGGACATCTGCCTGACGGCATACGGACAAGACGTAGAACTAATGCGCACACCCGGCAAGCGAACCGATTTTGCCTCGGGGTACCACTTCACAGCCACGCGTCCGTATCTGATATACGACACCCTGGTGATAGCCGGTCAGACCACGATGGATCCGGGAGCAAAACTATATTTTCATCAGAATGCGTCGATGTACGTGCTGGGGACACTGAAGGCACAAGGCACTATCGATCAGAGGATTTGCCTGCGAGGCGACCGTACTGATAACCTCTTTGACAGCGTGCCGTATCTATACGCAGCCGGACAATGGGGAGGTGTGGTACTGCAGAGCAGCGGCGCGCACACGCATGTGCTGAACTATGTGGAGATACTGGGTGGCAACTACGGTTTGTACTGCGACTACGACAACAGCAGCTACAAGATGCCCAGTGTCAACATTGAGAACTCACGCATTCATAATCAGGCCGTTTATGGTCTAGTGGTTCAGAATATGAACGCGAAGGTGGTCAACACCGAAATTAGCAACGCAGCTTCCTACTGCGTGTACCTGAGCGGAGGCAAGCATACCTTCGTGCACACGACCATCGCATCGTACTTCAACAATACCAACGTGCGCATCCAATCCACTCCGCATGAGGATGTGGCGGCCATCTATGTCAACAACCTGAGCAAGAGCACACCCGAAACAGAGTTCTCACTCATCAATTGCGTGGTGTCCGGCACACGCCGAAACAACATTGTGCTGGCTACACCATTGCCACAGTACTATCCTGGAAAGATAGTGGGAAACTACCTAAAGAGCGACAGCATCTTCACCCTTGGCGCACGCGACAACGTGTATTGGCAAGAGACCGACTCCGCCAATGTCTTCCAGAACGATTTCTACAAATACAAGACATGGCGGTACTACGACTTCAGACTGGATTCGCTATCTCCGGCTCGAGCCATAGCTGACTCAGTCCAAAGCATCCTATATCCTACAGATCGTGATGGGAATACGCGCAACGAGCATCACCCAGATGCCGGTTGTTACGAATATGTAAATCAATGAAAAGATATTTTTTTATAGTATTAGTCTGTTGTTTATCCCTGTCTATTTGGGCACAACATGTGGTGTCCGTGTCCGGCAAGGTGGTATCAGCAGCCGATGGCAGCATCATAGAGATGGCTACCATACGACTGATGAATGACTCGGTACTGGCGCAGGGGGCACAGACAGATGCCGACGGCGAATTTTACCTAACCCAAGTACACAAAGGCAATTATCGTCTACTCGTATCCAGCGTAGGCTACATAGAGCATGAGCAGAAAGTGCAAGTGACGGACAAGGATGTGCAGGTGGCAACAATTCGTCTGAACGAGGACGTGCATGCTCTCGCCGAGGTGGATATCAAGGGGTACGCTGCCGAGATGACCGTCAAGGGCGATACTATCGAGTACAACACCGCAGCATACAAAGTGCAGGACGGCGCGATGGTAGAGGAGCTGCTCAAGAAAATGAATGGTGTGGAGGTGGATAAGGAGGGCAATATCCAAGTCAATGGCGAGAAGATAACCGCCGTGCGCATTGATGGCAAGAAATTCTTTGGTTCGGATGTGCAATCCGCCACAAAGAATATCCCCGCCGACATGATTGATAAGATACAGGTGATTGATCAGAAATCCGACATGGCACGCCTGACCGGATTTGATGACGATGAGACCGAGCGAATCATCAACTTGAGCCTGAAGAAAGACCGCAAAAAAGGTGTCTTCGGCAACTACACCGGCGGCATAGGAGCCGACCTGGTGGCAGACAACGGCAAGTGGTTCGGCTACGATAAACACTTCATGGAGAATGACTTTCGCTACACCGCCAATGTGTTTACCAACCTGCTACTGGGCGAGAGTCAGACGACCATTTTGGGAGGCGCGAACAATACGAACGAGATACGTACCGGACGTGGACGAGGTGGCTGGTCTGGGGGGCAGAACTCGGGTATCACGCGTGCAGAGAACATAGGTGTGAACACCAATATAGATTTGACATCTAAGTTAAATGGGCGAAGTGATGCCTCCCTGCTTTTCGGAGGTGATGCCAGCATGAATCACTCCATCAACGACAGCCGAACACTTTCGACCAAAGAGAGTTACTCGGAAGGACTGACGTACCACAATCGTGACACATCCTCCAGCCTCTCGCACGCATGGGACGCACAGATGCGACTGGAGGTTGAGTGGCAGATTGACAGTCTGAACAAGCTGCTCTTCAAGCCCAACATCAGCTACACCGACTCACGCAGCAATGGTCACAGCGAGTACCTGTATCAGAAAGAAGGAGACACCATCAGCAATGGCTACCAGAACAAACGCGAGAAGTCGCATGCCATCAATAGCAGTCTGGAGGTAATTTACAATCATAAGTTCCACAAACCGGGACGCACACTGACGGTCAATGCCAATGTGGGATTCAGCAACACGACGGGGACAGGACGCACCTTTGCATGGGATCAAAAGGGTGACTCGGCGCGCGTGGATCAGTTCAGCACCAGCAGAAACAACAATCTAAACTACTCCATCAAAGCATCGTATGTAGAGCCAATCTATGGTAAGAATCACTTCCTGGAGACAGTGCTGAATTTCTCGGGGCGCAATCGAGAAAGCCAAAAGATGCAGTATCGCGATAGCGCGCAGACTGTACTCGACTCGGTGTTCTCCAACCGCTTCTCCAATGCCTTCTACAGCGAGTCGCTGGAGTTGAACTACCGCTGGATAGAGGAGAACTACGACCTGATGGTAGGTCTGAGAATCAATCCATCACAGACTCTAACCTCCACCACATACATGGATGCCAGACGTGGTAGAGACACGCTGGTCAACGTATGGAACTTCTCACCAAACGTGAACTTCAAATACAAGTTTGGCAAGAAGGAGTTCGCCCGTATCATCTACCGAGGCACGACCAATCAACCGACTATCAATCAAATGGAACCGGTGCGCAACAACTCGGAGGCTATGAACGAGACGGTAGGTAATCTGAACCTGAATCCGGCGTTTCAACACAACCTGCGACTGATGTACAGCAAGTACAACGAGACACGTATGTCCAGCATCATGACCGGCGTGCGCGGAACACTCACCAAGGATGCACTGGTCAACAACACCATCTACGACACCTCCGGTAAGCAATATCAGCAAACTGTGAATGCCGATATCCTACCATGGAATATCAGCGCCGACCTGATGTACAACACGCCGTTTGCGAACAAAATGCTGCAGTTCAACACACGAACCGCCATCTCGTACAACCAGCGTGTGGCATACCTGAGTCACGAGCAAAACGCAGACACGATTGCCGCTATGATTGAGGAGAATCGATTGCTGCTGGGAGACCGCTCGCTGACAGGTAATCTGCAGGTGCAGGAGAATGCCAGTCTGCGCTTCACACACGACATAGTAGATATAGGACTGCGCGCCAACTTCACCTATTCGCGCACGCAGAATAACCTGCGCAAGAGCGATATGAGCAACGTCTTCAACTGGGGAATAACGGGCGACCTTGAGTTTCATCTGCCGAAGAACTGGACCATCGCAACCGACTGCGGATATACCGCACGCTACGGATATAACCTGAACGATGTGAACGAGATACTGTGGAATGCGTCCGTTACCAAGTCGTGGACAAATGCCACGCTGACACTACGTGCCGAGGACCTGCTCAACAACCGCAAGAACATCGTGCAGGTGGTGGGTGAGAACTATGTGCAATACAAAAAATACAATACTCTGCCGACCTATGTGATGCTGACCTTCACCTACAAACTAAACAAAATGGGTGATCTGAAAGCCAAAGGAAGCGCAGGATTTATGCAGGAGATGATAGAGAGTGGTGCCAAGCCTGGTACACCACCTCGCGGAGTTCCACCAATGGGTCCGCCACCGGGAATGTAGGACGATTACTCTAATAGACGCTCGCGAAGCGAGCCAATTAGAGAAGCGGGAGAAAAATTAGAGAGGCATCCGAAAGGATGTCTCTCTGTGTGTTCCCCGAGGGGCTCGAACCCTCGACCCACTGATTAAGAGTCAGTTGCTCTACCAACTGAGCTAGGGAAACATTGTACTTGATTTGTTAACCCCGAAATCGATTGCAAAGGTACTGCTTTTTTTTGATATATGCAAATTTTTCAACAATAAAAATGAAAAAAAATGCTTTTTTTGCTAAAACAAGTCGATTTTGGCATTATTTTCTATCACAAAAGTGACTGTGCAAAGGCATTTGCCTCGTCCAGATGATCGATTTTGCCGACATCCATCATGCGATAATCGGCAGAAACAAAGGCACGGATTTTCTCGGTTTGGCAGGCATAGAGATAAAGATCGATAAGTGAGAACTTCTGCTCCGGCATAGCAGCTAAGTATTGCCTCATGACCGGATGTAGAATCTGCAAACCAGAGAAAGCCAAGTGGCGACCATCACACAGGCGAACCTCACCCGTTTTGAGATTGGTCCAGCCTACCAGCTGGTCGGACTCGTCAAAGCAGAGATAACGCTGGGTCTCGCGCTCGCTAACCACCAACAATCCGGCAAGGGAAGATTCGGAATCAACGGCGGAGGTTGTGTCCTGAGAGTAACGCTCATAAGATGCGATGAGATCGGGAAGGTGGATATTAGACAGAATATCAACGTTTAAGGCTAGGATGGGTTCGTCTGTCGTCCATGCCTTACGCAGTCCTCCACCGGTATCCAGCAGCGCATCACGCTCGTCACTAATGGTGATATTGCAGCCAAAATTATCGTTCTGCGCCAGATAGTCGATAATCATATCGGGGAAATGGTGCACATTGATGGTGATGTCGGTAATTTCGGCCGAACGCAGTTTCTCTATCTGCCACTGCAGCAGCGTCTTACCAGCAATAGGAACTAATGCCTTGGGCATTGTATCGGTTAGCGGTTTGAGTCGAGTACCCAGTCCCGCAGCAAAAATCATAGCACGCATTTTATTGTTCAAAAGGTATAATGGACAAAGTGATTTTATAGTGTGCGATTGATTCCACGCTCGCGATGAATGAGGTGGACGTGAATGCCATACTTGCTGTGCAGATGCTTGGCCGTTGCCTCGGCACTATAGACACTACGGTGTTGCCCTCCGGTGCATCCAAACGAGACCTGCAGATGTGTGAATCCACGCTGCATGAAGCGCTCAACATGCTGATCGACCAGTTTCCATGCATGGTCCAGGAAGGTAAGAATCTCGCCATCCTGCTCGAGGAAATCAATAACGGGTTGGTCTAATCCGGTCAGCTGCTTGTACTGGTCATATCGTCCGGGATTGTGAGTGGAACGGCAGTCAAAGACATAGCCTCCACCATTGCCGGAAGCATCCTCGGGTATGCCGCGCCGGAAAGAGAAGGAATAGACGGTGACCTGCAGAGGCGAGTCGGATGACGAGGGTACAGAAGTCGAAGACGACTGCGAGGGCGAAGGTGAGAGCGTGGCAGAGAGTTGGTCTGCCAACCGATGGAGATACGGATAGCGATCGCCCATAGCACTACACAACAAGTCGTACAAATTGCGAATTGCCGCAGGGATAGACTGCAAGAAATGCTGCTTCCGCTCAAAATAGCCACGATACCCATACGCACCTAGCACCTGCAACGTGCGGAAGAGGACGAACTCATCCAACACAGAGCGGTCGAAACGAAAATCGGAGATGGAATGGAGTTCGGCGACATAGTCTAAGATGAGCTTTTCGCGCAGAGACTGAGGAAAATTAGCCCTTGCCTGCCAAAGGAAAGATGCTACATCGTAGTAAATCGGTCCGCGTCTGCCTCCCTGAAAATCAATAAAATATGGTGTATTCTGATAGATCATCACATTGCGAGACTGGAAGTCACGATAGAGGAAAGTTTCCACAGGAGACGCGGCTCCGAGAATCGCCGATGTGAGGCGGTTGAACTCGTCCTCCAAGTGCGGCTCGGAGAACTCGATTCGAGTTCCTTTGAGGAAACAATACTTGAAATAATTGAGGTCCCAACGCACGCTGCGCTCATCCAGTGTGGGCACGGGGTAGCAGACCGACCAATCCAGACCTTTTGCACCCTCGACCTGCACATGTGCCAAGGCACGGATGGTACGAGACAGCATGGATTGTTCGCGCTCGGAGAAGCAACCCGACTCCCTACCATCGGCAATATAGTCGAAGAGCAAAGTGTCGCCCAAGTCCTGCAAGACATACTCCATCTCGTCCTCACTCACGGACAAGACATGCGGCACAGCAAGTCCCGCCTGCTCAAAATGGCGAGCCATCGTGAGAAAAGCATGGTTCTCATCGTGGTTGGTTCCCACGACCCGAATCACATTACGACCCTCCGCATCAGTCTGGCGGATATACTGCCGATTGCTACCGCTACCGGCTATTTTCTGTATCGTTTGAGTTCCTGATATCATACGTTAATGGTACACTTAATCACATACTAATCACATACTACGAGATGTGCAAAACAAACACGTCATCAGCAGACAAACTGCAGTACATGATGGAGGCAATGCACCTCACATGGACCCATGATGTCCATCAAGATGCCATCCGCCTCAAAACATAAATGCTCCTGGCAGCAGATGTTCACATCTTTTCCCACGAACGGGTGGATGAAAGGCAACTCGCTCAGTCGACCGTCAAAGAGACGCGGAATCGCCTGCATCACCTGTCGAAAAGACGGCGTCTCCACAAAAATTGAATGGAAGAGTCCGTCTCGCGGGTCAGCCTGCGGATTCTGCTGGATGCCTCCACCGGAATAGGGACCATTGCCGATGTTCATGGTAAAGAGCATATCGTCCACGACGGGCTGCCCATCCACCAGCAGCTGCATTCGCATCGCCCGATGGGTGCAAAGCGCCATCAGCAGTCCGAAGAAATAGTTCACATGGTGACTGCCGATGTATGGCTTGAGCCCAATCGCCAATTTGCAACACAAGGAGTCAATACCGAACCCGACGGAGTTGATAAAATAGCGATGGTGCACCTCGCCATTTCGCCAATACGTGACATAACCGATATCAATCGGCTGGGGTGTGCCCTCAAAAAAACGGCGGAGCGAGCGCTTGTAGTCGCGATTGAGATGCCAGAATCGTCCCCAATCATTGCCGGTGCCACGCGGCATGAGTCCGACGCAAGTCTGGGCACGTTGCTCGTCCGAAATCTTGGCACGCATGATGCCATTGATGACCTCGCTGAGCGTACCATCTCCACCCAACACCAGTATGCGGTCATACCCCGACTCTACCAACTCACGAGCCAACTCGGTGGCGTGATTGGCATATCTGGTAACACGATAACTGAAAGGTAAATGCTTGTCTTTGAGGAGTTTCCAAAGATATAATCGCTGGGCACGAAAAGCCCGTTTGCCGGATTTCGGATTGATGATAATGCCTAACATAACATAAAAAAGTATGGTATTGACCTTTGCAATTGCAAAGGTACAAAAATATTTCGACATACACAAGTTTTGAGAAAGTAATCTCAATTTTTAGAAAAAAAGTCGATATATTTCGCAAAGTATTGCACAATTGCACAAAAATTAGTACCTTTGCATGATTTTAAATGATGTACCCATGCAAACCACTCCACAATACGACTCCCAGGGACGCCTGATTGTGCCCAAACCCTATGCCATCTATGTGCATGGTTTTGGTTCGGGAGCCGCGTCCGGAACGAAGAGCAGCATTGCCAAGGATCTGCCTGAGTATGAGTGGCTTTGTCCCGAAATCACCCACGACCCGTACGAGTCGCTACAGATACTGAACGAGTGGGCAGGCACGTTTGAACCCGCCCTGATTGCCGGCACGTCAATGGGCGGAATGCTGGCTCTGTACGTGGATTGTCCAGGGGCGGTACGTGCGGCTGTCAATCCCTGCATGTCCATTGAGAAGACCATTCGCAAGAGGGGGTACGGAAAGCACCCATACCTCTGTGAGCGAGAGGACGGCGCGACGGAGTACACGATAGATGAACCGCTGGTACGCCGCTTCATCGAGTTTCGCGAGGAGCACACGATACAGACCGGCGCGCGCGCCATTGCCCTCTTCTCTACCGACGACGAGGTGTGCGGAAAGGAGAGCAGCAAGCAGTCTGCCTCCATTCTGGAGGACGCCGGAGTAGAGATACTATGGTCGGATAAATTTGGGCATCGACTGAATGAAAAAGCCACCAAAATCCTAAAGAAGGCGCTACAAAGCAAATAACTATACAACATGAAATATCAATATCAAACACATGGCACCTGCAGCCAGTTGATTGAGTTTGAGATTAACGACGGCACGCTGGAATCTGTGCAGTTTTATGGCGGTTGCTCGGGCAACCTGCAGGGTATTGCCAACCTGGTTCGCGGCATGAAAGTAGATGATGTCATCAGTCGTCTGGAGGGCATCAATTGTGGTTACAAAGGGACATCCTGCCCCGACCAATTAGCTCGTGCTCTGCGCGCGACCAAAGAATAAACAAGCAGAAGGTAGCACAACTATGAACAACTGCGAAATAGAGCGTAAGTTTCTGGTAACCAGCGATAGTTACCGCGCACAGGCAACACGTCACTACAGCATTCAGCAGGGCTATCTATGTAAAGACATTGAACGCGTAGTGCGCATACGCATACGCGACGAGCGCGCGTCCCTAACCATCAAAGCGGCTCCCAAGGAGGGCAGTATCACCCGATTTGAATGGGAAAAAGAGATTGATCTTGCAGATGCTAAAGAACTGATGCAGAAATGCTTACCGGGTGCGATAGAGAAGACCCGATACATCATTCCCGTGGAGGGAAGTTCACTAAAGTGGGAGGTCGATGAGTTTCATGGCAGACTGGAGGGTCTGGTCGTAGCGGAGATCGAATTAGAAAACGAAAGTCAGGCCTACGAGAAGCCTGACTTTGTGGGGGAAGAGGTTACTGAGAACCCACGCTACTACAACGCAAATCTGTAAGCAGACTGAGTAAAGCGTACATATCGGGCACCACCCAATCCGCGTGCTCCACATACAAATCTTCGTCAGTCAGAGGTCCTGTGTTGACCGCTATGACATCCAGGCCGGCGGCCTTGCCGGCGCGCACGCCCAATGGGGCATTCTCAATCACGACACATTGCTCCTTGCTGAGTCCCGACTTCTGCCATGCACGCAGGTACGGTTCGGGATGAGGTTTGCCGTGCGTGACATCAAAGGCCGTCACCATTCGCTCGCGTGCAAAGACACCAGGAAAATGATTATCCAGGGTATCAAAGAGCGTTTTTTGCCCACTACCCGTAACGATAAAAATCTGTTTACCAGCGACTTTCAGATAATCCAGTACTTCCCTGATACCCGGCATGGGATCGGCACCACCCAACTGGTGGAAAGTATCCGTTTTCTCCCAATACAGATCCCAAATCTCCTGCTCGGACGCCTCTCTATGTTCACATCTTAGGATGGTTTCGCGAATGACGTCCTGACCGGTACGTCCCTCCTGCAAGTAGCAGTCACGGGCTGTGAAATCCAACCCGTGACGCTTCATTACAATATCCCACGCCTGTGCGTGGTGGGGCATGGAGTCGAAAATCACTCCATCCATATCAAAGAAGAATGCTTCCTTCATTTATTGGTGTTGCTCGCGCAGCAAGTCATTAACGGTCTTCACCGGATTGAAGGTCGAAACCGGAACCTCCACAAAGATAGTGTTCCAGCGGCTCATAGCACCATTCCACAGACCCGGCAACTCGAGCGCCAACAACTCCTTTCCATCCTTTGACTTCTGGGAGATGAAACCGGTAGCAGGATCCACATAATCAGGCAGATTGAATGGTTTACCCTCATAGTCGCGGATGGCACAAACGAGGTCAACCGGATTGAAGTGGGTAGCGGTCTGCATGAGCGACTTATCCTCAATTTGGCTGGACTCCAGAATCTGGCAACTGAGCGACCCGTCAGCCTCACGAACGAGGAACGGTCCACCACCCGGTTCGCCGGTATTCTTCACCACGCCACATACGCGGATAGGACGATTCAGTTTAGCGTGCTCCTCCTCGGTGAGGTTGCCATTGCGGAGCAGATCAAACACACGTTTCTGCTCTGTAACCAGCACACCGGCAAGGATCTGCTTGTAGCGAATGGTGTCCTTCTTCAGGCGATCAGGAACAACGTTATCAATATTCTTAACGAAAACAATATCAGCATCTTGCTGATTCAGGTTCTCAATCAGAGCGCCGTGTCCACCCGGGCGGAAAAGGAGCTTGCCATCTGCAGTACGGAACGGAGTACCATCCGGATTAGCTGCCAACGTATCGGTAGAAGGCATCTGCTCGGAGAAGGTGATGTCATACTTCACGCCATACCTGTCCTCAAACTTCTTGAGGTTCTCAGCAACATGCTGGCGGAAGAGTGGCAGATGCTCGTGACTAACGGTAAAATGGAGGTTCACCTTGCCATTGGAAGAAGCATAGAGCGCGCCCTCAACGAGGTGCTCCAATGCCGGAGTGCGCGCACCATCCTTGTAGCTGTGGAAGAGCAGCAAACCCTTCGGCAACTTACCATAGTTCATAGTGTTAAGCAGATGATCTACAGCAGCTTGACCGCTCTTACCATCCAACTCAGAACCGAAGGCGAACTTATCAATATTGCTCAGGAACTCTTGGATGAACGGAGTCTCAACACCATTATCCAGATACTCAAAAAGGTTCTTGAACATACGACTGGCAGCACCACTGGCTGGAACGAATTTCAGGATCTTGTGATTCTCTGCCAGATACTGTTGCCAAGCCTCGATATATTGCTCCTGCTCAGCCTTTTTCGGAGCCAGAATACCATTACCTACCGAAGCGGCAGATGCGATGTCTAAACTGGGAAAACCGGTACGGAAACTCTCTAACTGCTTTTCGGCCTTCTCAAGCGAGATGCCACGGGATTCCAATTGCTGGATGTCTGCTTGTGTAAACATGATGATTAGATTTTATTGTTTTTAGTTGTTTTGGGTGCAAAATTACTACTTTTTTTTCATATGTGCAAGTATTTGGGACATTTTTTTGAAAAAACGCGCGCGCACTTGCGTATGTCAAAAAAAAGTTGTAACTTTGCACGTAAATTTATGTAGTATGAAAAATATCGCATTTATCATCAATCCGATGTCGGGCACCCAAAACAAGAAGAAACTGCCGAAAGTGATTCAGCAGGCTCTGGATCACGAGCAATGGCTTGAGAATATCGTATTCACAGAGCGCGCCGGTCATGCCACAGAATTGGCGCAGCAGTTTGCGCGCATGGGATTCGATGCCGTGGTGGCGGTCGGCGGAGACGGTACCGTCAACGAGGTGGCTCGCGGTCTGCGCGACACCGAGACTGCCCTCTGCGTGCTGCCAATGGGTAGCGGAAATGGATTTGCCAGACACCTGCACATCCCCATGAACGTGACCAAGGCCATCGAGATGATCAATCACTCGGAATCCATCCGCGTCGATTACGGATTAGCAGAGAACCACGTCTTCGTAACCACCTGTGGCACAGGGTTTGACGCCCTCATCGCCGAGCAATTTGCCACGGCAGGCAAACGTGGGCTGAAGACCTACGTGGAAAAGTTCTTCCAGGACGTGCTGACCTATCAGCCGGAGACCTACCATATCGTAGAGACGGGTGCAGCACCTGCAGACGGCGGTCTGAACATCGAGAAGAAAGCCTTCCTCATTACTTTTGCCAATGCCAATCAATGGGGCAACGATGCCTTTATCGCCCCACAAGCCAGCATTCAGGACGGCAAGATGGACATCTGCATGCTGTCCGGAAGCGCACTATTAGGTGCTCCGGGATTGGCGGTTCGACTGTTCACCAAAATGATCGACTCCAGCCTGTTCATGGACATCGTCAAGTCCAAAGACATCATGCTGATTCGCGAGAAGCAGGCTCCATTCCACATCGATGGCGATCCCGTGGAGATGCCAAAGGACATCCACATCCGCATCGTGCCGGATGGACTGCGAGTACTGGTTGCCAAACGATTCTAAACACACTAAAAACAAAGATATGACACTGAAAATCATCAACAAAAGCACCAATTCCCTGCCTCGCTACGAGAGCGCACAGGCAGCTGGAATGGATATACGATGCAACATCAGCGAACCCGTAACATTGGCCTCGCTGGAGCGCAAACTCATCCCCACAGGACTATACATCGAGTTGCCGATAGGCTACGAGGCGCAACTGCGTCCACGTAGTGGATTGGCACTCAAGCGCGGACTCACCCTGCTCAACACACCGGGCACTATCGATGCCGATTATCGTGGAGAGATAGGCGTGATCCTCATCAACCTGAGCAGCGACCCCGTCACCATTGAGCCGGGTGAACGCATTTGCCAGATGGTAATTGCCAAGCACGAGCAACCCGAGGTCGTAGAGGTAGAGGTGCTGAGCGACACAGAACGTGGTGCCGGAGGCTTTGGCCATTCCGGTGTCAAGTAACTGAAGTTTTCACAACATTAGCAACTGTGTTGCGTCACTACATTGTCACTACATTGTCGGAATCCATGCGTAGGTCAATAGTCACTATCATCATCTTCTGCTGCACCATCTCGCTATGGGCAGCGATACCGGTGGAGCGCGAGCAGCAGTTCACCTACTATTGGTATGCCGCGCACCAAGCCCTCGACAGGGGGCAATACGACCGCGCCTTCATGCTGCTTCGCTTCTGCGAACAGATTGATCCCAAGGATGGTAAGACGAAAGAGTTCTTGGGACTCATCTACGAGGCGCTGGGTCAGAAGGAGAAGGCGATGGAGTGCTACGAAGCCGCCTACACCCATGAGCCGACACTATGGGAGCACTATATAGAGAGTCTGCTTCGCACCAACACGCAAGATGCCAAGACCCACAAGAAAAATGCGAAAAAAGCCGTAAAGATTGCAGAGAAAGCCGTCAAAAACGACCCCGAGGACGAGAACAGTTGGGATCGTCTGCGTCAGGTCTATACTGCGAATCAGCAGTATCGCAAGGCATTATCGGCACAAAACCACATAGACCAAATCATTGGTTACAACGCCTATAGCGCCATCAACCGCTATCGTATCTACGTGCTATGGCAGAAGCCCAAGCTGGCACTCAAAGCCATTGACGACTATCTGGAGACCGACCCCACGAACCTGCGATTCCTGCTCTTCAGAGTGGAACTATTGGAATATACCCGTACCAGACCGGACCTGCTGGTGCAAACCTATCAGCAAATACTGATTCTTGACCCAAATAACATTCTGGTACTCAACAACTACGCTTACTACATCGCGGTACACGGAGGGGATTTGAAAGAAGCAGAGCGCATGAGTCAGCGTACCATCCAGGCCGAGCCTGACAATGCCACTTACCTGGACACCTACGCATGGATCCTGCACCTGCAAGGACAAGATATGCTTGCCGCCTTCTACATCCGCAAGGCGATGGAAAATGCAGATAAGAACTCTATACAAGAAATAAAACAACACTATGAAGCGATCATACATTAGTCTATTTCTCCTGCTAATCATGGTATTGGCTGGATGCAAAACAACCAAAAAAGCCACCACAACCAACTCCCAAGGTTCGAGTACAGAAGTCGCAGTAGCGCCCACATGGCATACCTGCCTCGTGCAAAGCGCACGTGCTACCGCCACATTGGGCAAGCAGAGTCTGAGTGTAACATGCACCATGCAAGCCGTTCACGACTCGCTGGTGATTGTATCCGTCATGCCCCTATTCGGCATAGAACTATATCGACTGGAGGCAACTCCTACCGAGATTATTGCCATCGACAAATTGAACCGCTATTACCTGCAATTGCCTTATTCAGAGGTGAATAAGTACGTCACCCCACAAATCAGTTACCGAGATTTGCAGGATATAGCCTCGGGAGATATTCTGCCGGAGGGAGGCACGCATGCGCAACTGAGCTATAGCGCCAAGGGCAAACGAGTATCTATGAACATCACCTATCCTACCGTTCAAAAGGACATTGCCCTGCGACTACAGCGCCTCAGCGTCGATCGCTATTCCAGAATGGATATGGAGACACTACTGAAATGAGACAACTACTAATCATAGCATGCATTCTACTATCTCTGAGCACCTATGCCCAGAGCGTTAGCACGTTGCAAAAAGAGCAGAAAGAACTGCAAAAACAGATAGAGAACACCAACAAAATGCTCGCCGAGACCAAGTCGAGCGAGAAGGCAACTGCCAACAAACTGGAGTTGTTGGGGCAAAACATCAAGAATCAGCGTAAACTGATTAACACGCTGAACAAAGAGATCACAGCGCTGGATAATGAGATGAATGCCTTGTCGGAAGAGAAGGCTGACCTGCAGCGACAACTGGAGGTGCTGCGCAGAGATTATGCGCAAATGGTACGCGAGACACACTATGCCAACATGCAGCAGTCGCCCTTGGCATTTATCTTCTCCGCTGATAGTTTTCAGCAACTCATTCGTCGAGTACGCTATCTGTACGAGTTCGGACAATATCGACAAGAGCAGGCCAAACGTATCGTTTCGCTGCAATCAGATATTGACATCCAAAATCAATTACTGGAGGAGAATAAGCAATCGAAGCAATCCACAATGAAAGCACGCAAGCGTGAGCAAGACAATCTGGCACGCGACGAGCGCAAACAAAAGAAAATGTTGGACGAACTCAAGAAGAAAGAGAAGAACCTGAGTGCCGAACTAAGCAAGCAACAAAAGAAAGTAGCCGAACTCAACAAGAAGATTGAGGATCTCATCCGTCAGCAAGCCTCCAAAGACCAACTGACCAAGGAGCAGCAACTCATAGCCGGTGATTTTGAGAAGAATAAAGGACGACTGCCCTGGCCGGTAGAGAATGGAACTGTCACCGGTGAATTTGGCAAGCAGCAACATCCTATCTACAAGGAGGTTACACTCGACAACAAGGGACTATACATACAAACTACCTCTGGTGGCAAAGCGCGAGCAGTATTTGAGGGCGAAGTGACCAGTTGCCTTGTATTGAATGAGACATATGCCGTCATCATCCAACACGGAAACTACCGCAGCGTATATTCCGGACTGAGCAAACTGAGTGTCAAGCAGGGCGATAAAGTGAAGCCCAAGCAAACCATCGGCGTCATCTACACCAACAAAGACGAAGATAACAAAACTGAACTATATTTTCAAATATACAAGAATCGAGACATTGAAAACCCACGAAATTGGTTAGCAAAATGATGAAGAAATATCTATTTATCGCATTAGCCATCACCGCTATGCTGAGCGGATGCAAGAAAAATGATTGGCTGGATTGGAAAGTACAAAACGAGATGTGGCTGGAGCAGAACAAACTGGACTATGCCAACGATACCACGTTCCACATCAGCAGTACCGGACTGCAATACCGAATCATCTACCCTGGCAACACCTCAGATGCCAAGCCAAGCAGTTATAGCTCAGTAATTTGTCACTACGAAGGTCGGCTCATCAACGGACATAAGTTCGATGGAGGTGTCGGCAGTTTCTACATTAGCGACCTGATTCCGGGATTCCGCGAGGGTCTGAGAAAAATACATTGTCATGGGGATATCGAACTCTATATTCCCTACACATTAGGTTACTCCAAGGAGGCGGGATACGAAGAAGATGGCACAGGTACAGAAGGTACCAGCGCCTATATTCCTCCCTACTCGACTCTCATCTTCCGTGTACACTTGGATGCCATTCAGTAAGATAATATGCTACGACGTGTAATCATATTATGCATAGCAGGCATGCTGGCGCTGGTGCTGACCGGTTGCGACATCAACTCCAGTAGTTCGGTTCCGTATGCTCCGGTACAGATTAGCATCAATACCAAGGATGCATTCTTCGTGCATTTTATCCCCGAGAATATCGGCAACTACATGATTGTCAACCGAGACGGATACTGGCTGAATGGGAAGAATCACCTCCCTCGCACGCTGGACGTCTACTACGGCTATTCAGGCGTAGTGATTGTGGTGGATTGCTACAACCACTATACCGCATACGACCTGTGCTGTCCACATTGTCATCAGCAGCACACCGCCGTAGTGGTTGTGGATGGCAGTTCTGCCTATTGTCCCTATTGCGATGAGGAATACAACCTTGCATTTGGATTAGGCACTCCTATTCATAATATATCAAAAGAAGCACTCCGCCGCTACAACACCTTCTATAGCGGAGATCGACTGACCGTACGAAACTAAATGCTGAGCATATACAAGGCATCCGCTGGTAGCGGAAAGACATATACCTTAGCCGGAGAATACATTCGCCTGCTACTATCTGCCCCTGATGATGGGGAGCAGGTACATAGCCATATCTTAGCCGTAACGTTCACCAAGAAAGCTACTGCCGAGATGAAGGAGCGCATCCTGCAGCAACTATACATTTTGGCAAAGAATCCTGCGGACTCGCCCTATTCCAGAGATTTAGAGAAGACATTATCTCTATCGCAGGATGCTATACAACAGCGAGCCCAATCCAGACTATACCAATTGCTGCAAGACTACTCTCGATTTGCCATCAGCACCATCGATGGCTTTTTTCAGCAGGTCGTTCGCTCCTTCGCTCGTGAGTTGGGATTGCCCGCAACCTACAACCTGACACTGGATGGACAAGAGGTCATCAATCACGCGGTAGATGACATCCTGTTTGCTCTATCGCGAAGCACACGTGAGGAGGATGGATGGCTGACTGAATTTGCCCTACAAAATATCCACGAAGGCAAAGGATGGAATCCAAAGAACGCCATCCAAGATATATCCACCTACCTGCTGACCGAGCGACTACAGACCCAGTTGGTAGAGATACATTCTCTACTGGCAGACAAGGAGTTTCTACGAACATACAAGGGTAAACTGAAGCAAATCATTGACCGAGGTGAAAGCGAATGGTACAAGAAGCAAGAGCGCCGTTTATCGCCCGAGATACTGGAGCGAAAGCGCGATTTCTATACTGCCAAGATGATACTGGAGAACCTCAACGCATTGGGTCTGTTGAGTGATGTATCCGCACAAATAGCACGCACCAACAGAGAGCAGAACCGATTACCAATCTCCGATATCAACCTACTACTGCACCAGATTATTGACGGCTCGGATTCGCCCTTTATCTACGAGAAGATAGGTAATTGGATTCGCCACTACATGATAGATGAGTTTCAAGACACGTCCAGCCTACAGTGGGAGAATTTCCGCCCGTTAGTGAACGAATCGAATGCCAACGGAAATGACAATTTGATAGTAGGTGACATCAAGCAGAGCATCTATCGGTGGCGCAATAGCGACTGGCATCTGCTGGAGCAGGTACATCAGCAGATTACCCCCAACCAGCAGCCAAAGATGAATATCAACTTCCGCAGCTCGCACATCATAGTGAATGCCAACAACGAGATATTCAGGAGTTATTGTGGATATGTAGCCAATCTGCTGGAGAATGACAAAGATGTCTGCTCTATCGACTATGCCGATTCGGTTCGAAGCGCGTATAGCACACTGGAGCAGGAGGCAAAGAAAACCAATCTTGACGGACACTTTGAGATCGACTTCATAGACAAAGACCAGGTAGAGGACACCACCTCGGAGATATTGGATAGAGTGCTATCCATCATACGGAATATTGAGAGCAGAAAGATACCTCTGAATCATGTAGCAATCCTCATCCGTAAGGCACGAGAGGCACAACAGGTCACACAGTTCCTGGTGGAGAACGGATTACAGGTGCAATCGGCAGAGGGATTATTAGTGGCAGCACATCCGGCCGTTGAGGTGCTGGTATGTCTGTTATCCCTGAGCATTCATCCTAATGATGAGATTCTACAAAACCGACTGCGTCTGGTCATCGCAAAGCATAAGAATGCCACAGATGAGCAGCAGGCCATCCAATGGATGCTCTCGGACGAACCTATTTTCACAGAGGCAGAGACGCAAATCATTCAGCATGCTCACACGTTGCCGTTCTACGAACAGGTACAGTATCTGGTTGATAATCTGAAGTTATACGAGTGGAATAATGCCACAGCATACGTAACGTCATTTCTGGACATTGTGTTCCAGTATAGTGAGAGTCAGATTGCAGATGTAGGCACATTCTTGCAATATTGGGAGCGAAAGCAGGATTCGGCCTCGATTCCGGCATCAACGACCAACGAGGCCATACAAATCATGACGATACACAAGTCAAAAGGACTGGAATTTGACTATGTGATTGTGCCATTCCTGACATGGCCGGTAGCCGCAGGAAAGATGGACTCGGAGAAACTATTATGGTGTAAGCCTACCATTCAGCCATTCGCACAACTGCTACTGGTTCCAATCAAATTCAACAAATCCAACCTGCCGAAGACACATTTTCAGCAAGCATATGCTGCCGAGTTGCGAGACCTGTATATCGACAATCTGAATCTGACCTATGTAGCATTCACCCGTCCCAAATATGGTCTATACGCCTTTGCAGAGTTGGCAACCAAAACCACCAAAGGCGAGGATAGCATCAGGAATGTCGGTAATCTACTGTCCGTAGTATTGCGCGACGAGATCAAAGATGGCAGTTATATCAGAACCTCACTCTCCGAGGAGGGCAGCATGCCAAGCAGCCAAGAGGATCACCAGGACATCATCTACCAAGATGCAGAATATCTCACCGAGCCCATTGGTAAACGACTCAAACTGCGAACCCACTCCAGGGCTGATGAAGACCTGTCACTACAGGACTTTGGCACATTGATGCACGACCTGCTGGCAGAGATTCAAGTGAAAGAAGATACCGAGCAGGCCATCCGTCAGTCCTTATATTTAGGACGCGCGCGCGAGGAAGACACAGAGCGCATCCACGCTGAACTGGATAAATTCTGGCATCTGTTGGAGCGCCATCATCACGAGGATTGGTTCACCCATCGCTATGAGATACTATGCGAGCAAGACATCATGACCCCGACAGGTGATGCCTATCGTCCTGACCGCGTCATGATAGATGGTGAGCAAGCCATCGTGATTGACTATAAGTTTGGTCACGAGCGCAAATCCGCCTACCACGAGCAGGTACGCAACTACATGACGATACTTTCCCAGATGGGTTATCAGACCAGTGGATATCTCATCTACGTTAACTTAGAATTGATTGAGACAGTATGATTACAGAGAGCGAAGTAATATCCATAGGTACGCTACGCCGACCGCACGGCAAGCAAGGAGAGATACAATGCCAGATGCTCAACGAGTATTGGGATGATGCAGAGGCAGACTTTATCATCCTGAAAATCAACAACATCTTAGTTCCATTCCGTGTTACCAATTGGCGTGGGAAGGGAGCAGACACATTGATTTTTCAGTTGAGCGGTATCGATAGTGAGGAAGAAGCCAGCCGACTCTGTGGCACAGAAGCCTACATGCTGCGACGAGATATGACTGAGGAGGAAGACACGCAACTCACCTGGCAGCAACTCGTTGGATATCAAGTAATTGATACCGACCAAGGCAATCTCGGAGAGGTGATGGATGTGGACGAAAGCACCATCAACACCCTCATCACTCTGGCTGACGAACGAATGATACCCATCCATGAGGACTTCATTGTATCCATTGACGAAAGCGAGAAAATACTAACCATCACCTTACCCTTCACCCTATGAGCCATGCCAAACTGACCATATCAGAGATGAACCGACTGACCGTTGAGGATTTTCATCAAGCCAACAAGTTGCCACTCATTGTGGTGCTGGACAACGTGCGCAGTCAGCACAATATAGGTGCTGTATTTCGCACAGCAGATGCATTTCTGCTGGAGGGGGTCTATCTGTGCGGTATCTGCTGCTGTCCGCCAAACAACGAGATTCACAAGACTGCATTGGGTGCAGAGCAGACCGTCGATTGGCAGTATTTTCAGGACACCAAAGAGGCAGTTCGCGCCCTACAAGCACGTGGTTATCAAGTCTTTGCCATTGAGCAGGCACACGACTCCACCATGCTGGGCGACTTTTCACCTGCAGGTCCTACCGCCATCGTCATGGGACATGAGGTATTCGGAGTACAGCAGGAGGTTGTAGATATCTGCGATGGATGCATCGAGATACCACAGTATGGCACCAAGCACTCGCTCAACGTCAGCGTAACGGCAGGCATTGTGATGTACACCATAGCAAACGCGATGAGAAAATAAATGAATGACACGACTACATATCGACTCACCCTGCTGGCTCCGGCACGCGATCTGGAGGTAGGACTGGCAGCCATAGATGCCGGTGCTGATGCCGTGTATATGGGTGCTCCGCGATTTGGTGCTCGACAAGCGGCAAGCAACTCAATTGACGATATCGCTCGGTTGGCGCGCTATGCCCATCAGTTCGGCGCCCGTGTATTGGTGACACTCAACACCCTGCTCACCACCGAGGAGCGCAAGGAGGCCGCACAATTAGCATGGGACATCTATCATGCCGGAGCTGATGCGCTGATTATCCAGGACTTACGTTTATTGGAGGAGAATATGCCTCCTATACGACTGCATGCATCCACACAATGCGACAATCGCACCATAGAGCACATACAAGAGCTTGAACAACAAGGGTTTAGCCGAGTAGTACTCGCGCGTGAACTCACTTTGGATGAGATACGCTCCATCCGCAGGCAGACCAACATCGAACTAGAAGCCTTCGTTCACGGTGCCCTTTGTGTCAGTTATTCAGGGCGATGCTATATGTCAGAGGCGTTGCTTGACAGATCAGCCAATCGCGGATGCTGTGCACAGATGTGCCGCATGCGATACGACCTGCTGGATGCCGATATGCAGCCCATACTCGACGATGCCGGACGACCCATCATACAGCGCTACCTGTTATCTCTGCAGGATATGGATCGCAGCGCACACCTTGCAGAACTCATTGATGCAGGCGTCACCACCTTCAAGATAGAGGGGAGACTCAAGGACAAAGACTACGTGACCAATATCGTATCGTACTATCGTCAGCTGTTGGACCGCATAGCCCCCGGGCAACAAGCCTCCTACGAGTCGGTCTATACACGCACCTTCACGCCCTCTCCCGAGAAAACCTTTCACAGAGGCGGTATCGACTATTTCCTACATGGTCGCACACCCAAGATGGCGAACTGGGATACGCCAAAATCCACCGGCGAATATATTGGTCAGGTGATTAGCACACGTCCGCTACGCGTGAGACTGGAATCCGGCGTCATGCTACACAATGGCGATGGTCTCTGCTATGGCGATAAGGGTTTCTCTGTCAATGGCATCGAGGGCAACATCATCACCCCCAATCAAGCCCCCGAAGGACTGCGTCCGGGCATGCAGCTATATCGCAACCTGGATGTAGAATTTGTGCGCAATCTGCATGCAGAGCGCAGACTGCCGGTGGACATTCGTTTTGAGGACACACCATCCGGCTATCGATTAACTATCGGGACACACAGTCAAGAGTTTGCAGCAGAGCACCAGGCGGCAACCAATGCCGAACGAGCAATTGACACTATCCGACAGCAAATTAGCAAATTAGGCGACACCATATACGTAGCACGAAACGTGGATGTCCGTCTGACTCAACCCTATTTTATACCTATATCCACCCTCAATCAATGGAGAAGAGAGACCCTATCACAGAGCCACTCATGACGTGTCGCTACTGCCTACTGCATGAGTTAGGTCATTGTCGCAAGATCAATCCAATGCCTCGCGAACCACGTTATCTTCGCCTGGCCAATGGTACCGTTATGCGACTCACCTTTGATTGTGCCCACTGCCAAATGCTCATTACCCCCAATCAGGAGCCATGACCATCCGACAACGATTGATATTGGAATTGGAGCGCCTTCGCCGCCGCAATCTGCAAGAGATACATCCCTTGCAGCAGCTCTTTTGGGAGTCCACGCTGCGCTGCAACGTGCATTGCTTACATTGCGGAAGTGACTGTGTATCAGATGTTATCCATCCAGACATGCCTGCCGAGGATTTCCTGCGCGTCATCGACAATGAGGTGCTGCCTCACGTCAATCCACACGAGGTGCTGATCATCATCTCTGGCGGTGAGCCAACCATGCGTCGTGACCTGGAGCAGATTGGTGCCGCACTCTATCAACGCGAGTTCCCGTGGGGCATGGTGACGAATGGCGTGGCTCTGACCGAGCAACGTTTTCGTGCGCTCCGTCAAGCAGGATTAGCATCGATGTCCATCAGTCTGGATGGTCTGGAGGAGAATCATAATTGGATGCGCGGCACATCCCATGCATGGGAGGGTGCCACACGCGCCATTCGACTGGCCGTGAACGAGCAGCCGTTCACCTACGATGTGGTCACATGTGTCAACCGACGCAACATACACCAGTTGACCGAGATACGCGAGTTTCTCATCCAGCAGGGCGTAACTCGCTGGCGTGTAGTAGGAATAGACCCGATGGGAAGAGCCAAGGACAATCCCGAATTGCTGATTACAGACGAGGAATTTCGTCAGATGTTGGCCTTCATTCGCGAGACCCGTGAATCCGGACGCATCCATGCCAGCTACTCCTGCGAAGGATTCCTAGGCAATTGGGAGGGCGAGGTGCGCGACTATCTTTACCAATGCGCCGCCGGCATCAGCGTGGCGAGCATTCTCATCGATGGCAGTATATCCGCCTGCACCTCTATTCGTGGTAAATACTACCAGGGCAATATCTATCGTGATTCGTTCTGGGAGGTTTGGGAGCACGGATTTCAGTCGTATCGCGACCGCAGTTGGATGCGCCAGAAGGCTCCATGTGACGAATGCAAGATGTGGCGATATTGCGAGGGCAACGGCATGCACCTGCGCCGCGAAGATGGTAGCCTGATGCTATGCCACTATCGCCGCACTATCCCTTGATGGCATCCAGTCGATTCTGCATCTCCAGCATCTCATCGCGGAGATGAGCAGCCACATCAAAGTTCAGTTCCTTGGCAGCAGCCAGCATCTGACGCCGCTTCTGCTCAATCGATTTCTCCAGTTTCTTGGCATCCATACGTTGCCATTCTGCGTTCTTCCAACTATCGCGGATTGCCATTTCTACACGCTGTTTTTCGGCCTCTGTATCCTTGTACAGGGCAGACAAAGCAGAAGCTGTGATGGCTTTCTTTACCGCAGTAGGAGTGATGCCATGTGCCTCATTATAAGCCATTTGCTTTGCGCGGCGACGATTAGTCTCGTTGATAGTATCCTGCATACTGCGCGTGATTTTGTCGCCATACAATATCGCCTTGCCATGCACATGACGAGCGGCACGACCAACAGTCTGGGTCAGGCTTCGTTTGTCACGCAGGAAGCCCTCTTTGTCTGCATCCAGGATGGCTACCAGACTCACCTCCGGCAGGTCCAATCCCTCACGAAGCAGGTTCACACCCACCAGCACATCATACACTCCCTTGCGCAGGTCTTCCATAATCTTGACGCGCTCGATGGTATCAATATCCGAGTGAATATAAGCCGAATTGATGCCATAGCGGCGCAGATAATCGTCCATCTCCTCCGCCATTCGTTTGGTCAGTGTGGTGACGAGCACGCGTTCCTCACGATGAATGCGTGTACGAATCTCGTCCATCAGGTCATCCACCTGGTGCTCGCTGGGACGAACCTCTATCTCGGGATCCAGCAGTCCCGTCGGGCGAATCACCTGATCCACCACGATGCCGTCCGACTGCTGCAATTCGTACTCATTCGGAGTGGCACTCACATAGATAGTCTGACCTACTTTCTCGTTAAACTCCTCAAATTTCAGCGGGCGATTATCTTTTGCGGCAGGCAGGCGGAAACCATATTGCACCAGGTTTTCTTTTCGCGCTTTGTCGCCTCCATACATCGCATGGATTTGCGGCACGGTGACGTGGCTCTCGTCGATAACCAGCAGAAAATCATCCGGAAAATAGTCGATAAGGCAGGATGGTGGTGTCCCTTCCTCGCGCCCGTCAAAGTAGCGACTGTAGTTCTCCACACCAGAGCAGTAGCCCAACTCCTGAATCATCTCCAAATCATACTTCACGCGCTCCTCAATGCGGTTGGCATAGATCTCCTCACCGATGTCCTGGAAGTAGCGAATCTGAGTGGCCAAGTCCAAACGAATCTGACTGATAGCATTCTCAACGCTCTCTTTGTTGGTAACGAAGATGGTGGCCGGAAAGATATTGAAGTACTCAAAATCCTCACCTCGTTGCTCTTTTTCTCCCTGAACACCAGGAGGATAATAGGTCGAGATACTGTCTATCTCGTTGCCGAAATATTCCACGCGCAGGACGTAATCGGCGTAGGCGATGGCGATATCCACGGTGTCGCCCTTCACGCGAAATTTACCACGTCCAAGTTCCAAGTCGTTGCGCACGTATTGCGCCCCTATCAATCCCTTCAGCAGATGATCCATCCCCTGCATGTCGCCACGTCGAATCGTGATACAGGACTGGCTGAAATTGGTCGGCGAACCCAGTCCATACAGGCAACTGACCGAACTGACCACGATGACATCTTTTCTGCCGCTCAAGAGGGCGGCAAGCGCAGAAAGTCGCAGTTTATCAATCTCCTCGTTGACGGCAAGATCCTTCTCGATGTAGGTATCGGTGGACGGGATGTATGCCTCCGGCTGATAGTAGTCGTAGTAACTCACAAAGTACTCCACAGCGTTGTGCGGAAAGAAGGCCTTCATCTCGCTATATAGCTGAGCAGCAAGGGTTTTGTTATGCGAGAGAATAAGCGTTGGACGATTGAGTGTAGCAATCACGTTGGCGACAGTAAAGGTCTTACCGGAGCCGGTCACACCCAGTAGTGTCTGTGCGTGAGCGCCTTGTCGGATACCGTCAACCAATGCAGCAATCGCTTCCGGCTGATCGCCTGTGGGGGAATATTGTGATTTTAGTTCAAACATACATCGTCTTCCTATTCAAACGTACCTCGTCCATCTAATTTGGGTACAAAGGTACCATAATTTCTTCACATATGCAAGAGTCTGCCAAGAAAAAATCAACGACAAACGATATGGACGAATAAGGAGTCGATAAGGAGTCGATAAGGAGTCGATAGGGAGAATGCCTAAGTTAATCTTTATTTTCTGTGGTAGCCGCGGGCGGGTTCGTCTTGATAGTACCAGCCGTAGCCTCTATCTGTGCGAACAGAGCCATCGCTGTTGTAGAAATAACGTTGGTCATAGGATAGTCCCCATGAGTTGCGACTGTATAGTTCATCAAAAACAGGCAACATGACCCCTGTCAGATTGGGGTTGTAGTCAACCTTAAGTTCGTTGATGGAAGGCAGATTGGCGGCATCGAAGGATGACAGTCCACACGAGGATGCATTCAGTATGGATAGCTTGGGGCAGTTGGAAACAGAGAGGCTCTCTACTGTTCCACGAACAGATATGACCTCCAAACTATTCACACCATTCACACTGATGGAAGGATGCGTGCCCATGATAGCCAGTGACCGACAGGCATCGGTCCAATTGAAGCCTTCACCGTTAGAACTATTTATTATGACATTGCATCCTTCATTCAGAGAAAAACGTGCGCCCGAGAAAGAGGCATCTGTCAGATAAAGGTACTTGCACAGCGGAGCGTTCTTGGTAGAAAGAGAGGCAATTTTTCTATCTGTAATGTAGACGGCATCCAGTTTGGGGCAATCATCCAAGACAACTTCCAGCTTCTGCTGATTGGTGCTTTTCCCGAGGCTGAACGACTTAATATTGGATTTGCTGAGATTCAGGTAATTGGCATCATCCGGCAGCAAAATACCGTTACCTCCCTTTCCGTGATAGGTGAAACGGTCGACATCTTCACCTACATACAATTCGTAACAGCATGGTTCTTCTACAGTGACTTCGTTGAAATGGCGTCCGTTGGGATTCATACTGAGTTCCCATCTGAATCCCGGAAGACTTCCCCCAGTGTGGTCTCCCACAGTCAGGGTGCCGTTGGTTCTCCATTCTTCCGGCAGAAAAATTTCGAAACAAACCGAGTCTGGTCCAAACACGTGCTTCTTTACATTTTTCATCCAGCTGATAGGTTCGTCATCCGTACTCCAGAAGCATCCTTCCCACTGTCCTGCTGCGCTACTGTAGATATCCTTGAGGATACCTCGTAGTGCCTGTTCGTTGGCTTTTTTCAGACCGAACATGGTTTGATATTGCAGGCTTTGGTAAAGGACTTCCCACTCCATGCCGAATAGTTGGTGATGATGGGTGAGAAAATCGAAGATCTTACCCTGGGGAACAATAAACTGTGTGCTAATTTCCACGCTGTCGGCTCCTTCTTCCAGCTGATCTATCACGTCATTAGGAAGCGTCAGATCCGCATAGATGGTATCCCCTCGCTCGTAGCTGGCACCCAAACGAATAGGCGGGTAGAAGAGTGATTTACCCTTGACATAGGTGGTGTATGTGAAGCGCTCACCGTCCTGCTTGATTTGCCAGATTTTGGACATATGCGGCACCAGGCTTCTCGATTCGATGGGGAAAGAGATGGTGGGAGTATTGATGTGTCCCAATGTTTTTCCAAAGGTGCGCAAAGTGGCATATCCGCCTACTTCGAAGGCGCTCTTGTACTCCATCTGGTTAATCCAGGTGTCAGTATTAGACGATTTATGTGTCAGGTCGACAAAACGGCTAAATTCTTCTGTTAGCAAGAATGACGCGGATGTATTGAGCGTGAGGGCATAGCCGTACAGGCTGAGAGACGGGCCAACGCCAAGACCATAAGACAGCTTGCCGCTGAGTTTAGCACCTATGTTGTCGATGCTGAATCCATCACCTTCTTTTTCTACGGTTTTGTAGCTGGCCTCGAACCCTGCTACCTCGTCATAGTGAAATTGTGAGCGTGCAGACTGCTTGTAGTGAACCGTGGCGGTCAGGTTAAGCCCGGCTTCTGCTCCCCAGACAAAAGAAACCTCGATGGCCGGTGTGATGACAATAGGGCCGACAGGAATTGCTCCGCAGAAAATGGTGAGCAGCGGATATCTCGCGATGTGCTCAGATCCCATAATACCGAGTGCTACTTCGGCGGATAGATCGAAATCGCAATCGACCACAAAATTGAAGGTACTCAGGGTGTGATCGTTGATGACGAGTTGTAGTTTGGTGAGAATATCCAGCGCCATCGCGGGAGTGATACCAAATCCGAGCCCCAACTCTATATCGTCAAACGAGATATCCACATGATACTTGTTGGTGGAGACAGCTTTCCGGATAGGTACTTCGCGACCATTAGCAGCTACGATTCGCTGTACATGGGGACTGAGGTCGATAGGAGTGTTGATCTGCAGGTTCTCGAAAGCCTCCTCCAATGTGATGCGGGTGTAGGATACGTAATAGGAATTGCCCTCTAATCGAACGTAGTTGCATCGTGCAAGCAGACCGTCCGGCATCACTTCGTTAGGTGTGTTGATGATGATATTTTGTCCTTCCTTGGGTAGTTTGCTTTCATCCGCAGATTTGGAGATTGTGAAACTGCCATAGTTGGTTCCATATTCAGGTTCCTTGTAGGTAAGAATCAGTGCGGCAATATCTTCATCCAGCAAGG
This sequence comes from Paludibacteraceae bacterium, assembly GCA_045599285.1. Taxonomy (GTDB): domain Bacteria; phylum Bacteroidota; class Bacteroidia; order Bacteroidales; family Paludibacteraceae; genus Colicola. Next base: position 33,745 of record JAZRVR010000009.1, on the reverse strand, counting down.
TGGTGTTGTCGGAAAGTGTATAATTGATTTCTATCTCATCATCGGTCAACTCTCCACCTTGTCCAGTTTGAATGACGTCGATGGAGTGTGTCTGTTTTCCCGCCTTGAGAAGAATAGTAGAGCGTCGGCTACAACTATCCGGATTGGCAGAAACAAGGATGGTGAGCAGCGTGTCTTTCGGGGTGAGTGTGAGCCACTCGGCCTCTGTAGTTGCAGACCATTTAGCAGGTGCAACGATAGGTATTACTTTTGTTTGTTCTGCAGGTCCGAATCGAAGTGAGTCGATGCAATTAAACAGTTCTTCTCCCACTTCCAGCTCTTCGCAGGACTGTAAAGATACAGCAAATGCTGCGAATATTAAAAAAAGGCAAAAAAAATGTACTTTCTTCATAATCACGAAGGATATTTCATACAAAAAAATAGTACAAAAATCATGCCAAAACGAAGACGGTACAAGTGAATCATCAAATTTTGCTCAAATCTTAAAAATAGTACATCTTAAAAAGTACGGTAAGGGTTAATGGAAGTATCGAAAGAACATCGACAATCCTGCGGTCATCCTACGGTCATCTTATGGTCATCCTATGGTCATCCTATGGTCATCCTATGGTCATCTTATGGTCATCTTACGGTCATCTTATGGTCATCTTATGGTGGAAGATGCGTAAAACAAGGGGAAAGGCGAAAGGCAAAAGGCGAAAGGCGAATGGCGAAAGGTGAAAGGTGAAAGGCGAAAGGCGAAAGGTGAAAGGAGAAAGGAGAAGGGTGAAAGGGGAAGGGTGAAAGGTGAAGGGTGAAAGGCAATAGACACAATTAGCGCCCCGAGGAGTCGGGGCGCTAAGAATCTCGCCAGATTGCGATACATGTGAGGATAAGCAATCCTCAAGGAAGAATGCTAGTGGGCATTACTTCACGCGACGCTCTGGAATACGAGCCTTCTTACCAGTGAGGTTACGCAGGTAGTAGAGCTTCGAGCGACGCACTTTACCATACTTGTTGACAGTAATAGACTCAATGAATGGGCTATCCATTGGGAAGATACGCTCAACGCCAACGTTACCAGACATTTTGCGAACAGTAAAACGCTTTTTGTCCTCGCTTCCGTGAATAGCAATCACGTCGCCACGGAACTCCTGTACACGCTCCTTGTTACCCTCCTTAATACGATAAGCAACGGTGATTTGGTCACCAGCTGCGAATGCCGGAAACTCTTTCTTCTCACCGGCGAATGCTTGTTCAGCAATCTTAATCAGATCCATTTCTATATAAATTTTGAATGGGTTAATTGATGTAGAGTATATGCTACTGTTCGGACTACGGCACACAAAAAAAACCGTCTCCTATTCTCGATCGCCAGAGACTCTCATCTGATTTCGGCTGCAAAGGTACGACTTTTTTCTGACATACACAAGTTTTTCGGCACTTTTCTGCATTTTTTTGCAATTAAGGTTGCATATGTGAAAAATTTGTAGTAATTTTGTAGCCCGATATAGATTGCTTTGAAACGCGTACTTTACATATTAAGTTTGTTGGTAGTAGCTATGCTACTGGTTTTGGGTGTGCTGGTGGGTGCTCTATGCAGTCCGAAAGTGCAGACCGCCGCCGTTCAACTGGTGACGAGCGAACTGAGTCGCGGCATAGGAGCCTGCGCCAAAATCGAGAGCATCGAATACCGTTTCCCTGCTCGTCTGCGCATCCAAGGGATATACATTGAGGATCAACAACGCGACACCCTGCTCTACATAGACGAGGTGTATGCACACTTTCGTCCACTGTCCCTACTGGACAACCGAATCAGTTTTTCGGAGGCCCACATCACTACCGCTCGCGCCAACATCCATCAGTTGCCGAGTGGGGAGTACAACTACCAATTTCTGGCAGATTTGATTCCAGAATCGAACGATACGACTGAGAGCGAATTTAACCAACTGCTATCCATCGAGAACGTCACACTATCCGACCTACAACTGCGATACGATGATTGGTATGCGGAGTTGGAGCACGCGGCTGTGGCGCTACACTACTTCAATCTGGACTCGCTGGACGCTGAGATTAAGACACTTTGCGGACAAACGGTGCATGAGAAAGAGCGATTCGTGCTGGAGGATCTACAAGCCCGACTGATACTGAACGACACCCTGCTCGTGGCGCCGACGCTATATGTCAAGTTGCCTCATTCCACGCTGGATGCAAGCGGCGTGCATGTAGATTTTCCGCAAGGAGACACGCTATATCTGACCGAGTCGGCACAAGACATTCGCGCCTCGCTCCACATCAACACAGCCATTTTCTGTCCGCGCGATTTGTCACTATTTCTGCCGGACGATATATCCAGTATCGACAAGCCCTTTTCCTTCATGGGTGATTTGAAAGGTTCGTTGGATAGTCTATCCGCCACCAATCTGGCGCTCTACTATGCCGGACATCGCCTCATTCTGGGCGACATCACGACCGTGGGACTGCCGGACTGGAAGCACATGTACGTTACCGCCAACTGCCAGGACCTGAGCGTCAACACGGGTATCGCACAGGACTTCATCAGCGACCTGAAGGACCACCCCTATCGTCTGCCACAAGAGTTGACACGCATCGGTGAGGCTCACTATCGCGGAACCGTTAAGGGACGCATATCCGACCTGCAGTTGCATGGCGCCTTCCGCACAGCGCTGGGCAGTATCAGCACCGATGGACGTCTGCGCTCGGACTCCACATTCATGAACATGGATTTCTCCGGCTCGATAGCCACACGTCGATTCAAACTATCGCGACTGCTGCCCGAGTCGGGACTTGGGACAGTCAGCCTGGACGTTCGCGCCAACGGTAGCGTGCGCGAAGGAGGATTCCCGAGCGGAGAGGTGCACGCACACGTGGAGGAATTCGGATTCAAAGACTACACCTACCACGACATCTGCCTGCAAGGACGATTTGGCAAACAGCAGTTTGACGGCATACTCACTATTGATGACGAGAACCTGAAACTGCGATTTGAGGGTCTTGCAGACCGCTCGAGTGCGCCCAACTACAACTTTGACCTGCGACTCGCTCACTTTGCGCCACAACACCTGCATCTAATTGAGCCCGGGATGGAGTTTAGCGCCAGCACACACGTGAACCTATCCGGTTTTGACCCCGACAAACTGTCCGGTTATCTGGTGGTGGATTCGCTCAAGATCAAGCACGACAACGACTCGCTGCTAATGCGCCAGTTTAAGCTCATCGCGGACTGCGACACGCTGAGTCCCGTGCGGGAGTCGCAGAAATCAATACAAATCACGAGCGACTATCTGACCGCCAAGATCAATGGTAAATATGCCTACACGACCCTGCTCACCTCGCTGCAGAAGCAGGCCGTCAAATACCTGCCGTCGCTATTCTCGGACGAGCAAATACGACACATTCAGTCACAGCCGTCGCACAACAATCTGGACTTCTATGTGTACGGACGCGAACTGAAACAACTTCAGAAGGTGCTTCGCCTGACACATCGTATCGCCGACTACCCTGTGCTGAAGGGATATTTCCACGAGAGCGAGGGGCAATTTGGCGTGCAAGCCTACACCGAAAACATACGTAGCCGCAGCAACCGAATCAACGACATCACCTTCTCGCTGGACAACCAGAATGCTCCCCTGACCCTGGGATTTTCATTCTCAATCCCAGCGGATTCATTCATAGTAGGACATGCCGGATCGAAGCCGGAACCCATCTTCATCCCAACAACGGACGTTGCGCTACGTGCGCAGGCTCTGGCAGACTCGGTGGTTATCAATCTAAACGTAACTCCCGATCACACGACTCTGGATCATGCCAACGCCTACTACAGCGAGGGAGACATCGGCATAGCCACCTACTTCAGCCGCTATGCCGGCAAACCATTGTACACGGTACATTTCCATCCCGACACACTACTCTACCTGGGCACACCATACAGTATTGCGGAGGGAAGTATCTCCTATTGCGTAGCAGATACTCTACTCACAATCAACAACTTCCGAATCGGCAACGATAATCACTACATCGAAGCCGATGGACTGGCTTCCACTCGCATGAGCGATACCCTCTCGGTGCGTTTGGCTCACGTTGAGGCATCCGATCTGCTACCCATCGTGCTGCCGGAGAAGACGCTGACGGTACAAGGCGATGTGAATGGATGGGGCAGACTATACGGACTATTCTCCACCCCTATGTTTGAGGCCGGTGCCCACCTGATCGATGCCGGACTCAACGGTATGCGACTGGGTGATGTAGTTGCCACCGTGGGACTGGACAAAGAGAACAACACAATCGTCATACATGGTGACGTGACCGACTCGACTCATCTCGTGGCACACGTGGACGGACTGGTGGAGCCAGCCGAGAAAGCATGGCGCATAGACATACAACCCGACTCGATTGGAATGAGTTTTATCAACCACTGGACACAGGGATTCCTAACCGACATCGACGGATATGCGTCCGGACAGGTGTCCGTCTTCGGCAGATACGGCGACACGTGGGTGACCGCAGCCGTGCAGGCGGATGGCGCCGGTCTCACTATCCCATACACGGGTTGCCACTACACATTCAGCGACTCAGCATATCTGGACTCCACATCCATCTCGTTCCCGAAGATGACCCTATACGACACGGAAGGCAACAAACTGCTACTGGATGGAAAACTGACGCACAAGTGCTTCACCGAATTTGTACTGAACCTGCATGCGCAGCCGCAGCATTGTCTCGCCTTTGACCTACCAGAGAAGAAGGGTGAGATGCTGGCCGGACATGTCTATGCCGATGGTGAGGTCTTCCTATACGGACACCAAGACGATATACACCTGGATGCGACCGCGCAGTCGGTAGGCAAATCGCGATTCCGATTCTCAATAGATGGTGCCTCGAATGCACACGACAACTCGTTCATCACCTTTGTGCATCACGAGGAAGATGACGAACTGACGGCAGAGGAAGAAGATGAATTTGCATCTCTCATAGCCGAGGAAGAAAAAGTTTATCGCCCAGATGCCAAGTTTACCCTGGGACTGAATATTGATGCCACCCCTGAACTGCTGTTCCAACTATGTATCAACGAGGCAACCGGCGATGTCATCCAGGCACGAGGTGAAGGCGGCCTGAGAGTAAGTATGGACGGAGCCGGCGACATATCGCTGGTAGGAACCTACACACTACAATCCGGCTCGCTGGGATTCACGATAGGAAACATGATTCGACGTGACTTTGTGATTGCAGAGGGAAGTCAGATTGCCTGGTCAGGCAATCCTGAGAAGCCGATGCTGGATGTCACCGCCAAATATCAGGTAACCGCCTCGCTGCGCGACCTCTTTGGCGATGAGATCTCTGCCCTCAACACCACTCGAACATCCATTCCGGTGGCTTGCTGCGTGACGATGAGCGGTTCGCTGGATAATCCCACTATCCGATTCGCGCTGGAGTTCCCGATGTCGGAGGAAGCCATCCGCGACCAGGTACGATCCGTCATCAATACCGAGGAGATGATGATGAGACAGGTGGTTTACCTGCTCGTCTTTGGAAGATTCTTCACCCCCGAATACATGAAATCCAGCACCACGGCCGGACTAAACGAGATGTACTCGCTACTATCCTCCACCATTACCGGACAAATCAACTCCTGGTTGGGTAAACTGACTAACGTATTCAGCATGGGTGTCAACATTCGTACCGATGGAGAAGGCGCATCATCCAGCCAAGAATACGAGGCTCAATTCCAACTGCAACCAATAGACCGACTGGTTATCAACGGAAATGTCGGCTATCGATACAACGATATATCGGGTCGTCCGTTCTTTGGTGATGTGGATGTCGAATACATGCTGACCCCGAATGGCAAAGTACGCGTCAAAGGCTACACGCACACCGTAGATAAATACTCTCTGCGCCAGGCTGCGACGATACAGGGAGTGGGATTTGTATTCCGACACGACTTCAACTGGCCGGAAAAGAAAAAGAAAAAGAAAGATAAAACCAAAACACCGACAGCACAATAACCCTATGTTCATCAAACTATACTCAGCAACTCCCCAAGGCATAGAAGCAGTACCCATCACGATCGAAGTACATGCCGTTCCGGGATACGACTTCACACTGGTGGGTCTGCCCGATAATGCCGTCAAGGAGGCTCACGATCGTATCAACGCAGCCATCACCGTGTGCGGCTACGAGATACCCAAGCGCGCACTAACCATCAACATGGCTCCGGCAGACATCAAAAAGGAAGGAGCGGCATTTGATCTGCCTCTGGCCATCGCCATGCTGGCAGGAGACGAGCGCGTGCCCACTACCCTGCTGAGCGAGTACATGATGATGGGCGAATTATCCCTGGATGGCACACTACGACCGATACATGGTGTATTGCCTATTGCCTTGGCAGCCAGAGAGATGGGGCTACGCGGAATCATCTTGCCTCGCGAAAACGCAGCAGAAGCAGCCGTGGTAAGAGAGCTGGAGGTGTATGGACTGAATAGTCTGAGCGATGTGGTCAAATTCCTCAATACCAAGCCCGAGAATCGAAGCGAACTGATTGATATCGAGGATATATTCCGCCCTTATCACGTAGATATAGCCTCGCTATTCAGCGAAGGTAAAAATGCTGAGAATGTACTGGATTTTGCCGATGTACGCGGACAAGAGAACGTACGTCGAGCCATGGAGGTGGCTGCCGCAGGAGGGCACAACATGCTGATGGTAGGTCCTCCCGGTGCCGGAAAATCCATGATGGCAAAACGTATGCCGACCATTCTGCCCCCCCTCAGCATGGAGGAGGCGCTGGAGACAACCAAGATTCACTCTGTAGCAGGATTGGTCACGACCTCGCTGATTACCACGCGTCCATTCCGTTCCCCGCACCACACCATCACAGACGTAGCGCTGGTGGGCGGAGGACAAAATCCACATCCAGGTGAAATCAGTCTCGCCCACAACGGCGTCCTATTTCTGGACGAACTACCTGAATATAAGCGCAATGCGCTGGAGGTACTGCGACAGCCCCTTGAAGACAGAAAGATTACCGTAGCTCGTGCTCGCACATCGGTAGAATACCCAGCATCCTTCATGCTGGTGGCAGCCATGAACCCTTGCCCATGCGGACACTATGGGGAGAACAACCCTGCGCATCCGTGCACCTGCACACCAGCACAGGTACACCGCTATCTGAGTCGCATCAGCGGTCCGCTACTCGATCGAATAGATATTCAATGCGAGATACAGGCCGTTCCGTACGATATGCTTCGCCAACTTAACCCCGGCGAATCAAGTGCCACCATTCGTGAGCGCGTAGTGCGAGCACGTAAGATTCAGCAAGAGCGATTCCGCGCCGTTGCCGCACAAGGCATACACTGCAACGCGCAAATGACTCCGAAAATGGTACGCGAATATTGCCAGATTGGCGAGGCAGGAGACAAGATACTGAGCTACTCGATGACCAAATTAGGTCTTTCCGCGCGCGCGTACGATCGTATATTAAAGGTGTCTCGCACCATAGCAGACCTGGCCGGCAGCGAACAAATCCGACAAGAACATATCATGGAGGCGCTCAGTTACCGCAGTCTGGATCGAGACACATGGGGAATATAAAAAATAAAAGATAATAGCGAATAGGTAATAGTGAAGATAGGCGTTTTTGATAGTGGACTGGGCGGACTAAGCATCCTACGCGAGATCCGTCGTCGATTACCCGAGTACGACTACTTGTACCTGGGTGATAGCGCGCGTGCACCATACGGAACACGCTCGTTTGATGTCATTTATGAATACACCTGGCAGGCTGTGCAATACCTGATGCAGCAAGACTGTCGACTGATTATCCTGGCCTGTAACACCGCCAGCGCCAAAGCCCTACGAAACATTCAGCAACACAATATCGACCCAAACAAGGTGCGTGTATTAGGTGTGATTCGACCTACGGTAGAGGTAGTAGCGAGTGAGCACATCGGTATCCTTGCTACGGCGGGGACAGTCAACTCCGAGAGTTACGTCATCGAACTCCGAAAGATCAATCCAGCCATACATGTCAGTCAACAGGCGTGCCCAATGTGGGTACCACTGATTGAGAATGGAGAGATGGATAGTCCGGCGATGGATTATTTTGTAGATAAATACATGTCTGCCCTCATGGCACAAGACACCAGCATCGACACCATCCTACTGGGTTGCACACACTATCCCCTCATCGAAAATAAAATTCGTCAGTGGCTTAGCAACTATCCTCAAGGAGAATCTGTCCGAGTATTGGCACAAGGAAAACTAGTTGCAGAATCGCTGGCTGATTACCTGCATCGTCACAATGATATAGACTGTCTCCTATCTCGTGGTGGCACATGCAACTATCAAACAACAGAGTCGGCAATACGATTTGCCGACTCCGCTGGAATGTTTATGGGTGAGTCTGTAGAGGCTCACCACATAGAATTATAGTCCCAGATCCTTCTTGAGAACCTCAACTACCTTGTCTGCCTCAGCATTGCAAGCGTCGTAGTTCTCTGCACCGGTGAACGATGCAACCGGAACCTCAAGGTAGAACTTAATCTTAGGTTCAGTACCCGACGGACGAACGCTGACCTTCAAGCCACTCTCGGTGAACCACTGGAGCACATTGCTGGTAGCAGGCATAGGAAGCTCCTTCTCCACACCATCAACAACCTGCTTGAGAAGCTTGTAGTCCTTGATGACGCGCACCTTGGAGCCAGCCAACTCCTTCGGAGGATTCTGACGGAACTGAGTCATCATATTCTGAATCTCCTCGGCACCAGTCTTACCCGGACGAACCACATTGATGGTGGTCTCCTTCTGGAAGCCATACTCCTTGTAGATAGACATCAAGAGATCAAAGAGGGTCATACCATGATCCTTAGCATAAGCAGCAATCTCACAGATGAGGCAGATTGATGCTGGCGAGTCCTTATCACGAACCTTATCGTATGGCAGATAGCCGAAGCTCTCCTCACCACCACCGATATACTTGCGCTTGCCCTCGAGCTCGCGGATACGGTATGCAATCCACTTGAATCCGGTATATTCGTCGAAGCACTCTACCTCATTCTTAGCAGCAATCTTAGCAACCAACTCGCTGGTAACGATGGTTTTAACGACGAAATCAGAAGGATTGAGTTGACCGAGTGCCTTCTTGTTGGCAATCTGGTACCAATAGAACATCATAGCGGTCTGGTTACCATTGAGGATAGCCCACTCACCCTTGTTGTTGCGGCAAACGATAGCCAGACGGTCAGCATCTGGGTCACTGGCAATAACGAGGTCAGCGTTGAGTTTGGTACCCAGGTTCATACCCATAGTCATAGCCTCGCTATTCTCTGGGTTTGGTGACTTAACGGTAGGGAAGTTACCATCGATAACCATCTGCTCAGGAACAACGTTGATATTCTGGAAGCCCCAACTACGCAGGCACATAGGAATCATCTGACGGCCAGTACCATGCAGCGGAGTGTAAACGATGTTGAGGTCCTTATTGCGCAGAATAACCTCCTGATCAACCATAGCCTCCTTGACAGCCTCCATATAGGTATAGTCCATCTCACCACCGATAATCTTAATCAGATCCTTGTTGGCGCCGAACTTAACATCCTCCATAGTAACCTTGTTCACCTCCTCGATGATACCGGTATCGTGCGGCTGCAGAACCTGCGAACCGTCCTCCCAATATGCCTTGTAACCATTGTACTCGCGTGGGTTGTGGCTGGCAGTCACGTTGACACCACCCTGGCACTTGAGGTTGCGGATAGCGAAGCTGATCTCCGGTGTAGGACGCAGACTCTCAAAGAGATAAACCTGGATGCCATTAGCCGAGAATATCTCAGCAACGGTCTCAGCAAACATGCGACCATTGTTGCGGCAGTCGTGACCTACAACAACAGCCACACGACCATTCTGTACGTTCTCAAAACCATTAGCCTTTTGCACCTTCAGCAGGTAGTTGGCATAACCTTGTGTAGCCTGTGCTACAACATATTTGTTCATACGATTGGTACCCGGACCCATGATACCACGCAGACCACCGGTACCGAACTCCAATGTGCGATAGAAAGAGTCAATCAACTCAGATTTGTCCTCACGCTCCATCAATTCCTTAACGGCAGCCTTGGTTTCAGCATCGTAGTTGCCGTCGAGCCAGGTTTGCGCCTTGGCCATGATCTCTTGCAATTCGTTGTTTTCCATAGAATTAATTGTTTTAGTAAGTTAAAAATATAGTTTATTTTAGACAATATATTACTCATTTACAGGCTTTTGCAGAACTTGCAGCAAGTCGGGATTGACGACTCCCTCCGCACCAATAGTAGCCGCAGCCACACGCAGTCCAAACTGAGCTGTAGTAGGGAACGGAATGCTATTCTTGACCGCCAACACCACTCCCGCCAGAAAGGCATCTCCGGCACCGGTGGTGCTCACCAAATCGACCTCATATGGGGGGAAAGACTGGGTCATGGTGTGGCTGGCGCAATAGACACCCTCCTCTGCCATTGTGATATAGACATACTCCACACCCAATCCCAGGAAGAGGTCTGCCACCTGCTCCACAGAAGATAAGCCGGTAGCCGCCAAGGCACCTTTGCGATTTACCTTGACAGAGAAAAGGTGCGGGTTCTTTGCCTTCTGGAGCGCCTCTATCAAGTTCTTGACACGATGTGTGGTAACTGCGCTGGCAAAGAGGTGCGCCTCGCATCGCTCCATGAGATAAGTCATGGTTGCCACGGGCAGATTGCTGGACATCACAACCGCGTCGCTGGCATTGATATCAATCATGCGTTGTGCCAGAAACTCGGGTGTGAGACGCTGCAGAACCTCATCATCCACCGCCGCTGTGATGCGGTCTCCACGCGGATTAAGCATCGCCACATAGGTGCTGGTCGAGAGGTCGTGTATGCGCTCAGAGAGATGAATATCAATACCATGCTTCTTGCAGTTATCCATCATGAATCCACCAAAAACATCCCCACCAAAGATGGTAATCAGTTGCACATCCTCGCCAAGAAGTGTGAGGTTGTGCGCCACATTACGTGCCGAACCGCCATAGTTGAAGTTGACACGAGCATCGTTGTTGGACGTAGCAACAAATGGTCCCTGCAAAGTGGCCATTACATCGATATTGGCTGCGCCTATGGTGGAGATTTTGGGCATTGTTGAACTGGGGAACTGAATAATTGGTGAACTGGATTATTTTATAGCAGCAAGGACGGCTTCCTCGTCGCATCCACGAGCAACGATAGTGCCCTCACGGTCGATCAGCACAAGCGTAGGAATGCAGAAAATACCATAGGTTGCGGCAGGTGCACAATTCCAACCTTGCAGGTCAGACATGTGTGCCCACGGCAGATCCAATCCCTCGATGGCACCTACCCAACGATCCTTGTCATTATCGAGCGACACACCTACAATTTCCAACTTACCTTCTGGTAATGAAGCATATAGTTCCTTGAGACGCGGCATCAATTCGCGACATGGCGGACACCAACTTGCCCAGAAATCAATCAGCACATAGTCGGTCTTGCCTACGAGATTAGACAATGCCAAGTCACCACCCCAAGGCATAGGATGCGCGAAGTCGGTGTAGTGGCAACCGACCGCAGTCTCCTGCTCGCGCAGGAAAGAAGCATGCATGCGTGCCAATTGCTCGTTCGATGCCAATGTGTCGGCAGGAATCAACGCCCACACGCTGTCGCGCTCGGGAGTGGACATATAGTAGTACGCTTCATCGAAAACGCTGTAATCCAGCGTCGGTTGCACATTCTTGGTGCAGGCAATTGTGGTCAATGCCACAAAAAACAAAAGAAGTTTCTTATTCATAAGTGTTAAACAAAAAATCGTTGTACGGATAGCGCTGGATATGTATCTCCTTGATACGCTGATACATTTTCTCCTTTAGCGCGTCGATATTGTCCTTGTTTTTAGCAGAGATGAAGATGCAATCGTCTCCCATCTTTGCCATCCAGGTGCGCTGGAGTTCCTCCAGACTGTAGTTCTCGCGGCGCATCGGTGTGAGGTCATCCTCGTCCTTCTTGACATAAGTGAAGGCATCTATCTTGTTGAATACCACGAGAGTAGGAATCTGACGTATGACTTTGTTTTTGCGTTTATCGCCCTTGCGGCGCTCGCCACGCTCCCATGGTTTGGACTCAGCAACGGACTCCTCCTTCTCCAGAAGTTCGTTGATAGTCTTCTCTACGACCTCGTACTGTTCCTCAAAATTAGGGTGCGATATGTCCACGACATGCACAAGCATGTCAGCCTCGCGCACCTCGTCGAGTGTGGATTTGAAGGACTCCACCAAGTGGTGCGGCAGTTTGCGGATGAAGCCGACGGTGTCCGACAGGAGGAACGGGAGATTCTCGATGGTGACCTTTCGCACGGTGGTGTCCAGCGTTGCGAAGAGTTTGTTCTCAGCAAAGACCTCGGACTTGCTGAGCAGATTCATGAGTGTCGATTTACCCACATTGGTGTATCCGACGAGCGCCACGCGTACCATCTTACCACGATTCTGGCGCTGGGTAGCCATCTGCTTGTCTATCTTCTTGAGGTCCTCGCGAAGCAGAGCGATACGATTGCCGATGATACGTTTATCTGCCTCCATCTGGGTCTCACCGGTACCACGGTTGGTACCGCCACCGCCACGTTGGCGGTCGAGGTGACTCCACATTCGCGTGAGTCGCGGCAGGATGTATTGCAGATGCGCAATCTCTACCTGCGTCTTGGCATAACTGGTCTGCGCACGCATGAGGAAAATCTCAAGGATGAGCATCGTTCGGTCGATGACGCGAATCGGACGCCAATCGCGACGGTCAATACCCTCTGGCACCTCGTTGATGTCACGCTCGATATTGCGAATCTGGCGCGGCGACAGTTCGTCATCAAAGATGACCACATCGATAGGAGTGACCTCGCAGTCTGTCTCCGACAAATCGTCCTGCGGACGGCACGACTGCAGGAGTCGGTCGGCGATATAGTCGCGAATCTCGCGCAGTTTACCCTCGCCGACGTAGGTGTTCGTATTGGGACAATCAAGGCGCTGAACGTACCGCTTGACAGGCACGATATTGTTTGTGTCTGCCAGAAAAGCGAGCTCATCCAGATACTCCTTGGTGCGCTCCTCCGGTTGATCCGGAGTAATCAATCCCACTAATATTGCGTGTTCTATATTCATCACTTAAATCACATACTAATCACATTCTACGAGACTGAGGCAAATCCGGGGCGTCTCCAGCGCAAGGGGTCGGCCGTGGGTCGGCCGTGGGTCGACCGTGGGTCGCTAAGGGGGCGCTAAGGGGTCGCTAAGGGGTCAATAGGCTGTCGACATGCCTTGTCATCAGTTGAACAACCTTCTCAGGAAGGAGGTCTGCACCCAGTTCTTCAAAGCGGATAATTTGCGATTGGGATAGGATCGTTGGTCGGCGTACATTGTGTATCGCAATTCGCCTCCGGCAAACACCACCTCGCAGAAGAAACTCTTGTCCCTCGTGTACGTGTAGCGCTCGTATGCGTCAATAATCTCTATATTTCGGTCGGCAGCCATCATCGAGTACATGCTGCCTCGGTTGGCATAAACAGTACCATTGAGCGTGCCATACCACTTGCTAACGTGGAACTTACGTTTGGAGGCGTAGTGCGCCAAGTCAGCAAAACGTGTAGAGTCGAAAACCTCCATCGGCTGCGTATAGGTAGTGACCACATAATCGGACTGCGTGGTAGTAGCCACCATATACGGAATGCCAATCTTCTCCATCGGAGCGGGCACAGGCACGTTGGGATGCTCAGCACACACATGCGCACACACTCCCCACAGCGCCATCAGCAATATGACAACAAATCGTTTATACATAGTATATCGCTCTACAATTAGCCAAAATAAATCTGCTGCAAAGATACAACTTTTTTCTGACATATGCAAATAAAAAAAGAATTGTGTACATTTTTCTTCAAAATGAGTAAAAAATACACTTTGGAACAATTTTTGTAGTGTATTTTTTTGGACAAGAAAAAACAGACAATGTACACAGACGAGACTAAACAATCGACACGCAATTTATGGATAGTATTTGCCCTGATGCTGGCACTCTTTCTATCCAAGAACATACTATTTCACATCTTCTGCTTCTACAATTGGGAGCCTGATGGCGCAGGATTTTGGGCACAACTGTCCATGCTTCTGCCCAAGATCAGTTCCGCACTTGTGCTGGCAGGATTGGTGTTTCTTGTCAAAGACAAGCGCTGGATGATTATCCCTGCCATATTGGCAGATGTGTGGTGCATCGCCAACTGGATCTACATGCGCAACAATAATTTTCTGCTTGACTCATTTGCCTTCAACATCGCCGGCAACCTCAACGGTTACTGGTGGTCGGTATTGGTCTTCATCCAATGGGCGCTGGATGCCGGCATGATCATCAGCAGTATCTTCTACTGCCTGCTCGTCGATCAACTGGCCACCAGTCGTCGGCGTCAAGCCGCTATGTATCCGATTCTGCTGGTGCTGTCGGTGGTGTTGCTCTATGCCGGCGAGGGGTGCTACATCCTATCTCGGGAGGCTGATGAGCGTCCTTCGTTCTGCTGGGACATTGCCACTCGCGAAGGTCGAGAGCGCGTATATGGTATTGATTATGAAGGATTAGTAGCACAGACATCGCTACTGACGATGCCCATCTATCTGCTACCGGATCACATAGAAATCAAGCAAGGCAAGCAGTATGATCGCGCCTTGACCGAGGCTGATCAACAGACATTACGAGGACTGGAACAGACCCCGGACGAGGATGCGCCGGCGGCAGACAAACTGATTATCGTGATCTGCGAGAGTCTGGAAAATTGGGTGGTTCGCGAGGATATCATGCCTCATCTGAGTGCCCTGACACATGCAGATCACGTGCTGTACGCAGACAACGTTCAGACCCAGGTGATAGGCGCGCCATCGGCTGATGGTCAGTTGATTATCAACACCGGCGTGCTGCCATTGACCGAGGGATATGTGCCATTTCGCTATCCACACAATGCCTACCCGGGCATCATGCACAACGCGGCTGATTCCGTGGTTATGATCCTGCCTCACGACACCACCGTCTGGAACCAAACGGCGATGTCTGTTGCCTACGGATACGACACAACCATCGTCTATAGCGATGTGGATACCGAGCTATTTGAAAAACTAAATAAGGTGCAACAGTCTGGTATTCAGCATATCCAATGCATCACACAATCGACGCATGCTCCCTTCGTCTGCTGCGAGCAATCCGAACTGCTGATGCCGGACGGGATGCCATTCTTCATGTCGCGTTTCATGCGTGCATTCAATGTGTTGGACGAGGGACTGGGCAGATTCGTAGACCGCATCCAGACCGACTCCATTCTGCGCACGTACACCATCGTCATCACAGGCGATCATCATATACTCTACCCTGCCATTCGACAACAATATCAGGCATATTGTCAGGACAATGGACTGGACTACAATCCAATCTCTCCGGCGTTGCCACTCATCATCTATTCGCCTCATATTGAAGGGAATATCCACCTGAGCGACCATGCTTATCAGATGGATATTTATCCTACCATACTCCATCTGATTGGCGCAGACAAACGCGCTCAATGGCAAGGATTTGGCATCAATCTGCTGGATAAAGATGCAGAACGTCGCATCAGCGCCGACGAGGCGGCACGACTGAGCGACCTCGCCATCCGCAACAATTGGTTTGAACAGAAATAAAAACACTATTCACATAAAATCAACAAGTTATGCTAACACGACTATTCATCTATATGCTGTTGCAGACCGCAGCAAACGTTCTCAGCCAGGCTACCCTGAAAATAGCTATGCAAAACATATCCAACTTTCAATGGACCTGGCCGTGCTTTTCACAACAGATACTACTGAACGGTTGGCTATGGATAGCCATCGTACTAATCATTGTGGCAAACGTAGCATGGCTGTACATTCTGAAGGTATTTCCGTTCTCGTACGCATTTCCGCTGACTGCGCTCGGCTTTGTTTTCAGCCTGATAGTCAGCATCTTCCTACTGCACGAGACGGTAATCTGGACACAATGGGTGGGGGTAGCACTCATCATGGCCGGTTGTCTCTGCCTGATTCACGGATAAAAAGAAAGAAGAAAAAAAAGAGTGGCGGTTAGAGCGCGAAGCGAACCGTCACCTTGACGCCATTGCGTCCCCACGCACCAATCTTGCGGCTATGTATGCCATCCGGCAGCATGTAGTCGTTGTATGTCAGTCGACGCACATAGTCGATACGGATAAACTTGAAGATATTCTCGATGCCGGCGGTAATCTCCATGTACGGCAACGCGCCGATAGGCGAACTGGTACGACCGGAAACGAAGGCATTGTTGGCATCGTAGGTGGCTGATTCTGGGAACTGGTACAATCCCTCATTACCAGGCAGATACGGATTATTTCGCTTACCCAGATATCCATACACGCCGGAGAAAGATACCACTCCGCGCAGGCGCAGGCGGTTGATATAAGGAATGCGATTGATGACCCATCCCTTGAAATAATAGGTGGCATACAGTCCCACATAGCGATCCATCATGAACTCCATCGGGTGCATGAGGTTGAATCCCTTCTGCGAGAGGAAGATGCTGGTACTGGTCTGCGGAGCATACAACTTGGTGAACGGCACCTGATTCCAGCAATAGCCGAGATTCAGCTTCGCATCCAGATGTCCGAAAGCTGAGAACCAGAATCGCTTCTCAACAGAGAACTCGGTGGTATTGTACACAAATCCCTTTCCGCCACCGAAATGGCGATCGTCCAGATAACCAACGTGATGGCTGAGTTTCAAGATAGGCGCCTCATGATCCGCCGCAAAAGGCGATTCATTACCACCACGATCCACATACAACTTGGTCGAACCCGGCGAGTAGCGGAGTTCTACATATCCATCATAGCAATTGTAGAAAGGAATCATGCGAGTTAGCGCAATGGCTCCGTCATCGGAATAGCCGGTCACCTTGTCATACCGCAAGGCACCAGCCGCCTCGTTGTGCGAAAAATCAAATCCCGCCTTGAGCGAGAAGCGATTTTGCCAATCCTTGACATACTCCAACTTGGTGTGGAAGACATACTGATTGTATCCCATCGTGGGTTTGGATGTCGGGATAGAAGACAAAATATGGTCGCGCCTCAAGATGCTGGTCTCCATGCACGGTTCCTCCACATCGTATTGCGCAGAAAGCAAAAGATAATTTCGCTTCCACTCATACGGATGATACTTTCGTTTATCAAACGAGTATATGACCGTGGCATTGTACTTGGGTCGCAAATCTTTGCATCCAAACGCCACATATCCCTGGAAAAACCAATTAGGATGGGCATTGGCTGTCGTGGTACCACCTACACGGAGACGCACGCCCTCCAACATATTCCAACTCAAGGTATTGTATATCGGGCCGAAATCCCATTTGCTATCCCACATATGATCACCCGGGGCAGTCGGCACGTACTCGGTAGTGATGGCATTAACGAACATCGTGAGGCTGTTGAAGAGCGGATTCGCCTCAAACTCCTCCACCAAATCATACACCGATGTTTCGTACCATGTCAGCGGCTCAGGGCGAATCGTATCCCATGCCGCCGCACCCAGTCGAACGGCAAGTGAATCAGCAGAAGCATCTCGCTCAGGATCCTCCGGCACCTCGGTTGCATCCGTAGGTGTGGACGAGGAGAAAATCTTGCTGTCGATCGGCGTCTGCATATCCCATCCGGTATAAATCTTGGTCTGCCGTCCAATCACGCCATACTTATTGGAAAATAGGTAGAATCGCGCACTCGTCTCTGTGCGATCCGGTGCCCACAACCCATTCTCCATGCGCTTGTACGTATGGCGGATGGCATAGTTATCCACAAAGTTAAGATTGATCTCCTTCGGGACATTCATGCTGTACTGCTTGATCTTGTAGGTCGAGTCATTCATGATATACAGATGTCCCGTAAAGGAATAACTCTCGGAATTGACCGGCACAAACGCCAAATCAATCACAGAATCACCATCCAACATGATAGTGTCCTGAATATAATACTGGTAAAACGAAACCGCCAGCGACTCGGACAACGGCGATACAAATCTATTAAACAACAGATTCAAATTATTATTGTTGATATCTACATCCTTGAAAATCAGGTCAATATTCTTTTGGAAGGCATTCGCTCCAATGAGGTCCTCCACACCAAAAATACGCTTCATCTCTAGGATATGTTTTTCTCTTCTGGGACGCAAGGTATAGTATTCACTGGACTTCAACTCGCGTATATCAATGGTCATGGAGTGAGATGCGGTAGTCGTATCAATATACTTCTCGGCAAAGGCGAACTGCTTCCAGAACCGCTTGGTGAAATCAGGATGAAAATTATCCAACGCAAACGACATTCGAGAATACGTGTCCGCAGTATAAAACTCCTCGGATTTAACCGTGGCGGAGTCCTTATGCGCAATCACATTCTTAATCAACTCAACTGCCGGATTGCCCTTCCTCTTGTAGCGCTGTTTTTCCTTTTTTGGTTTCACGATAACCTCATCCATCGCATACGACTCCGGTTTGAGGCGAATGGTAACATCCTTCTTCTGCCTACCCGCCACCAAGGTCAGATATTCCGTCTTGTAACCAATCATTTGGAAACACATCGTGATGTAGCTGCGCGTATTCGTCAACACGAAATAGCCATCCATATCCGTAGTCGTTCCTATAGCAGTAGCCTTGTTGCCAGAGCCCACGAAATAGACCTGCACAGCAGGCAAAGTCTCACCGGTCTCAGCATCCAAAACGACACCCGAAGCGCCCGTCACACTCTCGGCATGAGAGAGCATGACAAACATCATGAAAAATAATATGAAAATGGCTTTAATCCTCTGCATTTATGAGAAATATCTACTTCGATACGCAATCTGAATATCTCGATATCGGTTCAGCACCTCACCCACTACATCATCCCACGAGCGAGCAATGGTCAGCGCGGCATTGTCTCCTACCTGACTGACCAACTTCGGATTCTCCATCAAATACCTGATAGTTTGTGCATACACGTGTATGTCGTTGATTGTCAGAAAGCCATTGTAGCCACTCTGAATAATCTCTGCCGATGTAGAATCAGACAACATGATGGTAGGTGTATGCATGGCAGCCGCCTCACGAACCACCAGAGGAGCATTATCGTACAGCGATGGAAATAGAAACAAATCAGCTGCCGCATAGTATTCCTTCAGGACATTTCTGTCCGAAATAGCCCCCAACATCGTCACCTTATTGTCCAAATCCAACTCATGAATACGCTTGCGAATCTGCTCAGACGCATAGCCAATACCTATCATGAACAAATGATAAGGTAGCGACTTGATGCGCGCTATTGAATCCAAAATAAAACCTATGTTCTTCTCCCAAATATGCTGACCGACGAAGAGCAACATCGTCTCGTCCTGACGCAAACCCAAATGTTCGCGCATATGTTGTCGATAGGCAGTAACATGCTGGTTAGGACACACAAAATCGTTACCATTATCCATAACATCCACCGCTCCGGTATAGCCATATTCACGCAAGACGGGCTCAACGGAAGCTTGTGGGATCCATACCATATCAACGGAATTATAGAAGTTAACGACCTCCTTAACCATCTGATCAACAACAAATTTCACAGGAACAGAGCGCTCAAAATCCTGTCTGTATTTAGAGTGAAACGTTGCCACCAATGGGATACGCCTTTGACGCGCGATATTGACGGCCAACCTACCGGTCATGAAAGGACAATGCGCATGAATAATGCTGAAATCCTGCTCACGAAGGGTACGCATCAGTCTGGCATCCAACGCGGGAAAACCATATCGATAGGGTTTGCGCATCAGCAGAGGTAGAGACGCATACCGATACACCGGATATGGTAAGTCATAGGGTTCATGAGGGGCATTAGCCGTAACGACACAGAGTTGTTCTCCGCGCCGACTCATACAATCCGCATAGTTGCGAACCGTCAGAGCCACACCGTCCAGAATAGGTGGAAAATTATCATTGAACAGACCTATCATACATTAGCAATTGATATAATATTAGCAAAAACGCCCGCAGCCGTCACACCCGCACCGGCACCATATCCTTGCACCACCATGGGGTACTCGCGGTATCGCTCAGTCGTCAGCATCACGATATTATTCGATCCCGCCAAGTGGTAGAACGGGTGCTCAGGACCTACCTCACGCAGAGCAACGGATGCCTTGCCATCCTCCATCGTAGCCACAAAACGCCAACGATTATTACCCAGTACCTGACGACGTGTCTCAAAATCGACATCTAGTTCCGGCAGATGCAGCCAGAAGTCCTCCACCGAACCGGAGAAGAAACTATCCGGCAAGAACAGATGTCGCTCTACATCCCCTGTCTCAATGCGATACCCCGCTTCACGTGCCAGAATCACAATCTTACGTACAACATCCGTGCCACTCAAATCAATACGTGGATCCGGCTCGGAATAGCCTTGCTCTTTTGCACGACGAACTGTCTCAGAGAAAGGCACTTGCGCGCTAAGTTCACCGAAAATAAAATTCAGTGTTCCACTCAGCACGGCCTCAATCTTGTGCACTCTATCTCCAGAGTTGATCAGGTCATTGATGGTGCTGATGATTGGCAGTCCGGCGCCCACATTCGTCTCGAAGCGGTATTTGACCCCACGCGACAAAGCCAAGTGTTTCAGGCGTTTATACCTATCATAGTCTCCACTGGCAGCAATCTTATTGGCGGCAATTACGCTGACGTTGTGCTCCAGCAGTCGCTCATACAGCGCAGCCACATCCGCGCTGGCGGTACAATCCACAAACACGCTATTGTGCAGATTCATAGAGAGTATCGTGTCACAAAGTTTGCTGGTATTGCTATCCTGCGAGGACTGCAGATTCTGTTTGTAGGCAGACAGATCGATGCCATCCGCATTGTATATGGCACGACGCGAACTGGCGATTCCCACCACATTGAGGCGCAGGCGTCGCTCATTCATCAGCGTCTCATGCTGCAGGCGAATCTGCTCCAGCAGCATAGCGCCCACCGTTCCTGTGCCACAAACGAACAAGTTAAGTTCCTGATATTCACTAAGGAAAAAGGCATCATGAATCACATTCAGTACCTTGCTCAACTGCTCATCACGTACGATAAACGAGATATTGGTGCCACCTGCGCCTTGCGCAAAAGCTATCACATCCACACCGCTACGCGACAACGTCGAGAACAGACGACCCGGCACACCCAAGTTGCGACGCATATTCTTACCCACAATAGCCACAGCAGCCAGTCCGGTGACAACGGACATCTCATACATCGACCCGGCATGAATCTCGGTAGAGAACTCCTCGTTCAGCACCTCGGCCGCACGCATCGCATCCTGCTCACGAACGCCAATAGAAGTCGAGTTCTCCGAACTGGCTTGCGAAACCATGAACACGCTGATGCCATTATTTGCTAAAGTGGTGAAAATGCGACGGTTAACGCCTATCACACCCACCATGGATAAACCCGATACGGTAATCAACGCCACGTCCTTGATGGATGAAATACCACGGATGGGTTTATTATCCTCATCCGTCGCAATACGAATGATTGAGCCTGGATCTGTTGGATTGAACGTATTCTTAATCAGAATTGGGATGTTCTTGACACACACAGGATAGATGGTAGGCGGATAAATCACCTTTGCACCGAAGTTACACAACTCGGTAGCCTCCTGATATGTCAATTCCGGAATAGTATAAGCCCCTGTTATCACACGTGGGTCAGCCGTCATGAATCCATTCACATCCGTCCATATCTCCAGCATCTCAGCCCCCAACTCCGCAGCCAGGATAGCCGCAGTATAGTCGCTACCTCCGCGTCCCAAATTAGTCACCTCTCCGGTAGTGCAATCACTGGATATGAAGCCTGGGAACAAAGCAATATGCGGTAATTTACCATGCAGATTATGAAGCAATTGCGTGGTCAGACTAGAGCAAAGTTGATGATGTCCATTCTGATATTCCGTCTTGATGAAGCAACGCGAATCATACCATTCGCAACCACTAATCAGCGTGGCTACAATGCGAGACGACAATCGCTCACCATAACTGACAATCGTATTCTGTGTTTTAGGGGTCAAATCATGAATGAGCGATACACCATAGTAGATACTATGCAACTCCTGCAGCAGGCTATCAATCTCCACCAGTAGTGCCTGACGCACAGCGGCATCTGTAATCACTGTCTCTACCATCTGATGATGGCGCAGCTGCATCTTTTCAAACTCCGCACGCCAGTTTTCGTCATCAGACTCTGCCATGCGAGCGGTGAGCAACAGTTGATCCGTCACTCCTCCTAACGCACTCACAACCACTATAATAGGCTGCGTCTTGGCCGCGTCTTCTACTATATTTTTAAGGGAGAGAATACTCTCCACCGAACCGACACTGGTTCCTCCAAACTTCAGAACTTTCATCCTCTCATAAACTCTTGAATAATACGATCCAGCTGCTCATACTCCACAAGAAAACCATCATGTCCAAAGGGCGAGTCAATCAGTCGGAACACATTATTTGGTATATTTTCACGCATCACAGCCTGCTCCTCCGGAGGGAAAATCAGATCCGTAGTACAAGCCATCAGCAATGTAGGTTTAGTGATGGTGTGTAGCACCTCAGCCAATGTGCCTCTGCCACGAGCAACGTTGTGACTATCCACAGCATCACACATCCGCACATAGGCATAGCAGTCGTATCTGCGACGTAATTTCTCACCCTGGTATCGCTGATAAGTCTGAACACGATGCGTAAAGCATGCCTCATCCGGGTTCTCGTCGCGCTGACTGATATTGTATCCGGAACCGCCACGATAACTCAGCAAACCTATACTGCGAGCTACTGCCATGCCATTACGACCGGCCATTGGGTCATCAGTTCCATACGTAGGATCACACTCTATCGCCATTCGTTGTGATTCGTTAATCGCTGCTATCCAAGGAGTTATCTGCGGAGCTGTAAATAGGAATGCGAACTGGTCTGCCCACTCATTATTCATGGCAGCCCACTCTATCGCCTGATACCCACCTATCGACGCACCTATCAGCAGACGAACATGCGATATGCCTAGGTGCTCTGCCAGCAACTGATGGCAATGCACCATATCGCGCACCGTTACCTTGGGGAAAGCGCCGTAGTAGGGCTTGCCTGTAGCGGGATTGATAGAGGTCGGACCGGTCGTACCATAGCATGAACCCAGTACATTTGCACAGATCACAAACCACTTATCCGGATCCAAAAAGCGTCCATTCTCTACGGTATGAGGCCACCAATCTGCCACTTCCGAATTGGCGGTCAAGGCGTGGCACACCCAAATCACATTGTCCCTTGATGCTGACAATGTACCATACGTGTGATAAGCAATATCCACCGATGGCAAAACAGCCCCATTCTCTAGTGTAACAGGGGATTGGTATGTAAATATCGTTGGTTCCATCAGATATTCTCAATGATATTCATCACTTGCTCCCGCTGCTGGTCGTTGGTTAGTGTATCGACGACATCCGACATAAAGGCCTGCAGCAGTAATCGGCGACCTTCGTCTTCGCTCAGGCAGCGTTGTTGCATATAGAATAGCGCCGATTCATCCAGTTGTCCGGTTGTGGCACCATGACTGGCCTTGACATCATCAGCATAAATCTCCAATTGTGGACGTGTACGCATGGTAGCTCGCTCGCTCAGCAGCAGGTTGCGATTGGTCTGTTGTGCCTCGGTATGCTGAGCGTCTTTCGCGATTTTCAGTTCGCCAAAGAATTCGCCCTTCGCCTCATCGGCAAGCACAAACTTCATCACTTGCTTCGATTTTCCTCCGCCCACAGCATGGCTCACGCGCGTGTGCGTGCGAACATAATTTTTATCGCGCACGCACGCGAGGCTATAGATTTCCGTCACGCATCCTTCGCCGATTTGGTCGATTGACAGTTGATTCTCAGCTGAATCAAAGTTGAATATATGCACTCGCAACACAGACCCCGCCTCCTGTTTGAAGGCGAGATTTACCTCCGGCTCGTTGATCAGCACCAACTCCCGTGTTTCTCCCTGTGCTATTATTTGTTCAGCCATTCGTAACCTATTTTTTCTAGTTCCAATGCCAGTTCCTTACCTCCGGTTCGCACAATCTTACCATCCGAAAGTACGTGTACAAGGTCAGGAACAATGTAGTCCAATAGGCGCTGATAGTGCGTGATGACAATCGTCGCATTCTCTGCGGTCTTCAGTTTGGTCACTCCGCTGGCCACAATGCGCAGGGCATCAATATCCAATCCCGAGTCTGTCTCATCCAGTATGCGCAGACATGGCTCCAGCATGGCCATCTGGAAAATCTCATTCTTCTTCTTTTCACCACCCGAGAAACCCTCATTCACAGAGCGGTTGTTAAGTTTGTCGGCCATCTCCACCAGGGCTTTCTTCTCGCGCATCAACTTGAGAAACTCGGTAGCCGATAGTGCAGGTTTGCCCTCATACTGACGCTTCTCGTTCACCGCCGTACGCATAAAGTTGACCATACTCACACCTGGAATTTCTACGGGGTATTGAAAACTCAAGAACACGCCCTCACGAGCGCGCTGCTCTGCCGGCATTGTCAATAGGTTTTTGCCCTTCAGCCATACCTCACCCGACGTAACTTCGTAGGCTGGATTACCCGTCAGCACGGCACTCAGCGTTGACTTTCCC
The DNA here is from genome assembly GCA_045599285.1 of Paludibacteraceae bacterium. Lineage (GTDB taxonomy): Bacteria > Bacteroidota > Bacteroidia > Bacteroidales > Paludibacteraceae > Colicola. The sequence continues at coordinate 9,018 of JAZRVR010000009.1, read as the reverse complement.
GCCCCGTTGGGTCCCATAATCGCATGTACCTCACCCTCTTGAATGGTGAGGTTTACCCCCTTCAATATCTCTTTACCCGCTATAGAAGCGTGCAAATCAACTATTCGTAGTAGTTCCATTTCTTTCTTCTTATATCTGTTGCAGCATCAATGGGTTAGCATATACATAACTACTTCCCCAACTGCTTGTAGTGTCTCATGACTAATATTTCGCATATCATCCTCACGCGTGTGCCACCAATCGGCAAATCCCGACTCATTGCGCACGTCATAATGAATGATATCTATGCAAGGTACGCCAGCAATGGTATTCACATAGTAGTGATCATCCGTGATGGGGTATGCCGGCTGACTGCTAAAGTACTTGCCATAACCCAACTGATCTGCCGCGCGCCATACTTGTTCCATGTAATTCTCCGCATATTGCAGAGAGAAATACTCCTTCGGGAACACCGCATCTGGGGCGCCAACCATATCCAACAATATACCATAATTGTATGCTTTGGTATTCTCCATTGCCCAGAGTTGCGAACCCAGGCACCATGTGTTCTCGCGTTGCATTCCTGTGTAGAAGGCTGGAGTTCCCATATCCTCGCAGTCAAAGAACACGATATCCACAGGCCGCTTCACACCCAAAGCGCTATCCGCCAACTGGCGAGCCACCTCCAGCAGCACACCCACGCCACTGGCACCATCATTGGCACCCGGCACGTTCATAAAGCGATCGTTGTATTCCTCTTCCTCGTCGCACCACGGACGCGTGTCATAGTGTGCACAGAGCAGAACAGGCATACCCGAGCACTCCGTATTAAAGTGTCCGATTACATTAAAAATCGCTTGAGAGCGATCGCTATAATCCGGCATTACGCCTTTTTGCAGCTCCACCTGAGCACCATTTTTTCTCAGTTGTTCAATGAGATACACGGCACAATCGGTGTGCGCCTTGCTGTTGGGCACACGTGGTCCGAACTGCATCTGACGATTGATATACGAGTAGGCAGAGTCCGCCGAGAACGGCGGACGCTGCACTACAACACTCTTTCCTTTGCCCCCATTGCACGACAGCAATGTCAGAGCCAATACAATGTATAAAAGATGTTTCGACATTAGTATTTTACATTTACCTCACTTACCGAGCGATGCTCTTGGATGGCCTTGATTGTTCCGGCAATCTGCTCTGCCAGACTCACAATATGCACCTTCGAGCAACGAGCGGTATCAAAAATCAGCGAATCCGTGAACACCAACTCCTCCAGCTGACTGTTGTTCACACGCTCAGCAGCAGGACCTGACATCACACCATGACTCAGCACGGCACGTACCGTATGCGCTCCGGCCTCCTTCATTACCTGAGCGGCCTTGCATAATGTTCCTGCGGTATCCACGATGTCATCTATGATGACTACATCGGCATCTTGCACATCACCCAGCACGCGCATCTCATCTACCACGTTGGCTTTGGCACGATGCTTGTAGCAGATTACCATCGGCACTTCGCGACCGGTCAGCACCTGCAGTTTCTTGGCAAAATTAGCAGCACGCTTCGAGCCACCTACATCCGGAGATGCCACCACCAGATTCTTCAGATTGAGGCTTGCCACATACGGAGCCAGCACGTTGGCACCAAAGAGGCAATCCACCGGAATATCAAAGAATCCCTGAATCTGATCGGCATGCAGATCCACCGTGATTACGCGATCCACGCCTACCGATTGCAGCATGTTGGCCACCACCTTGGCGCCTATCGACACACGAGGTTTGTCCTTGCGATCCTGGCGAGCCCAACCGTAATACGGAATCACCGCCATTACTTTGTAGGCGCTGGCACGGCGAGCCGCATCGATCATCAGCAGCAGTTCCATCAGATTGTCCGTACTGGGGCAGGTGGACTGTACGCAATACACCACATGTCCGCGAACCGACTCATCAAACGATACTGCGAACTCTCCGTCCGAGAAGCGCTCAATGTTAACTTTACCCAGCGAGCATCCAAGATACTCGCAAACGCGTTGCGCAATAGCCTCACCTTGACTACCCGCAAACACCTTGAAAGGATTTGATCCTAATACCATGACTGAATTTGTAATAAAGAGTTGATAATGAGTAAGCAATTTACTTTTTCTTCTTTTTTCCAGACATTTGCGGATTACCTTGACCAGGCATCTGCGATAGCATTTGTTCGAATTCGGGGAAATCGCACGTCAGTTGTCCGTTGCTTAGGGTTGCAACATCTGCCTTAACGCGTGCTAAACCAAATTCTTGATCCCTATTCCACACCATGTTCTTCTGACGCATACATTGGGCTATATACACCGTCATTATTTGTCGCTCCTTCACATCTTCTATCGTACACGCGTATGCTACAATGTCTTGCAGAATACGACCATAGTTACGCATCCGTATTGGAGCCAAATCTTTCCTCAACGATTCCATATATGTGTTCTCTCTTTTATTTCTTTTTGATGAGATAGATCATTGTTGGATAGTGGTCTCCGTAGCCATTTTGCCATACGCCACTCTTGTGCGTACGAAGCGGAGTTCCCTTATCCTTACCCTCCTGTACGGTCAGGAAAGGCTTGTTGAATATCTCTGATTTCCAGTAGGTCCACTTACCCGATTCCAGGGGCTCGCTCATCAACGGCTCCGAGATGATGATCTGGTCAAACAGATCCCATGCACCATTGTATGCCAGCGAACCGATTCCGCGATCCAGTTTCTGCCACATCGTGTTGAAGTAACCTTGCTCGCCAACCTCCTCACGGGTCTTCTTGGCTGCCAGCACCTCTGCGCAACTGTGATTGTACGGATCATCGTTCAGGTCACCCATGATCACAATCTTCGCACGCGGCTCCTTTAGATAGATACTATCGCAAATCGACTTACACAGCATCGCTGCCGAATCACGGGTCGGGCGCGAACTGAGCTCGCCACCATAGCGGCTGGGCCAGTGGTTGACGATAAAGTGGATCTTCTCCGGCTTGCCGGCACCCATCAGATAACCCGAAACCAGCAGTTGCAAACGGGTCTTCACCACGCCACCATCTGCATAGTGAGCATTGAGTTCATGTCCCTTAACATTAGTCACCTTAAAGAACTCTGGCTGATACAGAAAACCGCAATCTACACCACGGCGATCCGGACCTTCCAGCAGAATCGGTTTGTATTTACCTTCCATCTCCGGCTGAGCGCAAAGGTCTTCCAGACAACCGATATTCTCTACCTCGCACACACCCACACAAATTGCGCCGCGCGGGTCCACGTCCTTTCCAAATTGAGAGATTGCATAGGCCATGTTGTGCAACTTGTTCACATACTTCATTCCGGTCCAGTGCATACCGCCATCAGGCAGGTATTCGTAGTCATTTTTACCCTCATCATGAATGGTATCGAATAGGTTCTCCAGGTTGTAGAATGCCAGACAACGAACATATTGCTCCGCGGATTCTGCACGCAGACATAGGCACAGCATTGTGGCCAATCCCAATACTAAAACTCTTGTGTGTTTCATAAATGGCTAAATTTTTCGTTAAATTTTCTGCAAAGTTACAACAAAATTTTGATATATGCAAAAAAAGTTGTAATTTTGCACCGAATTTATAGAATTTGACAATTAGATACAACAATTAGCCGCTATGTCATCTGTTAACAAAGTTATTTTGATCGGAAACGTAGGCACAGACCCCGAGGTTAGGTATCTAGACAGAGGCAACGCCATCGCCACTTTCAACCTGGCTACTACCGAGCGAGGATACACCATGTCCAACGGCACACAGGTGCCTGACCGAACCGAATGGCATGCCATCGTGCTCTGGAGAAACCTCGCCGAATGGGCAGAAACATATGTCCGAAAGGGCATGCAACTCTACATTGAGGGAAAACTCCAAACTCGCACATGGGAGAAAGACGGACAAACGCGTCGCAAAACCGAGATCATTGCCGAGAGCGTGCAGATTCTCTCTCGCCCCACCGATGTCCCTGTCTCCTCTGCATCTCCTTCCAATGTCCTTTCATAACATTGTCACTACATTGTCACTACATTAGCAACTGTGTTGCGTCACTACATTCAGCATATCATTAGCATATCATTAGCGTATCATTAGCGTAAGATTAGCGTACCATGACCGATACCAACAAAAAACTTTACAAGCAGTGGACCGCCACCCAAGAGCACTTACCCATCTTCATGCAGCCATGGTGGATGGATGCCGTGTGTGCCGGCAAGGAGTGGGATGTCCTGCTCAGTTACAACCCCGACGGCACCATTCGTGCCGCCTTGCCCTATCTCATCCGCAAAAAGTGGCACATGAGATGGATCGTCATGCCACAGGAAACACAGATTGGAGGCATCTGGCTAGCACAGAATGGTGGTTTGATTGAGGGAACAGAAGATGCCATCGACATTCGTGCCATCTGTGACGACTTTGTCGAGCAGCTCAAAGCGCTAAAACTCAGTTACTACTACCAGCACTACCCCATCGCCAGCAAGGCTGTTCCGGTCATGAAGGCATTAGGTTTCCGCACACGAGAGCGAGTCACTTACCGCATCGAGGATCTACACGATTTGGATGCCGTCATTGCAGCTTTCTCCAAGAACAAAAAGCGTCAGTTGCAGAAGGCACTCTCGCTCCATGCAGAGCGTGGCATGTCGGCAGAAGAGTTCCACCAGACGCACCGCTATTTCCTTGGTCTACAGCACAAACAGATAACCTACACGCGAGAGTTTCTGCTGGTTCTGGATCGCAAAACGCGTCGCAACAATCAGGCGGAAGTCATCACCATCCGTAATGCCGATGGCGTCGTTTATGCCGCCGCATATCTGGTTTGGGACAAGCACAACATGTACTATCTCATGCCTTGCTTCAACCCCATGCACAAGGATTCTGGTGCCAGCGCTTTGTTGGTACTTGAGGCGCTCAAATTAGCCCGCGAGAAAGGTGTCATCTTCGATTTTGAGGGCAGTATGGTGCGTGGTATTGCCAACCACTATCGGCAGTTCGGCAGTAAACCTGCCACCTATTATAGTGTCGAGCGATACTACAATCCGCTCTTCGCCATCGCCCTGTTTATCAATAAATTACGCAACATCAAATACGGCATCTGATAGTCTGTAGTCCAACTTCGAGCATCGATCTCCATCTTACATATTACATATATATTTTTACATATATCTCATGAAACTTCTCTACCTCAGCGAATGGTACCCGCATCGTTACGATGCCATGGCAGGTCTCTTTGTGCGCAAGCATGCGGAAGCCGTTGTCCGGCAGGGGGTAGAGGTCTGTGTGCTGTACTGTCATTTGGACAAGAACATACACCACACCGAAATCGTTGAGCAAACCACCAATGGTGTCCGAGAAATCTACGTCTATTACCCCTCGAATTTCCTCGCCGCAATCAGCAAGGGATACGCAACCGTTAAGCAACGGTTCGGCATGCCGGATATCTGCCAACTGAACGTCATCACCAAGAACGGTCTCCTGCCGCTCTACCTGAAACTCGTGCACCACATTCCCTATGTGATTGTCGAGCATTGGAGCGGCTACCTGCCGCAGAACTTCAGCATTCACGGAGGCTGGCACAAGAGATTAATGCAACTCATCTGTCGTCAGGCGCACGCCGTCCTCCCCGTCAGTCAAATGCTCGAAGACGCCATGCGCGCCAACGGCTTCACGAACAGTCACTTCCAGCGTATCCACAATGTCGTGGACGACTTCTTCTACCCATCGTCATCGCTAACGCCTTGCAAGTCATCATCGTTGTCGTCATCCCCCACCTCCATTCTTCATGTCAGCTGTTTTGACGAGAAAGCCAAGAACATCCGGGGACTCCTCCGTGCCGTTCGCCGCATAGCCGACCAGCGCCAGGGCTTCACACTCACCCTCGTTGGAACGGGTATAGACTTCGATTCAGTCCGCGCTTACACCGATTCGCTCCATTTTCCTGCCGGAATAATCTGTTTTACAGGCGAACAGACACCCGAACAAGTTGCAGAGCACATGCGCGCAGCCGATTTCTTCCTCCTATTCTCACGCTATGAAACATACGGCATTGTACTGGCAGAGGCTGCCGCCATCGGCATTCCCTGTCTCTATACCAACACCACCGGATTACAACTTCCCGCCGACTGCGGCATCACTGTTCCGTCTGAAGACGAATCCGCACTCGCCGAGCAGATTCTCTACCTGCTCGACCACCACACCGACTTCGACCCCGCCTGCATTCGCAAGCACGGTCAGCAATATTCCTACGACGCCGTAGGCAAACAATTACTTGAGATCTATCAACGTGCGCTCATATCCTCGCACTAAACTCATCAGCCACATCAGTTGGCAGAAAATCACGATAGCACCACCTATGGCATACCCTACGATGGCCATGTAGAAACTGTCCATCCATATGCCGACACCCAGACCCGCCAGACGTGCCAGCAGGAACAGAATCTCAAACAGCAGTCCAATCTTCTGTTTACCAAACACATCCGAAATAAAACATATTGGCGCTACCAGCACAGACATCACCAACCACGGCAACATCACGCGTATCAGTTCACCCGTCTGTGCCCAACCTGCACCCAGCAGCCACTCCGTCAACCACGGCAGCACAATCCACAGCACCACCGCGCACGGTACTGCCACTATCAGCATCTTCCCTATAAACTTCCTAAAAAATGGCAGTATCGACTGCTTACGATTGACCGCCTCTGCCGTCCGCTGATAGAATGTCTGATGCAGCGAAGCACTTATCATATTCAGCGGTCTGAATCCAAGCGTCATCGCCATGCCGAAATAGCCCAATTGCGTCAGTCCGAACACAGGTGTCAGCACAAAAGCCGGCAGATTACCGCTCAGATTATTGATTACCGCCCTTGGCAACGAGTACATCGGAAAGTTTCGATACTCTTTCGCCACCTCGCGACATAACGCCTTATCCACATGCAGCAGTTCTCGCAGCCTCAACCGCCAAGCCTGCCTGATACTGATTCCCAGCGACACCAGCGGCGCCAGCACACTACCTATCAGCAGACCACCTGTCATTTTGTAATAGCCCAAGCCCACTTTCACGACCGACGACCAAACAGACTGCGATACTTGATACGCTGACACACGCGCGAAATCCTTATGTCGCGTGTAGTAATAATTGAGTAGCACCCACGCACCCGAGCAAAGCACAAACACTGGCATCAGCCAATACCATCTTGCTAGTTCAGGTGCACCAAACACCACCGCTATCGGTCTAGAGAACGCCACACTTACAGCAACCAGTACACTGACAATCAGCAAAATACCACCACCCACATGCAGAACCGCACGTCCTTTTTCTTCTTCTTTGGGCAGCACGATGGCATATTGATATTCCGCCGTTGTAAACAGAGTCAGCACTCCGCCAATCGACAAAAACAGATTTAGCAGTCCAAAATCTTCCGGCACATATAGTCGTGTCAACACAGGATAGACAGCAATGCCTATCACCTGTGCTATCACATTTGCGCTCAGCAGTTTTGCCGAGTTGCGTACCAACTCCGACCGCATTATTTTCATTCTGACTGCAATAGTAGCAACACTTTATTTTGCCACTATCAGATAGTAATTTTTCTTACCTTTTTGGAATAGCAGATACTTGTCATTCAGGAGCGATGCTGTCGTGATAGGAGTCTGAGCATCAGTCAGTTTCTCCTTGTTCATCGAGAAACCATTCGCCTGAATCATCTTGCGCGCCTCACCCTTCGATGGGAACACTTTCGTCTTCTCTGCCAGCAGATCCAAGGGAGCGATTCCTGCCTCTAACTCTGCACGACTAACCTCATACTGCTCCACACCCTCAAACACCTGTAGGAAGGTCTCCTCATCCAATTGATGAAGTGCATCTGCGGTAGCATTTCCAAACAGGATATTCGATGCCTCCAGCGCAGCGTTGTAGTCCGCCTCGCTGTGAACCATGATGGTCACCTCCTTGGCTAACGTCTTCTGTAGCAGGCGCATATGTGGTGCTTGGTCATGCTCAGCGATCAGATTTTCAATCGTCTCGCGACCCAGACTGGTGAAGATTTTGATGTATCGTTTGGCATCATCATCGCCCACGTTCATCCAGAATTGGAAGAACTTATACGGACTCGTGTATTTTTTGCTCAGCCACACATTACCGCTTTCCGTCTTACCGAATTTTCCGCCATCTGCCTTGGTAATCAGCGGGCAAGTCAGGGCATACGCATCATTTCCGGTCATGCGCTTGATGAGTTCGGTTCCGGTCGTGATATTACCCCATTGATCAGATCCACCCATCTGCAATTTGCATCCTTTATGCTCATTCAGATACACAAAATCGTATCCCTGCAGCAGTTGGTATGTAAACTCTGTGAACGACATACCATTCTGATTTTCACCATTTAAGCGTTTCTTGACCGAGTCTTTTGCCATCATGTAGTTCACCGTGATCAGTTTACCTACATTGCGCGCGAAATCCAAGAAAGTATAGTCCTTCATCCAGTCGTAGTTGTTCACCAGTTCTGCGGCATTGGGTTCCGTGGAGTTGAAATCCAGGAAATGCTCCAGCTGCTCACGGATGCAAGCCACATTATGACGCAACGTCTCTTCTGTCAGCAGATTACGCTCTGCCGATTTACCAGACGGATCACCTATCATGCCGGTAGCACCACCTATCAGAGCAATAGGTTTATGTCCACAACGTTGAAAATGACGCAGCATCATGATGCCGCAAAGGTGTCCTATGTGGAGCGAGTCAGCCGTTGGGTCGATACCCACATAGGCTGCCGTAACCTCTTTCATCAACTGTTCTTCCGTACCTGGCATCATGTCATGCAGCATGCCGCGCCAGCGTAATTCTTCTACAAAATTAGTCATCGATTCCTTATTTTATATTTTATATCATTACTGTCCCATTAAAATCGGGAATTGTTCTTTGAAATTATTGTAAATTAGTCGGTTACGAGGATTTTTCGATTCAGACGATTAAAATTCGTATGATTTTTGCAGGTTGTCCTGCATGAAGAATCCTTATGTAT